>JAUXAU010000039.1 GCA_030619765.1 Thermoplasmatota archaeon
GGATTAGGACTACCACCCGGAGCAAAAAGACCGCCACTTGATGCATTAATTTCTGTATTAATTTTTTTTAGATAAAATTCAGCAATCTTACTTCTATAAACATTATGTTTGCATACAAAAAGAATACTCCTCTTTTGTTTACATATGCCAGCACAATTTTTTATTTTATTCATCTCTTCAACTCCCTAATTGTCCTGTTATTTCCTACTTCCCTTTGCTTCTCTTCTCTATGTTTTTTCCATTCCTCGTCTATTATCTGTTCTATCGTCCTTATTTTAATCTTGCCCTCGGATAGATAATTTAGCATATTTCTCTCTATAGAGTATATAACAAAACAAAAAAGAAAAACCATAACCCACTCCATCCATGGTTCTATCTGAACAAAATAAAATATAAGTGAGGCTATCGGTATATTTATAAGTAAAAATAAGAAAGGGTATCTTTTAAATAACGCTATGATTTTTTTCATTATTTCACCTAACAATTTTCTTCTGAGGAAACACTTTCTTCACCACTTCAGCGGCTTCCTCAACAGGTTTATCCTCTAAGCCTTTAATCTGGGCAAAAATAAGCCTACTTGTATCTCTCTGCTCGATCTCTCTGACCTTTTCCATGATTTCACGTGCCTCATCGACTGTGATATTGTTTATTATCAATCCGATTTTTTCTTCTTCAGATTTCATTTCTTCTCCCATCGCTTTACAATTGCCCAACTAACTGCTGTAGGAATAAGCATAGCTAATGCAAAATGTAAGAAAAACAAGGAAAGTAATGAAACACCAAAAATAATCACATGTGGATATGTAGCATTATCATAGCATAATGAATCTTTGTAAAAAACTGCTATCATAATAAGAGAAGCCATAATTAAAACAGCAAATATAATTACGGCAAACAACAGAGCATCATAGCCTTCACTAATTACAATAGGGCGTAAAACGGAAGTTGCCATAACACTAACAAACGCTATTATAGCTATCTTTTCATATGTTTTCATTCATATTCACCCTTCCTTTAGTTTAAGTGTTTTTGTCTCTGTAATATCATAATAATCCGAAACAAGTTTAGATAGATAAAATGTAAGAACATTAATTACCGCAGAAATAGGACAACCATTAATTTGTTTACTAATTTTTCTCGACAATTTATCACATTCTTTATTAAAATCTTTATCATCAAATAAATAAAAATTTCTAATATATTCATTGAATTCAGGTGTAAAAATAAACTTTTGTGTTTCGTCCATCGTTTTCATTTCTTCTTCAAAATCATCACTTTTATTCATTTTCATTTTCTCCTTATCATACATTACCATTCTGAAGGAATTTTGAAATATCTAGGGCATTTGGGATTGCGGCATACCTTTGCAGTTTTCTCATCTGTATAGACTAGTTGATTGCCACAAACTTTGCATTTTTCTTCACTCGTTTTATTATTTTTTGCTACTATCCCAATAGCCAATAATAGATCAGCTGTTCCGAATATCAAGAGTTTTTTATTCAAATAACCTAACTGTTTCATTTACGCCACAGATTTTGCAAATCATGATTAACTAAAGACTAGTCTAATTTTTCTATGTACTTCTTAGTAGCATTCTCCAATCTAATCATAGCATCTATCATTTTATCTTGTATATCGTCCCATTTATCTTCATCTTTTAATCCTATTCCATCTAATATATAAGAAATTCTTGATGCCTTCCTATCATCAAGCCTCTCCCACAGCAGTTTTTCGTCAAATTCTTTTTCAATTTCCTCCTTGTATTTAAACAGTTGATCAAATCTTTTTTTATTAAGTACGATATCCTCTTCCTCCTTTCCCTTATTAAAATATATTTCAACTTTCCCGTTTTTATACGTTACTTCATAAGCATATGCAATCCCTGATTTACCTGCTCCTGTTGTAATGTAAGAATATTTACTTGGGGAAACATTTGAATGTAAACTAGTTTTAACTTTTGCTTTTGTTAATAAGCTTGTCCAAAAGTCTTTTCTAAGTTTATATCTCTGTGCAGATTCTATCCTCTCTTCACCAAGTTGTTTTGCTTCAATAGTTGGACCAGATACAATAGTAAATAAAGGGGCAGCTATCGGTTGATCTCCGATTTTTATTCCCTCAAGCTTAACTAAATAAAAAGATATATCTCCTGGAGAATATTTATTTAACCATTCAATAACCTGAACATGCTCTTCTCTCGGTTCTTTTGTAATCCATATTGCAGTGTTTGCTTCGAGATTTATCATGTATGTAAGTATCTTTCCTAAATGATCATGATTCGTTTTTTCTAACTGATTCTCGATTATTACTTTATTGTCATCTTCATCCTCAGCAAAAAGGTCTAATTTAAAAGGACCAACCTTTTCCTCTCTTTTAATAACATTTAAATTGAAGTCAAGGACATCGTTAAGATAATCAATATTTTCTTCTAACCATTTTGTAAATTCCTTATCTTCCCTTTTCCAAATTTCCCGTAGAGGAACTTTTCTGATTTTTCCAATTGGATTTTCAAGTTTCATTTTTTTCTCCTTCGAATTATAATTTCATAACATCTATCAAGAGTTTTTTATTCATATTAATCAAATATGGTTTGATAATAAGTTAAATCAAATGGTATTTCTATAAGTATACTATCTAGTGCATAAAAAGAAAGTTCACCACGTACACTCCATTCTATCGATGTTTCATTCTCTAAGGCACTTCGTAATTCTGGATGAATATAAACTATGGGTTTCATAGGTGCATCAATATCATCTTCATATATCTGAATATAATCATCAAAATGTGCTAGTTGAGATAAAAATTCTTCATTTTCAAAACTACCCATGCCTTCGTGAGTTATTTCTCCACCTCCAATATAATGAGTATTGCCATATAACACATAATCTAATTTATTCATTTTACATAATGTCTGTGTTTCATCAAGATTTCTGTATTCAAATACAACCCATATCTTTCCTCGATAAGCCCCACCAAACCCTTCAAAATGAACTTGTTCTAACAATATTTTAGCATTATCAGTTCTATATTCAGTTTTGGTTGGTTCCGTACAACCACTCAACCCAACGGTCAAGAGTATAGCAACTATCATTCCAACTACTACAACCTTCTTATCCATTCTTTAACCCTTTTTCTTCTTTCCTTTTTTTACCTTAGGCTTTTTCCAAACCATAAGTTTTTTAAAATTGTTAATATATTCTTTAGTGAAGTCACCAGTAAAAATTACTGTATTTGGAGTGAAGAAAAAAATCCGTTTGTTTCTCTTTTTAAAAACATAGACAAAAAAAAGAAATAATATTATAAAAAGTGCCAGTAAATAGAGAACGGTGACGAGGGCAAGACCCAAATGTGGACATCCTATCAAAAATCCTATAGCTACTCCTGGAATTAGCCATATTGCTGCTAAAAAATAAAAGACATAAATATCTCCTGATATTTTTAGTTCCTGTCTTAATTCTTTTTTTATTTCTTTGGCACTTTTTACGTTGTCAAAAAGTTGAGGTTTAAGGCTTTCATAGGGGATATGCTTTTTACCAAAACCTGATTTTTCAATATTTTTTATTGTGGCATTGATGTTGATTTCTTTCTCAAATAATATTTCTTTTTGAGTCATTTATTTTCTCTTTCCTTTCTATGAAACTGAAATTTTAAAACCACCAATATGATCTACATATTCAAAATACTCATTCACGCCTAAGATGGTCTCTTTGCAATATATAATTTCAAAATCCCATGTATATGTATCTGGGATACCTGGATCAAGTATCCCTAGTGTATCTGATCTTGAGCTTAAATAAATATTGTTGCTGTCATAATATTCAACAGTAATTTTAATATCATTAAGCATCTTACCTGCGATGTTTTTTGTTGTTCCGTATATTTTATACCGTGATGCATTCTCGCTGTATACAAACCCATCTGCTATTTTTTCATAGGTGTTATAAGTTATTTCTTGTTCAGTAACAATAGAGTAATTAAAAATTTTTAACTTATCAATATCCCCGGTTACTTTAGTTCCATCTGGTAATGTTGTAAATTTCTCCTTATCTTGATCTTCATTTGATGGAGATGTAGATCCATTTTCATCTGATGTCTCTGTAGACTCATTTCCATTTTGATTTGTTGTAGTACATCCACTTAACCCAACAGTTAACAACAGAATAGCTATTACGAGTATCAAGAGTTTTTTATTCATTTTTCAGATACCTACAATATAATTAAACATATTATATATAAGCATTTCCATATTTCCAGAATAGTATCGATGCAAACCTAATCCATTTGGGATTCCGTATCGCTTTTTAATCTGTATATTACCTTGTGCCCTTTTGTTCTCTCTGGTGTGACAATGTTCAATTTCTTCTTCATGATACGCAGGATACTTTGGACATCACGGATCTCGACCCCCGTTTGATTGGCTATCCCCTCTGTGGTTGGTATGTAGTTGCCCTCCACATGCAGGATTGCTTTTTTGACTTCATCTATCTCATCTTTAGTTACGTTTCTCTGATAGGTTTCATCCCAATATTTACCTTTACGTCTCTTCTTATATGATCTGGTTGTCGGTGTGTCTTCATATTCTGTCAGATTATATTTCACGCCCTCAAACTCGATGGCTTTCAACTGGCCATTTATTATATCTAATACTTCAACTTCGATTTTCGTTCTTCACCAACTCCTTTATATTCAAATCTACAATTTCATAACAGTAGATATTTTATTTTACCTCTTCAACAGTAGAAACGCCTTCCTCCCTTACGATTCGGTATATTTTTCCCGGCAAATCCTTCAAAGTTTCTTTTAGTGTCAGGATAACCGTTTGTCTGTCCATCTCTTCTTCTATCAATCTTTTTGTTCTATCAAAATTCTTCTCATCAAGCAAAACATCGAGCTCGTCAAGTACAAGTGGTAGATTAAAACTCCTAGCTATCATCCATCTCCAGGCAAGCCCCATGATATGTATTTCAGATCCTGATGGATGACTTCTAACATTGCCTTGTGCATCTGTAATAATTATTTTCTCCTCCTCTTCCAATTGTGCATTTATATCCCAGCCATATACTGTTTCGTAGATTCGATTAATAAATGCAACCGTCTCCCTTCGTATCTTTCTAAGGCTTTCTTCCTCACTCAACGCATCGTGTAGGTCATTGAGCCAATTTTTTGCTGTATCTAACCTCCGAGCCATTTTTTCTTTTTCAGTAATCTTCTCAAATTTGTCCAGATAATGTTTTTTATCAGCATTTAAAATATTCTTTTGTTCCTCTAAAATCCTTTGTGCCTTATCTAACTCTTCTCTCTTCCCCCCTGCTTTCATTCTGATATTGTCTTTATTGAGTTTAAGGCGTTGTTTTTCTTTATTAAATGTTTCAATTAATTCTTCCAACTTCTTTTTCTCCTGAGCAGTTCTCTTCTCTTTTTCTTCGTCGTAGGGCACAGCTATCCCACCGCCTGCAATTTCTTCGTATTTAAATTTTGTAGCCACTTTATCTGGAATTTCAACGATTAAATTCCCACCCTTTTCTGGAGGAAAAATACTACATTCAGCTCTGTATGGTTCCCCTTCTCTGTCTTTCAACCCTTTGGCAGATGATAGCTTTTTTTCTTCATCTTCTAAAGTTCTAATCTTGTCTTGGATGCCCTTTTCTCCACTTTTATCAGACACTTTAGCCAATGTTTTTGAATAATTTTCACAAGTTTTTATCAAGTCTTCTATATCCTCTTTTTCATCTAGAGATTTCTTCTTTTCCATACAGATTTTTACTATGTTTTCAATTACAGTTTTGCTCTCTAAATCATCTAGTTTAATCAAAATTTCATGAAAATCCCGATAGTGCTTGATTTTCTTGCCAATACCTTCTACCCCATTTATTATTGAATGTAGTTTCGTTTCAAGTTTATCTTTACTAACGCCTCCTTCCAATTCATCTTTTGAAAAAATATCGTTCTCAATCCAATTGTTTACAATTGAATCAACTGCATCCTGTAAACCATCAATTTCAAGACTTAAACCTCTTTCCTCTTTGAAACATTTATTCCCTGCCTTTTTTATATTCCCCCTGATTATTTCGGTTCTCCATCTCCATCCTTCCCAAACATTAGCTTGTAATTTATCATCATAAGATATGGTGCCAATCAAACTTTGCTCATTTGACATAACGATGTTCATCAAACCTGGTGTTATTCCAACATCCTCCTCAAGCCCAGATTTAACTTCCGAATCTCTTCTGTAACTCGGTACCCATAAACCGCCTTTTTCAGTACATAATTCAGTTTTTCTCCTTCTCCCAAATTCTCTGCATATCTTATATCGTTGGTCTCCAGCTTTAAACACTAATTCTACTAGACCTTCATCTGAAGTTGGCAGCAATTCGTCTATCCGGAGCTTCCAACTATCGTGAAGGTCCTTCTCCCTTGCACCTGTACCATACAATGCCAACATTATTTGCCTTGCAGTCAATGTCTTACCCTGCCTATTATTGCCGATAATCACGGTATATCTTGGGTCAAAATCTATCTCATACTTACATCCCATGATGTTCTCTACTTTCAATGATTCGAAAATCATTTTTTAGCCCCCAGTATTTTATCTAAAACTTTGGAGTTTTTGATTCTTTCCAGAAGTGCCTCACCATCAAAGGTTTTTTTCTCGATTAAATCACCTATTTCTTTGTAAAAATCCCTTATTTCTGGTGCCTCTCCCTCTAGTTGTTTGAGGGCATCTTCTACTGATATATATCTTAAATCATCTTTGCTCAAATATGCTCCTCCTCTCATCTTATCTACTCTTAATATATTCTTACTTCTACCTTCATAAAAATTTGAGTAATATTTATTTTCTATTTCCGAAAAACCCACATCTATTCTTTCCTCTCCTTCCTTTAACTCACCTTCCAAATAAACTCTCAGTATGGCTTGTTCAGGATTAGTAATGGCAGGTAATTTTTTTGACAATTCTATCAATCTCTCCCTAACTACACTGGCGGAATCATCCGAAAAACATAATCTTGCAGAAACAATTTTTATGCCGATATCCACAGGTTTAAATTCAAGATGCTTTTTGTCCGTATCTAGGATATAGAACCCAAATCTATTTGTGTTCTCTTTTATCTCTGGTTTATCATCCTTCCACATGATTTCTACATCGCTGTTGCCATATCCTAGTCGCCAGGGTAAAGTAGAGGAAAGGCAGTATACGTTTTTATATAATTTTTGATAGACGTGTTGATGACCATTTAGCACCATATCAAATCTCTTTGAAAGTTGCTTTATAACATCTCTAGGTATGTTATCAGCACCTCTGATACTAAGGTTTTCGTGCAAGAGTAATATCTTGTTTTTACTCTGAATATCTTGGATAGATTTTAGGTCTTCTACGGCTCTTTGAATATTAGGATATCTTGAAGAGAAGAAATACATCGATGTGTCTTTAATCTTGAGCCAGTCGTCCTCGATAAACCGTGGTCCATCCATCAGAGAAATATTCCTTAAAGGTTCGATATAATCATGATTACCTTTTAAAGCATAAGCATTATTGATTCCTTCCTTTTTGAGAACTTTCACAAATTTTAGACTAGCTTCGTCTCCTTTAGGCCATCTTGGGTCACTTTTGCCAGAATGAGGATCCAGTATATCACCAAGAAACACGACTATATCTGGTTTTTCATTTTTTACCTCTGGTAGTATCTTATCTTTAAAAATTAAAAGACTTTCGTCAACCCAATTTCCTCCAATTTCGGAGGAGAATAGATGAGTATCTGCCATCAAACATATTCTCATGTTTTCCTTCTCTCAAACTACAATTTCATAAATATCTATTCTAATTATCATGATGGAAGTTGAAGTTCTATATCAAACCAATCTTCTACATTAGTTAATTCATTGGCTCTAAAACCATAGTCAAGTATTAATTTATCAGGTATTCTTTCTATTGGTATTGTAAAGACTATCTTTTTTAATTCTGTTGAATTTGGAGATATGTCATCGTAGAGTGTTTCATTTTCATCAATAGAGTTTATCTGTTCTATCGAATATGTTGAATTGTTAATTCTTACAAACATATTATCTATATACTCATTTCCTTCGTCATCAATCAAACCAGAAAGGGTTGGTGTAGTTTGAACTGCCAACCATTTATTCTCTTTGTTCTCTATTGTTATAGAAATTATTACATATTTAGTATCATTGGAAAATTCTATTTTAGTTTCGTTTGTAAAATATTGTTCAATTTCTAACTCACTAGTAACTGTAACATCCACTATACTAAAACTAACATTTCCTTTTGAAACTGGCGATTCACTCGTACATCCACTTAAACTAATAACCAAGAGCAGAATAGTTATCCAAATTATCAATAATTGTTTATTCATAGCCATACTCATTTGATTTTTACAAAGAAATCAGGTATATAGCTATTTCGCTTTTTCAATCTTGTCTTTATCCGTTTCCATACACTGCATTCAAGATAATTTATTTACTTCCTAGATTTTTTATCTTTTTTATCTTTTACAGCAGAGATCTCACCATTAGTCAGAAGAAAATCTTTTTTCAATTCTGCAATTTTTTTGTCTTTTGCCTCTTGAATAATCTCCTTGATTTGTAACACAAATTTCTCTGGAAGCTTATCTTTGCATCTTTCCATATAATCGTTCACAAGGTCTAGGGCATCTTCAAATCCACGACTGTATTCATCCATTTTTTGTCAACTCCATATTCTCTAAGTAATATGTTAATATGTCGTCTATATTATAAATACTTTTCTTATAAATCCCTTCAACTAAAAAACAGGAAAAAAAGATAAAAAGCCTAATATGATATAGGGACAAGGTGGACTTAATGAATGAGGTAAAGAGGAGAGTATATAGACAGACAGTAAAATGTCCTAAATGTAATCACGTGTTTAAAACAAAGAGAAAAACTTTTTGGATTAGTTGTAGTTATTGTGACACACAATTTAAGAGAACACAAAATATCGTTAAGGAAGAAATAGCCATTGAGAAAAAAAGGGGATATCGTCAAAAAGTGAAATGCCCAAAATGCGGTCATACATGGAGAACAAGAACCAGGGCAACTACTATCACCTGCAATCAGTGTGCCTCACGATTTAAGCGAATAGAAAACATTGTCGAAGACAAGAAATAAACGACTGTTTTGAATGTAACATAGAGATAACAGATACCACATAATAGGAGATCCATAGTAAAACTAAAATAGTAGGGTACTATAATATTAAAGTGATATATTATGGCAAAAGAAACGAAAGAAGAAGGATTTCATTCTGGAGCAGAATTACCAGTTAGTCTATTTGTTGCAGAGCAATGGGAGATCGGTGTTAAGATTGATGATATTGAATTTCCATATTTCGCCTGGGAATCATTTGAAGAACAAACAGAAATTGATGAAGAAATAGAAAAAGCTGATTTGATAATAAGAAAGATAATTGATTCTAAAGGAGAGAAATAATGTTAATCTGTGGCAGGTGCAAAAAATCGATTAAATATCTCAAAGAAAATATTGCTGGTGAGCCTATAGATCCAGACATACCTTGGGATCAATATCTCTGTGAGCAATGTTTTGGTGAGATCTGGGATAACCTATTCAAAGAACACTGCCCTGAATGCAGGGCTCATCTTTGTGAACATGGAAGGGAATGTTGGATTAATCCATGGCCTCATATTATGTATCTTTGTTATGTTGCACCAAGGGTTGAAAAAATGGCCAATGAACAGCAGGTGTTGATTAGTGAACCAGAGAAAGGAAAATTAATAGATAGATTATTGTGGATGAAAAGTGAACAAAAATCATATGGGGAACTGGAGAAATGATATATAGATGGCGCAAAAAAAATATTCAACAAAAATAACAAAATCAGGGGCTTTACTCCCCTATATTAATTTTTATTTAAGTCAATCAGGAGAGGCTGCCTATCTTTTCAACCAGAGTTTTTAGTTCTGACAAGTTCTTTTTAACACCTTCAAATTCTTCCTTTTTTTTCTGCTCGAAGGTTTTCAATATTTCAGATAAATTCATTGTGGTTTTATAGATATGAACCGGTCTGCCTTTCCCTCCTTTTTTGCGATCACGTTTTTTTACCCATCCTCTTCGCCTTAGTTCCTGCATAGCAACACTTACCTCAGGCTGCCGAAGATCAGTTCCTCTTTCAATATCCTTCCCAAAGCATTCTTCAACCTGAGAGACATACATCAATGTTCTCGCAAAATTCTTCGGCATTCCCAGATCAGCAAATAAACAAGATAACTTCTCATCTTTCTCATCTAGGACATAATTATCTTTTTTCCTCATATCTTTTCACACCTCAAGAATATGTTTATTTAAATATATGCTGAATATTTAAATGTTTTGTGTTAAAAGAGAAAATGAGAAACGATATTTAAAGAAATATTTTTAACAAAAAAAGATTTTTGCCAAGGAGGTGTAAGCAGCCCCCCTGGCTACGCAACAATATACTGGGTTACATTTATTTTCTGGCTACGCAGATTACTCGTGGGTTTCATTTCTTCCATGGCTATTTGCAAAATTGTATAATTACATTTCTATTTAAGAGTTTTTTCTTTTTTCTCTCATCTTCTTTCTAAGGAGAAACCACCGCTTTTTTATTCTTTCTATCAAATTGAATTTAATCATTTCTATCACCACCAATACTATTTTCTGCTTTTAATAATAAGTTAGGGCTCTTATAACCTTTTGTGTTCAGCTTTTAAATCTGATTTAATCAAGGAATAAACAAAGCCATGTAGTTAAAACAGCATCTTTCTTTTATCATCTTTTTTCTCTTCTAATTTTTGTTGAAATACATCTGTAGACCCCTGTTCTCTTTTTCGCTCCGCTTCTCTAAAAACCTCAACAGCTCTCTCATTGGCTTTAGCATCTACTCTATCACGCTCGTTCTGCTGTACTTCAGATCTCTTTTTTATTTCTATAAATTTATCATGCCATATCTCTTTAAAAATGTCAACATCCCTCTGTAAATCCTCAATATCCTTTGCGTTTTTTGCGATATTTTCTGCTATACTCCTAAATTCGTTTCCAATAATATTTAAACGAGAAATAATATTGTTTTTTACGAAGTTTGTTGTATTACTCCATTGCTTACTCTCTTCTTCATACCTACTTTCAATGCCCTGTATCCGAAATGACAGTCTTCTTACCGTCTTTAGTAGATTTTGATACTCAGTATCTATCTCCTTACTTTTTTGTTCTTCAGCAGCAAACACCTTGTCTTTTTTCTTTTCACTCTCCGCTACCTCAGCGACAGTATTTCGACTGATATGCAGCACTTTAGCTACCCTCGAACGATTGTAATCAAATATTTTCAAGAGAGCAATAATTACCCGTCTTAATTCCGCGTCCATTTTCAATACCTTCAATGATTAAATGCCGACCTCTCTTCATCAGCAGTGTAACTAATGTACGATAATAACCTTTCAGCTTCCTCTTCAGGTATCAAACCCTCACGTGCAAGTCTTTTTGCCCCTACTTTTGATAGCAGATAGCAACGTGCAACCCCGTGGTGGACTGGTTTCGAATGGTCGTAAATGCTATAGAGAAGATCACGTTTTGCCAAACGAGATGTGTGATGATGTACTGCTTCTGGTGTCAATATATCATGGTCACGAAAAAACCGATATTCGTACTCGAACAAATCTTGCGAACTAATCGATTCTCTGCAGTTCGTAAAATAATGGTAAAAACAAAGCAAAACAGTCTTCCACTTTCGATCTGGCATCGGCCCCTAAACAAACGTTGGGACTTAAAAGTTACGATTACATTGTGCTTACATTGCGCTCTGCAGCGTGCCAGTATGGGTATAAAAACCGTGCCGAGCACCGTGCCCGGAACGGTGGTGTGCCACAATTAAGGAAAACATCTCCCCCCACCACCGTGTTGGGATATCGTGCTCCTCTCTGCGCTCCAACCGTGTCCATAGGTGACCTCACATACCCTATTCAAACTATTCACCCAACTCATATACAGAGAGAATATACTATAACCTACCCCAATGGTTTACAAGCCACTTCAAATGGCAACTATTGATTGTCAAAAGACTAGCACGAAATATTATGTTCGGGGGGATGGGAAGAACAAATAAGCCATAGTTGAATCTCCTCTATCTCCTCTACCTTGCATGAAACTACATCCCCAACGGGCATATATCGGAGGTTCACGGAGGGCTTTCACTACTCATACGTTCCTTTCAGATATGGCGATTGATAAAAAGCGTTAACAAGGACTGGTCATTCAACATCCATTCTTTTCAGATATGAGGATCGACAAAAACATACAATATAGGCCACTGTCCATCATTCATCTATCCTTTATAGATACGGGGATTATCAAGCACAATGAAAAATATCGTGGTATCCAACACGGTTTGGAAGGCATTACATCATCTTCTTATGCTCCTCGATATATTTTTAATTTTGTGCCGGCGATCGCGCTCTGTAGTGTGCTGATATGCTGTAAAAACCGTGCCGAGCACCGTGCCGGACACGGTGGTGTTTGGTAATTACCTAAAACCACTCCCCTCACCATCGCGCTGGGGGATCGTGCTCCTCTCTGCGCTCCAACCGTGTCCATAGGTGACCTCACATGCCTATTCAAACTGTTCATCCAGCTATATATACAGAGAGAATATACTATAACCTACCCCAATGGTTTACAGTGATCAAGATGATGGATACACCATTGTCTGAAAAGGCTAACCCAACGTAGTGAAGTTGGGGAGATGGGGAAGATAAATAAACCAAGAGGAGTGAGAGAGTGATTTACTTACCATTCTGAAAAACTGATATCCAAAATATTATATTTGGAGGGATGGAGAGGGACAGATCTACCTATCACAATTAGCATACGAAATTATTTACTGAATGCATCGAGGATAATATATGCTATAACTTGCCACACGGTTTACAGTGATCAAGATGTGGATGGTAGTTGCTTGCCCTCTACTTGCTTATCTCTCTTTTTCAAACATTCAATATGACCCCATGTTTTAAATGCCTCTTTTAACACCGTTTTAACCGCAGGGTTCACCTTGGTGTTAAGGGCCATTGGCTCACCACAACAACAGCAGGGAAGTGCAACAAGTGCACCCGGTGAGAATCCATCTTGTTGTTTATCCAGAGCATCTTTAAAAAACTCAACAACACTCTGATCCCGACACTTCAAGACTTCTTTAAATCTATCATGCAAATCTTGACTGATCCTAAATGAAACAACAGGATGAGACTCCTCATATCTCAAGCGACTCGGTGATTTATGCTTCTTTCTCTTCACCATAGGCTCCAGATGTAAACAGTACTATTAAAAATACACTATGCGAGTATGGCTTACCATAGGGCTACATGTAATAATAAAATATTAGCAGGAAATATCGGTTCTTTGCAAAGGAGAAAAAACTATAAGTTTACCATAGCAAAAGTAACGATAAATCTATTAAGGCAGTTCGTAAAAGATGTTAAAACAAACTAGTCTTTAATTAGATAAAGTAAATAAAATTTACAACTCCCTCCATGCCATCAGAAGAAACCTAATACATCATCTCTACAGTAAACGATAGTACGTTCATAGTAAAAGATTGCTCTCTCCTTCATAATTACTAAATTTACCCAGTTGCAATTTTTGGATATCTGAATGGCTATTAGACAATATAAATGTGGTTATTGTAATGTCCAATTAGCCACAGGCATTGGGTTTACCACAAACCCACGGGGGATTACGCCGGCGAGATAGCTAGGTCACTCTGTTGATATTCGCGGCTAAAATGGTGATTGTTATATTGACTTTTACCCATTAAGCAAGCTCCACAGTTGCTTTCATTACCCCTTGATTGCTTACTACTGATTGGTAGTATACCTACAATGCACATAACCATTTCTACCTAAAATTCATACATTAGAACATGCATTAGTTTCTATGAAAACCTACAATTGTATATACAATTGTGCATAGGTCATGGACTTCAGCCCATGACCCCCCCGCATGTTATTCTCCTGCTTATTAGACACCACCACTGACATCACTCATCGTTCAACTATACATCATCTTTACTCAATCTAAACATCTCCGGCAGAAAGTATAAGTTTCTACATATATCCCTGTTCTTTAGAATATCTCATTACCCCTACACTGATTAAATACCAAGAATCGCCTAAAAAGTTAGAAGGCCATTTGTAATAAAATGTGAAAGATAAACAGATATAGCAATTCATTCTTCTCAGAAGCGAAAATCAAAAACCCCTAGTTATTTAAGAAATTATTTTTCCAATGTTTATCTTTTAACTCGTTTCTTCCATAGCTTCGTAATTGTTTTTTCTTTTTCTTCCTCTCTAATAACAAATATATACGCGCCTAAAATTATAGGGAGAATTAAAAAGGATAGAAACATTAAACTTGTTATAGAAAGTGGATGGAATTGTGGACTAATATACACTATATAATTGAATATCGCCCCAATACAATAAGGAACACTAATTACCTCTCCGAGATAAAAAATAAAATTCATTAATCTTTTCTTCTTTGATCTTCTTATTCTAAAAATATAGCCGAGTCTTAGACCGATTAATATAATTCCTATTGCAATCAATACCCAGAATACAGTAATTGCCAGATTTCTCGTGAAAGTGAAATATAGGCAATTTCCTTTTACAGATATAGTAATGTGCCAATCTGTAGTTGTAAATGTTATTGGATCTGTACAGGATTTCAAGCTATCATTAATGTATTTCGTATTTGCCTCATTAATCGCATTTAGTTCAATTATCTCTTCATATTTATCAAACGGGTATTCAATAGAATTTCCATGGCTCTTGAGACGAATGTTTTCTAGATGATAAATATTCTTTTGCTGTGAAATTGAAGAAAAAGGTAAGGGCTCCCACATATCATTATTTGGATAAGAGACTTCTATGTCCCCAATTTTTACATCTGGTGTAAGTCTAAGAGTGAAATCTAAATCAAATGTAAAGTCATTAGCTTTTATATCGATTAATTCAAAGTCTAGATTATATATTGGCGTTACTTCTGGCGTGGTTCCCAATGCAAAAATTTGGGCTTGAAAATGACTTTGAAAAGTACCAGAAAATGTCTTATTATAACTCTTCACGTAAAAATATAGAGTTGCGCTACCCCCCGGTGTAACTAACTCATCCATGGGAAACCTCTTTCCAAATATATCACCTGACAATGTAATATGATTTTTTTTTTCAGTTGAGTTTTCATTAATAAAAATCTTTATCGATATATCGTCAGTATCTGGTTCTTCCCCAATTTTTAATTGTTGGATTTGATCTATTGTTTCATTATATGTAGGTAAAGGCATTTCACCTATAAATCTAATTTCAATTTTATCGTAAATAACGCCTGGATTGTTAAGTATCCATGTTGAGATATAATGATATTGATTATCCGCAGTTATCTTTGGGATTACAAATGTTTTTTCATCAAATCCATACGGCAAAAAACCTGAGATGGGGATAATTCTAGTTCCATACAATATGCAGGTAGTAACTGGCGGGCCATCAGCATTGGCTTCTGCACTGAGTACCACAGTGACATTACCAACAAACTGAGGATTTCCACCCATTACATCCACATAATCAGTAGAGGGAGTCACATCTTTATAACCAATACTACCAATAGGTATTATAAATAGAAATAAAATTAGAAGTATTATCGTTATTTTCACTATTTTCGAGCACATTCATAACTTTGGTGGACGTATATCTTTATAAATTTTTCGTTTTTATCCTTTTATTTTTATTTCTAAAAATCAATAGTTCAACCTTCTCTCTTTTCTTCCAACATCTTTTTGGCTTGCAATCTCAAACCTCCACCCAGAACACAATATTTGCTGTCGAGAAGATCTTGCAAATTGCATTTGTACATTTTCATCAATTTATCTAGTGTCCTTCGGCAACCCGGCCGCTCCTTATATATGGTTATTCTATATCACCAACTACAAATTTCAAACGTTTCATAATACCAACACCTATTTTTCAATCTCATCAACTACGTATTGTCTCAATCTCAGCATCAATTCCTAAACATTTAAATTGACCCCTTAAAAACTCGTATACCTCTTCCTTATAGGGAAGGGACTGATCATTAAAACTATTACCGTTATTATCTTTAAAATCAAATTGTAACCAAAAGTGTTGCTTTTTCCATTTTGTTGATTTACCTGTATCGTACAACACCTTAGAAAGCGTATACTCCAATGCATTGTCATCTACTATTTCTATGATAGGAGCATCCGATTTTATCAAGTGATAGAAAACCCTTTCATTGCATATTCCTTTCAGAGGCTTAGTACCATGTTCTTCAAAAAAAGTAAGTAACGGTTCATTATCCAATCTCTTTAACAACAACCATGCAAAACCATTGTGATAATATTTTGGATCCTTGAAGATACCAACATAGGTTTTCTGCATCTGCGCTATTGTTAAGTCAATAACTTTCTCTAATGCCTCCACAGTCAACGTGTTCACTTCAAAATTCATAACAATTCTCTCTATTCCTTTACCTTTTTCTTACTTCATCATAGGGAGAAAATACTCGGAGTAATCTCTCTGCAAATTGAAGAGGTAAAAATACTCCTATTTTTTTCTCTCTCTTCGAACTCATAACATATTTCTCAAATTCCTGCCATGCCTCTTCTCTCCGCTTTGAAAGACTTTTGCCCATTATCTCATTTCACCCCCTATTTCTTCTCTCTTCCAAAATCATCTTCGATAATTGCTTTGACATTCCTTCAAAAAAGTTGTAGTTTTCAGCGAGTTTAAGCAGTGAGCAATCATGGTTTTTCATCATGCGGATAATCATTTGTCTACAGTGTGGTCTCTCCTTGAAATTTTTCGAGTCTAGGTTACGAAGATCCGGTTTCATTTCAACTCCTCGTTTTTTTCAACCTGACGGCTGGAGCAAAAAGGACATTCTAATACTGGATTTATCTGAAATATATATTCAAAAATATTATTGCAATTAACACACCGATAATAATAAATCATCCCCTACCACCCTTGTTTGTATCTGTAAAATCAATAGATTTTCTCCCTTCTTGTAACATTCTTTTAATTTGCTTCTTTACGCCCCTTCCTAAAACACAATACTTACCTGTGAGTAAATCTTCTATGTTACAATGATATTTTCCAAGCAAGCGATTGATTACCAACCTACAAACTAATCGTTCTTTGTAATTGCTCATTTACTATCCTTCCTTATCGTCCTGGCACATATGCTTCTACATTCCACCTACGAGGTAAGTACCACTTAGTTAATACATCCAAGATTTGCCCCCTTCATTTGTTCTCTTTCATCTACCTTCTTTCAAAACATAATGGTTATGAAGCACTCGACAATTGCCCCTTCAGTGGATGGAGTGCCTTATGCAACCTCCTTTTCAAATCTTTACTAGCATCGGTAACCTTATCATTCAAATCATAGCACTGACCAACAGTCAAATCCCATCGGTTTATCTGGGCACATACGTTTCCTTCTCTCACAAATACGTCAGAAGAATTAGTAAAATTCCCAATACAATGATGACATTCTTCCCCAGCGATCAACAAGTCATGCTGTGTCTTCAACCTGATTTCCTCGATCCAATCAGGTAATTCAACCGGAGGCATCAGCATTGGTCTATCGGGTGTAGCAAGCAGTTTTCTCCTTCTGACAGAAGCTTCTTGCCGATGGTTAAAGATCGCCCGTTGAAGCATCTTCATTGAACTCCCTACAACTCTATCGAATTCAACACCATACCCATTGTTACAATTGTTTTCATAGATTGTATAACCGTCATAAACCGTTCTCAACAAATGATGTATTTCCCCAGTACTATACCCTTTGTCATAGTGATTGTATTCCTTGAAGTAATGCCATTCTTTTAAATCGGCATTTATAAACTTGAGGAGATCGGTGATAACCCGATGCGAGTGAATATCATCGCATGACGCCAGTGCCTTGGCATAGAAATACTGAATCCGTTTCCTAGGATAGACTTTATACCGGTCCAAGAACTCTATCTCGTCATCGGTGAACCTGATGGGATACCTGCATTTTTTAATGAACTTCGGCGCTGATTTCACTAAAGCAAGATAATCACTGAAAGATGATACCCTATCTATCCTATCTACCACGTATCGGCATAAACCCTGGTTCAAGTGCGCCATGTCATGTAGGAAATACTTGAATTCAATGTCGTTGAAGGTTATCCTTGCCTTGAAAATAATAGAGTCAAAAGAATCTGCCCTCAGCCGACATTGAATCCAACCGAGTAATTCCCATGCATCGGTATCATATCCATAGTAACATCGATATAGCGCAAAGCACTTTGCAATCATCAAATCCGCTAGCTTTTTCCCTCTCACATGGATGTAGCTTCGCAGTTCGTTTTCGAAACTCCCTTTAGGATATTTCTGCTGTTTCTTTCTTAACGTATTAGTTAATGTGTTAGGAAACGCTATCGATGCTGTTTTGTAGAGAACCTCGTTAACAAAACGTTGAATGTAAAATCGTATGTTATCATCTGGTGGCAAATGCGATATTGCATAAGTGAAATGCGAATCCTCGCTACTGATAGGAGTTACCTCATCACCATCTATACGTTTCGCCAAATACGAACGAAGGATGGAGAAATCCACACCGATTTCAACAGTACCACCTTCTTCGTTTAAACCAATCTGGAACACCACATCTCTCTTAAACTTTTTAAGATGAAAATCCCCTGCAACATATGCAACAACAGACATTTTATTACAACCATCCCATTTTAGTTGTTCTTTTATTCATGTTCTCTACCACCCTTTTAATCACATCTTCTCCAATTTTTCTCTATTTAGTATAGCAAGCCAATCCTCGGGAGTTAGATTAGCGTTATCAGAGGGAGTAGGTACGCGATAAACCGATTCCGAAAACCATCGTGGAAAAAACCCTCGATATCTCCTGAATAAATCGTCAAAACAAACGTCCAGGATATAGGTCACGCCCCAATCATTTTTCGATCTCACGATTCGGCCCGATGATTGAACGAGGCGGGCAATCGTGGAACTGATGTACCACGGATAATCAATATTCATCCGTTCTTTCACCTGTATATCCCCTATGGATAAGAAGGGCACCTTCAGAATAAATTGCACGCGGCATAAATCTCCCGCTAAATCAACCCCTGTCTCCATGCTTGGACTAATCAAAATAGCCGGTGGATCGGCACGTTTGAAATTGTACAAGGCGCCCGACCGTTCTCCGGCATTTTCATGGTAGCAAACTTGATAATTCCCAAATAAATGCGAAGCAGATGTTACTATGTCAGCAATTTTGTAATTGGTACAATGAACTAGGATCTTCTCCTTATGGCATTTACAGTAACCGTCTAAAAAGGGGACGATTTCCTCGATAGTGTCCTTCCAGCACTGGCGGTTCATTTTGCCAATCGGGACGAAAACCACTGGGCGATTTTCTACCTTGAATGTAGAGGGAATTACCAAGCGACTAACATCATTTTGGGAGATTCCCAGACTATCGCATAAAATCGATGAAGGAGGATTTGTCGCACTCATCAGTACTACCTTATCTGCCCAATCAAAAATATAATTGGAGAATGCAGCAACCTTGACAGGTTTAAACGAAATATAACTACGTCTCTTCTCGGGGTCATTGGAATAATCGAGGACCCAGTTGATAGGTGTATAGACGCTTTTGAAGAACCGCAGTTTCTTCATTTGGTTATCCCATTTGCTACACAATTCGATTTCTTCTATATCAGGAGCGCCACCGCTGCGTATCTTCCCACCTACTATGCCCTCGGCCTTCTCATGTTTTTTTCCAATAACCTCTAAAGCCCTATCTAGCACAGTAAGGATATGTTCACGGTTATCGTTTTCGGGAAATGGTAGATTGAGGTCACGGAAGAAACGGTAATTGAATTTTATGTCAATAAATCTCATCAGTTGCCCTTCGAGAAGGTGGGCCTCATCGCAAATTAGCAGCTCCACTCGAGGGAAATCTTTAACGAAATACTGATTAGTGAGGAACATTGCATAATTCCATCCCACAAACTTTGCCTCTTTTGCCTCCATTTTCTGAACAACATAAGGGCATCTCTCTTTCTTTGGACACGGTTCTTTGACATAACGGTACATACATTGATCGCATGTTACGTCCTTCATCAGACAATCGAAGTTATTCCTCCCTTTCAATAGCAACAACTCTGGGAAATCACGAAGGAGTTGGTCCTGCAGGTCTTTCGAGCCAACGAGATAATAGGTTCTGCCATTCAGTAGTCCTGCTGCTGCCATAGCAATAAGGCTTTTTCCGCTTCCTGTTGATCCATCGATAACGTTGAAACGTTTGTCTGTATTCACAATGAAATCGACACCATCGCGTTGATAGTCCCGCCATGAAGGGAACTTGGCAAATGTGGGTTTTTCAGGGACAGTCACATGGTTTGTCATCCTATCATCTCCCTTGTCTTGATGGACCAAACTCTATTCATAGGTATGGTACCACCTCCTTGTTTAGTACTCATATGCGTTGCTTTACCCCCAGGAATTCATCCCAACACTTATCGCTACAAACCCCGGTAATATGCTGCTCACACCAAATACTACCTACTGGTGCATCCTCCTTGGACCGATACTTCATTCTATAGGTATTTCCACAATTCGGACACGTAGACCACCCACGGGTTCGAGTATCAGTAAAACCTCGCTGGTCCATAATCTGCTTTCGTACACGCTCACATTCTTCGTATACCTTGGAAGAATGGAGATAACGAACACGGTTGTTATCCCCTATGAAACCAATTGAATCCATTGCTCGTGTAAGTCCGACGTAATATTCATTTAATCTTATGTTCATTGATTATCTCACCTCCTGGAGTAGGCACCAATTGACGGTGCCTACATTTTTCCAGGTATTTTTATAGCGCACTGGAATGTGCATGCTCAAAACTCTTTCATATCATCGCCATCGTGATGTATCTTATTCCAATCGGGTTTTTTACCATTAAGGTCAACAACTGTAACAACAGCATACCTATTATCGATAAAACCCTGATTCCAGATCCAGTCTTCATCATCGGTCAACCTATCTATATCCAGTAATCGACGGATAGGTTTACCTGATACACGGTATTGGCCTGTCATAACTATTATCTGTTTTGTTATAGGATCTACAACATAAATCCACTCGTTACTAGGTCTTTCAGATGTGATTTTATTAGTACGCCTTAATTTTTCATGTTTATGGTATTTACACTCAGGATCAGGATAATTAGTTCTTTCAATATTATCCCTAAATTCGATAGATTCTGGTTCATGTAAGAACTTTTCAATATACTCGGGACTGTATGGGAGATCTTCAAAATATTTTCTAACGCCATCTTCTGTTTTACCCTTGGTCCACTCGCGTAGAAAACCTATTTTATTATACGGTCTTCCAAAACCCTTTTTACCACAGTAGGGGCAAACTCCTTTATTTAAGAAATTGATCCAGTCATCATATTTCAGAAGATCCCTCACGAATTTGTTTAGATTACCGTATTCCTTTATCGTATCCCATACATCTTCACCCAAACAACTGGGAAAGCTATCCTGTTGGTTGTAAACACCTACCCATCTATTTTTGTTACCAATTGCTACAACACCATGCGTTGTCATTTTTATGCCTCCATTGTTTATATATGAAGTATTTGATATAGCGCGCCCCGGTTCGCATGCTCATTTTTATTACTCTATGTCGAATTTTTCTTTCAACCAGATTAGATTTTTTTCAGATCGTTTTACTGGTTTGCCGTCTTTTGATTTTGGATACATTCTTGGAATACCACGTCTATCTCTTCTACCACGAAGGTACTCAATTGCTTCTGATTCACTATTGAAATTATCGTTTCTTACAATACGTCCTCCACTCCATATTTCAGCTCTCCATGTATAATCAATTGGTGGTTCATCTGGCCATTCCGCTTTATGTCTTTTAATGTCCTCATCATCTATGGGTCTGTATGAATATCCTACCAGTTGGTCACCGTAAACCCATGTCCGGTCCTTTGTCTTCTCGTATTCATCTTCTTTTTTTAACCATTTATATAAATCATGTTGTTCGGTCATTTTATTATCTCCATTTTTACATTAGATATAAAAAAGAAGAAGAGGGAGAAACTGTTTTCACAGTTCTCTTTTTCCCATTCATATCGTTGTCGTTCATATCTGTGATCGTGTTGAACTCCAAGATATACCACTCTTTTCCTTCAAATCCACAGTCAACGCAAGTGATTTCATAGATTTCGCTATTGCCATCCATAGATAGATATGGTTTCTTATAGTCCAAACTTCCACTGCCACAATTAGGACAGTAGCCTGCTTCTGTCGTTATGATTTCTCCCTCTTCAAGAGGTTTTTTTGTTTCTTCTTTTCCACTCATATTCGTCACCTTCTATGTTGTTGTTATGCCAAGATCTCGCTTTCTTCTTCATCTTCTTCAAATCTACCGCAACTGAGATATTTCTTGTACTCTTCTTCATCTACTAATTTTTTCAACAACCTCTTATAAAAAGGTAAAAATTGTTGATTACTACCGGCATCCTCCCATATAGCTCCAGTGATATATGATAGTTCATCTTCAGCTAATTCAACAGCCCTGAGTTTCTCTCCCTCCGGAGTTGGTTCTTTTATATTCTTCTCTTCCATTTTTATACATCTCTTACATATTATTTACAGAAAGTTCCGTTTCTGTTTCGTTTATGTCTTCATCGATCCACTCGTCAGTGTGTTTTAATTCTTCCAAAAAGTCTATAACTCTCTCCATATGAGGGAATATATGGTCCTTAACCTTTTGTGTATCTTCTTCTCCACATATATCTACTAGATATCTATACTCTCTCTTTGCCTCTTCATAGTAACAATTGATGATTTTCTCCATTGATATCATAACCTTGCCAGGGATAGCGTCATAACTTCTGTCGACTATTATACCAGGTTTTGCATCCTTATTTTCTTCTTTTAACATTTTATTTCTCTCTTCCATTTCTAAACACCTCGTACATATCATTTGCTGGGAACCCCGTCCCTGCCTCGTTTCGCTATATCCTCAGCAATCCTTTCTTCCCATGATTTTTTGCTTTCTTTACTAACATCTTCCAAAAATCTTCTAACTCTCCTTATATGGAGGCACTTGCGGTTTCCAGGATGCTCTTCCAATCCATCATGGTAATCAACATAGGAGTTCGACGTGCCACGGTAGAGACCCTCTATCAGCGATGCCATCGAGGTTAAAAGACCCCTAGGGACATTGACGTATACTACGTCATCTTTTCCAGATTTTTTTGGTTTGGTCATTTTCTATCACTTCCTTATTTTTACTAATTACCAATAATTTTTCCAGATAATGTTACCTGACGAGGACATTGTTTAAGCCATTCCTCTTTCTCTCTAGTTATCCTAGAAGCCTCCTCGCCATCTTCACGTTTTACTTTTTCCCTCTTTTCTTGGAGATCAAGGGTATCCAATATCATTCTGTAATCTTCTGGCGACATTCCTGCCTTTCGGCACGATAAAAGAAACTGAAGTGATTCGTGCCACAATTTCTTCTTTCTTTTAACAGGGTTAAATTTCTCTTCTACTCTCCTTCCAAGAGTCTCTGTTATTGTAAGATCCTTTTCGAGGTTGAGAGTGTTTAAAATTGTTCTGTACTCTCCTGGTAACAGCCCCCTTTCTTGGCATAACAAAAAAAACCGAGTTAAATCATGCCACACTTTCTCGTTTTCTTCACTAGCCTTAAGATTTACTCCCTCTGGAGTTATTTCCTCTATTTTCTTATTCTTCATTTTTATACACCTTTTTTATAGGATACTCCCCTCCACTGATCCTATTTCTTTTTTGTTCCCACCCGTTTTTTACTATTTCAAATGATTTCAATTCACTCGCAAATTTACCGAGAGACTTCGAATCAAAAGCTACAAGCATACTTGGGAAAGGAGCAGAATATTTGAACCCTTGAAATTTAAGACGCCCACGAATAAAATGGAGATCTACAGCATTAGGAAGTATCAAATTATGAAAAATCAATGTGTCAGTCCTACAAGGCAAAAGACACACAAGTAAAGTAGAATTTCCCTTTTTTAATTCACTTAATCCTTTCGACAAGAACGTTTTTTGTGCATGATATTCAGGACATAAATATATTTTACCAATCCAATCAGAGCATAATGAACTATCTGTGGAAGGAATATAATCGAAATTAAATTTGTCATTCAATATAGTAAAGATATTTTCAGGTGTTCTACATTTAAAATCTAAATATTCAATATAAATATCGTACTTTTTCATTTTCTATGTTCTCCTTATTATAACATTGCAAGAGGTCCCGCTTCCGTTTCGTTGTCTCACTTGACTCATACGTTTATCCCTCTAATTTCAATTCTTTATCCACTCAACGTAAGTTTTTCCATGATAATTTTTATCCCAAACAAACCAAGCATAAGCAATTAATCCAGAATTTTTTCCGATAACCCCCCTCTTGTATATCTTTTGCCGCTTGCAAAAAACATAGATAGTTCTTAATGGCGTATTTTGAAATAATTCATATCTAGTTACTCCTTCAAGAAATACAAGTTTTAACAGCATAGCAACTTTTTTATCAGTACAAACAAGTGCATGCTCAACAAACTCTTTTGCAAATCTATAAGGAGGGTTAGTAATAATGTTATTAACCTGTCTGTATGTTTTTAAGAAGTCAACTCCCTTTTCACCATAGATATCATCATCTAATCTAATATCAGATGAGATACACTCATTAAATTGTTCAATAACCTTCGACATTCTACCATCTCCACTTCCACATTCCCAAACATTTCCTTCAAATGTTTCTCTTTTCATCAGAGCCATTGTTGTCTCTGGAGGAGTAGGATAGTAGTCCTTATCATCCCTAGTTGTACTGAATCCAACGATTGACAAGTGTCGTTGACCGTTCATTCTACCTCCTCGAGTTCTATAAGAACCTGTGGCCATTCATCTCCGGCATGGTAAAACTTTGAAACATGCAAATCAACGATCTGTGCATCATCTCGATATGCGACACCATTTAATCCATCCTCAACGGATTTAGCCAAGTTCGTCACATCCGGTTTCTTATCACAAGCAACTCTCATCATCGGTCTCTTCTTCCATATCAACCGTTTAGGGCGTGGAAGGAGAAACACAAGGACCATTCGTAGCGGCCCACCAAGGGGTTTAGTGAAAACTTTTTCAGCACGTTCCCTGACAATGTTTTCAAACCGTTGACTCTTAACAGGTGTGTAAAATCGGATGCCTCCTTGTTTAGTTCGATATCCTCGAGGCCGTGATTTTGCAACAGGTGATCCAGAGATCTCAATGCAATACATTATTCACCCTCACACAACCATTTTCCAAGGTCAAAATTATGGAGATCAACGCCTCGTAGCTGATCCCATGCATGGATTTTTCTATCAATTATCCGTGCGATCTCACGGATTTCTTCTTCACTCCAAGCACCAGATTCCTTCAACTTTCTAATAACCGATCTCCGATGGTTCTCCATCTCATTGATACGATCCAATATGCTATCCCCATATGCAGGGCGTCCATCGTCAACAAAATCTTCTATCATAGTTACACCTGGCGCCCTCCAAAACATTCCAAAGAGACAGGGGTGCTATTCAATCGTGTATCCGCAATCTTACAGTAATCTCCATTGATTTCAAAGCCGATGAAATGACGATTACTCATCCGTGCAGCCACCGCAGTCGTGCCACTACCAACAAATGGATCTAAAATAACATCGCCATGGCAACTACCAAGAGTAATAAGATTATCCAGCTTCAGCATGCCAGCCGACCTCCTATTTATTTATATACCCTCATTCATATAGATCACCGTGCATTAGATATGATGCCTTCAGCATGCCAGCCGATCGTTATCGTTCTAGTGCACATCCCTTTTATTTTCTGCATTTAACATCCTCTCCAAAATGTCCAAAGGATTCCAGAAGATTTGTACTCTCCTGGGTCTATTAATTTAGGTGTCACTGTTTCACTATCGGGTTCCAAAATGTCCCTCAGTGCCAATAAACCCCAACATATGGTTGTAGGAATGTCCTCTGGGATTTTTCCACATTGGTTTTCAGATGCTGTCACGTCAACTGCCTCATTTTCTATTGCTCCTTTTTCATTCTTTCTTTTCATTTTTATGCACCTTATATATGTTATTTGCAGAGAAATCCGTCCCCGCTTCGTTACTACAACAAACCCCTGTTTCTCTCTTGATTACTGTATTCCAATCATGTTGTTGCCACTTCCAAAGCTCCAATGCAGCGAGAAAATAATGAAAGAACTCCTTAGCACTCTCGTAAGAAAATTCGCAATACTCGTATTCCCCGGTCTTACCAAGCCGAAGAACACCACCAAAAGAAGGTATAATACTAGTTAGTTCCTCAAATGCAGTTAGATATGCAGATACTTGTAGAAAATTTTCGGGATAAATATCCTTGCTGGTTTTGTAGTCGATAACACCAACAGCGTTGTCGATCTCACCGATAAGGTCAGTTTTCCCTGCATAGCCATATTTCCGGCTGTAGAGGAATACCTCGGTCTTCCGATCTCTAATGGTTCGACACTGGCGCCAACTCTTAAATGCCCGGAGGCAACCTTGAATACTATCACTATAACCTTTCAAGTCGACGGAGACATTGTTCATAGTTTTCTCTGCCAATATATGAACTGTCTTTCCCCGCTCCTTTGACGCAGTGCTGATCTGTTGACAATATGCTGTACCATATTTGCCATACCAGAAATTGAGAGCTGGCTTCGAAATCACGTTTAGAATAGAAGTAACCCGTGGGAATGCTACATTATCAATACGATAACTCGATTCATTCGTTAAGACTTCCAGAGGTCTCTCTATATTCCAAGTCACTATTTATCGCCCCCCGATAATAGTCCTTCCAGAAACATCGTATACAAGTATCCACAGTAAGGGCAGGGATGAGGATAGCAGTAATCCCGTTGCTTATGAATGACAAGGATGAAGTAAGAATCACACTTTTTACAGTACAACCGATAGGCATGTTTAGCAGAGCTTTGCATCGTGCACACCTCCTGGTCCCTTTGTGTTGAAAATTTCAACAATCCCCTCTATCTTCTTCACGTAATAGGGAATATCAACGTCTTGGCTGATGTTGTTGTCCCTCTCTGCCAACTGCAATAGTTTAAACCCTGATTTTGTTTTGATATAATAGTATGAATTCCCCTCTTCAGGCTCAATATTAAAATGTTCCTTTGCCTGCCTCGCCAATTGCATAATAGTGCAATTCTCACTCTTATATGCCTTCAATGGCTTTCCCATCGTCATCTGCATGGCGAGTTCTTTCAAGGGAAACGATAAAGCATCCAGTTCATCTGTGTACTTCTTCCCAATAGGAGCTACCGGTGATCCCTCGAGTACAACATTGGCTAACTCCTTAGTAAGGTCACGCTCAATAGGAGCCTTATGGCTTCCCTTCAACGCTGCGCCATGGATGATAACGTTGTCCCCTTTCTTCAAGATGTAATTTTTAGCCAGGTAAAACCATCCTTTCTCGTAGTGATCGATCTCTACTTCGAGGTCAAGGGATCGCTTGAATTTATCCTTTAACGCTTGCTTGAACCGTGTCTGAAATGCATCTTCGTCAAAGTTTTTAGCTGTAAAATAACAGCCATCGGTATCAAATTCACATACACTATTAGGATAGAGACTCTCCAATGTATCTATTGCAAGTTGTATACATTGCCGACCGATGCCCGTGATCGCTATTGCAATTGGAACATAACCAAAAGGATGGGTAGCACTCCCAAGGATGCCACACAAACCGTTTGCCTTTAGCTTTGCAACCCAGCTCCGTGCCTGTGCAGCCTTGTCACCTGTTCTCTTGTACTCGGCCTTATCGCTTGCACGTTCTTTGAGAAGCTTGTTAATCGCCTGGGAAAGAAAACCCTGTTGTTTCAGTACTGATATAACAACGGTTTTATCTATGACATCATCTGGAATATAATAAATGAACTTGTCATCTTCTTCTAGTATCTTAAATCCGTTCTCTACATATTTCTGGTACTCCACCAAACGACATGTATCTGGGGAAAGGTTGAACACCGTAGCAATAGTAGGGTACATGGATGAAAAGTCACCCTTAAGAGTGGGTACAAACCGACCATATTTCTCTATACCAACCAATGGCCCTTGATAATTTGGCTCATCCTTTTTTTTCTTCCTTTGGAATATCTCGGGATAGCGAACCCTGTTACTCCCATCACAAATGATGTTATGTTCACGATAGAGATCTCCCAGAAGAATAGTACTAAGGTCGAACACGCTCAAATCCAAGGCGAGATTCAGCGGGATCTTGAGATCATCAGCCAGGTGGAGAATGCCTGGCATGTAGATGTCAAAAAGATGGAACAGACTTCGGACATCATCCTGGTTGTAATCTATCAACTCCGGTGTGCCGATATACTCCGATATCTTCGATGGATCAAGATCTTTCCCCTCAAAACCGAAATGCTTCGTAACAGTTTTCAATTTCCTATCTGAAACATTGCCGCTGAGGCTCTGATCAGCCTGTGTAGAATCCAATATATCATAGACAATAATCCCCTCAAGATATGGGATTTTACTCCTACCAATGTAAGGATCTTTCAATCCCTTTGACATCCAGTTCGTGGGAATACCATTTCTCTTGCATCGTTCAATAATCGTGGGAATGTCATATTTCTTGTTGTAAAGGATTTCCACATCAGGTTTTGAGTACTTTCTGCCATATAGTTCCAATATCTTCTTATCGCTCTGGACACCTTTATCTAGCAAAACGGTTGATATCTCCCTATCGTTCCCTGCCCAGCTAATGCTGACGATGTTATCTGCATAGATTGGGAAGAGATAACCTGGGGAGCAGACCTGTTCGATATCCAAGAAATTCAACACAAGGTCATTGGTGTGAGGATACTGTAGATAGAAATCTGGGTTGTCGATTCTGTTCCGTAGTGTAAAAATTATATTATCTTCGAATGTCTTACCATCAACTCTATTTGCAACAAGAGATGACCTGGTGTAAAACTCGTACTTATAGAAGGTTTTCTTCTTGAAGTCAGAAATCGCAACCCCTTCAACAGCTGTGTGACTGCACGGTGGGTTCGCCTTTTTAACCGTTTTACTCCTTTGTTTTGCAAAGAGCTCCGAGTTCTTACCATGCTTGATTTGTGGTTTCTCAACTGGGAAATCGATTTCTTCTAACGTGTAAAAGTAAGGATTAATGGGTGCAGGCACCGTTATTTTCTCCTGGTTTGCCCACAAGATAAGTTTTTCTTTTCCATACGATACGGTAGCTTTTACAGATAAAGGTACGTTCATTTGCTTTCCTCCTTATTGTAACGGATATTATCATCTCCACAATCCACTATTATTCCCTTGTCCTTGAGAAATTTTATAAAACCAGTGTGATTTTGTACATGCAGATTATGTTCACAGAAGAGACTAAATGATTTAACGGAAACCTTACCAGAAGAATCACTGCTAACCGTGGCGATGTATTCTTCTATCGATGCATGACTAGCAGAGAGTGCCGATTCAAATGCCTCTAGCATGGCTTTTTCCACCACAGGGCCCACAGAGTCTCTACCTTTAGGTAGAGACTCTGGCTTCTCACTTTTTTTATCTTTTACTAAAAACACGCCCTTTTTTATCTCGGCAACTTCCTCTCCACGTGTTTCTTCTGTTGCACCTTTAACGGTTCTAGTATTATAGTACAAACCACTGTCATCTTTTCCTAACAGTGTGTCAAAAGTGGGATCATTGATTGCAGCATCTACAATACCTTCCAAAAAATTTATATCATTCTTAGCTGATATACCTGTGCGTTGAGCAAGTTCATGAAGCGTTAAATGATCGCTTGCAACAACTTCCTCGGCATGTCGAATAGTGTTTACGTATTGAGACAAATCAGCAGCGGAGGCGCCTTTAGGAGTGCCTATCTGATGATTTTCACCAAAAGTTGACTCAACTAATCTATCAACCCGAAGCCCCCCCCCTTCTTTTTTTTTGTTTGTTTTTTCGGGTTTTTCGACATTATTTTCACTATTTTTTCC
>JAUXAU010000111.1 GCA_030619765.1 Thermoplasmatota archaeon
GGCTAGTTGATACGCATATCTAATTTGATCAATTTCATCATTGGTAAATAACTTACCAATATCAGATTTTATATTGGTAGAAATCTTACCAATGTATTTCCAAATTTGCTTTTTCTTTGTTTTATCCCAATTCACATCATATTGGTAAACATTATTACCAATAGTTTTATTTACAATACTCATTTTAAATTCACCTATTGGTAAATAGATTACCAATATAAAAAGTATTGGTAAGACAATTTACCAATAAAAATTAAGCCTTCACCTTAACTTATAATTATTCTAGGCTTCCATACAAATCCATAGAGGGCAAAACACAAGGAGTAGATAGTAAACCATCAACCTCTTTCTTTGAAATATCATAATTTGATGTATGACAGCTCCATCGATAATTAGCAATTGGTATGACAATAGCAATAAACAATATATCAACTAATCAAAAAACTACTAGTAGATTTAAGGCGTTATGCAACAGGAGGGGATTTTATTTTTAGAGGGATTGTAATAATCTTTACTATTACTTCTAAAATATCAAGATTTTTTTCAATACGATGTTGTGTTATTATTATTTCAATTAATTTATTTATTTGTTCTTCGTACATTTTTAATCTCCTTGGTCTTCTTATTTGCAGATGGATGTTTCTTCTCTTTACCGGATGAGATAACTTTTTTTACAGGCTCGGTTACTGGTATTTCATCAACATCTTTTTTTTCCGATTGATCTTTCAATTTTTGTTCCATTTGTTCCATAGTTTTTAGAGTTTTTTCATAATCCTTATCCGTTCGTTTCTCTCCAGGAATAATACCACGTTGCTGTTTCATAGCGACAACCATCTCCTTTAAATAATCCACAATACTAGGACCAAACCGTTCTATAGCCCGATCTACTTTTTTTTCAACAGATAAATCCTTCCTGTCAATGATAGTTAGTAGCATGTCGAGTTTTTTGCTATCTTGTTTCAAAAGTTCATCTCTTGCAGATCCAGATCGTGAAATTCCCAGCTGTTCTAATTTTTCAGATGTTTGCAAAAATGAATCTATTGGGCTATGTTGCATTTGAGCTGTTAATATTTCTGACTGGAAATTAAACATTGCGGTTTGAAGATCTAAATTTTGTTTTCTGAGTTCGCCAATCATATCTATTTCTTTTTTTTCCGATTTAAGTTCTCTCTCTAATTTTCTATCTTCCCTCTCTCTCTTCTGCTGTATCCAATGCATGTATTCACTAGAACTCAACTTCACAGATTGCCCTTCAATATTACAAGTAATTTTACCATCATCCGAACCAGCATCCGAACTACCTAAACCCCGCAACATCCTGAGCTCCCTTTCAGCTTTCAATAATTTTACTTCTTCTCTAATTGCATCATAAAGAACGCTTTCATTACCATCTACTGGTGGTTTTTTAGCAGTTGTCTCCACAAATGATTTTTTCTCCTTAGTTTTAGCTTTCTTATCCTTCCATTTTTGGACAACAGGTGATTTTTCACATTCCCACCGGTAATGCCTCATCAATGAAGCCTTGTCAGGAAATGTCATGCCACAACCATACTTACATTTTAACATATCAAAGACTAAGACGTGAAAGTTAAAAAATATTACTAAAAGATGTTATAAGAAAATTAACAAATCCTAATTCTAAGATAAGAACGGTAAAAGCATACCTTGAGTTTTTTAAATTAGAATGTTTAAAAATATTAGAAGAGATATTACCCTGTTATGTTTTGTGTTAACATGTTAAAAAAAGAACATTGCATTTGGGCTTGAGGATGCCTTTATCGAAATGTTGGTTGTTTCAGTAGTATAAATATAAAGTATCCTGAAGTCCAGATGGTTCTCACCAAAAATTGTTGACGTGATCTGATACTTTCCCTTACCATCATGAGAAACATTGATAGTCTTATTTGTTCTGACTAATAAACTACGACATGCTTTGATACCATGGGCTTTGAGGTTGTCACTGATAAACTCCTCATTGCCATTGGGGAGAGTTATCTTGCCGGAATAAAAATCGAGTACAAACGTGCCAGTAGTGATCTCTTTTGTGCCACCCTCAGGAGGAAATGTGAAATAAAAAACTTCCTCATCAGGCTTTGTTGTCTTAGATTTCTTTTTAGACATGGTTTTAGGCATAGACTTCACATCAATAAAGACTTAAACATGAGACGATGGTGTTACGGTGATAAAATGGTAGATTAATACATGCCAACTATCCGTAACACCATCCGAGTTGATATCGTGGACCACAGTGTGATCTCAAATTAAGCTGAAATTACTAACTTTTTACCTTGAGAATCCAATTTAGTTCCAGGTTCAAGATAGGTAGGAGGCGCAACTTTGCCAACAAATGTATCAGGTCGAGTAACACCTTTGCATGGTGTTGTATCCTTAATCGGATTATCCCGAGATCCTAATGGTAATTCTCGAGGGGCACCTGGGATTCTATAAGGAGGGACCCTAGAAATCGGTAGATTTTCTAATCTTTCCTTAATTCGATTTATAATTTCACCATTGAACATTTTTTAACACTTCCTTTTATTTGCGATATAGGGAGGCTTTGGTAGGCAAAGCCCCCCTTTTTTCATGCCAGAATCAGCTTGTACTGATCGTTTTGGTGTGTTGTGTTTGTGTGTAACTAAAATCTTCTTGATCCTCCGAGGACCTAGATTCTAGTTGTTCACTAGCCTTTTTTTGTTTGGCAGATTCTTCCACAGATGATGATCTTTCTTCCACAGGTGGTAAAAAAGATGAGTTTTGACGGGTATTTCCCAGGACAGAAAGAATACCACCGGTATTTTTTCTGACTTCTGAAAAATCTTTCAACCGATCCGAAATAATGGATAGTCTACTTCCATCTAACATTCATCACCTGTGGACATACTGCCAAAATTTAATCCGTAGATTCTTAAGACACGATAGAATAAATAATTTACTATGATTTTTTACTTTTTAATCAATGTCCAATTTATTTGATAAACAGCTCTCCTATATTTCGTTAAAATCTTTGCTTTCTGCAGTAATTTTAAAGCCTCTCTGATCTCCCCACTCTTCAAACCTGTATTTTTTTTTGCATTATAATTATTGGTAAAATACTTTTTATTGCCATCTTTTATATGATCCAAAATTATTTTAGCATATCTTTCAGATTTACTCATTTTCAACCTCTCATGGCTTTAGGTATTAGCATATTTTCAGCTTTGCATTTTTTACAAATAATAGGTTTCAATTCTACCATTCTCATAAAATGCCCACATCTCCAACATCTATGAATTGACCCTTTCATTTTTTATCACCATGCTATCACTTCTTTTCTATTTTCTCAATTAGAGAAGTATATACCTTTGTATGCTTTTTATCCTCCACAAGCTTATTAGTAGACTTCTCAGGTTTCTCATCAAGAATACTAGTGTTAGGTTTCTCATCAAGAATACTGGGATCAAGATTGCCTCCATGTTTCAACCACATGCGAACCATACCGGAAAAATTCTTAATATTGATGTCAACCCCATAATACTCTACATCTCTCACAAACTTAGATATATGGACCATACACAACTCCACTGGATCTTTTTTTACTGACCGATAAACATGGATTATTTCTTCAAACCCTTTTTGCTGATTTCCCTCACCAACTTCTTTTAATAAATTTATATCAATAATTTTATGTCGCATAGTTTTGGTATCTCTTCGCTCACTCCTAGTGGGTTCTTTCTTCACTTTCTCCATATGGCTCTCCTTATAGTTTCGGTCACCATTTGGTCACCGGTGACCGGTTTTCGGAAAGTATGCCGGTGACCGTAATTTATGCCTTCGGCATCCCCTGTTTTTCGGTTTTTTGTTATACCCTACTCTAGTAGGGTATCCGCTTCGGTCACCATTTGGTCACCATTTGGTGACCACTATTTTATTAAGTTAAGTAGGTTACTTTACTCTGATAATGCAGATAGTTAATTTTTTGTGATTTTTTGGTGACCACATACACTCTTTTTTTTTTGGTCACCGGTCACCATTTGGTGACCACTCATGTTATTCTTATATTTATAGTTCAATAAAAATGAATTATTTGACTTAACATAAAGTATTCTTTTTTTTAATGTCCGTTTTAAATTATTAATAGTCATTGTCCCTCATCACAACATTAATTAAGTACCCAAAAGATAGAGAATTATGCGAAAGGGAGGGCACCATGTCTTCTCTTTCCTTATCTAACATCACTATATCTCCTCACACTATCAGATGGTAATTTTATTCCTTATCTAATTCTTTTTCCAAGATCTCGATCCCCTCACTTTTGGTGAGCGAGTTTATTTTACAAAAATCTTGAAAGTCCTTACCATAATTCACGGTAATTCCCCCATGTCTTTATCTTCATAACGATACTGGTTAATCATTATCCTCATTACTGCGCTCCTGGATATCGATAATTTTTTTGCCAGGATATCGATTTTTTTCAGATTATTAGAATAAAGTGCAAAAGTAGTTATTTTTGCTATTTCGTTACTTACAGTAACCATAATGATTAATAAGGCACGATACTTAATAAATTTATCGTACAATTGTTACGCATAATGATTTTATGCGAAATTTACTTTACCTTTTAACCTTATTTTTTTCCTTTTTTAATAACCAATTCATGTAACAAATCACTGTATTTGTCTTCTAGGCTATCTATTCTTTTTTGCATTTCTACAATTACCTGGTCCTTCTCTTCTATTTTTTCTCTGATATCTGAAATATCCGGTTGTGTTTCAAAGATATTCAAATCATCTTTATGCTTGAAATATTCCTCATCGAGCCTTTCATCTGAATACTTACGATATTCTTTATTACGAGCCGTTATATGACCACTGAAGAAATCCCCCCATGTCTCATCACCGAAATGTGATAAAAAGTATCTTCGTAGACAATGAGTACCATAATAAGGCTTACGTGTAGTAGGATCTAGCGCATATAATCCTGCGTTTTTAACCATCGTAGACCAAATACAATTCGCTGTTGATTTATCCATACAAAACAAACGGTTCTTATCGAGTTTTTGTTTTCTTAGATGTTCCCCTCTTTTTCTTCTTATCTCAATAAATTTCTCTCTCTGATCTATGTATTCCTGCAGTATTTTTTTTGCTTCAGGTGTTATCCTGGTTTTTACCCAATATTTCTGTTTAGTTTTGGAATAATAGATTCGTGGGCAATTTTTTGTCATGTCAATATTGTCAAACGTAGTTTCGATGACCTGTTCTATTCTCTGACCACTTGTTAATTGAAACATAAATAATGCTTTGCTCTCAGGGTTGGAATAAGAAAAAATTCTCAATAGCTCTTCTCTTGTCGGTGTCTTTGTTTCAGTGATCGCATAATTACCATGTCCGCTTTTTTGCATTGAGATATAGACATCATCAAGTTCCAGGGTTTTATTCATTATAAGAAACATTTTGATAGCACTAAGCCAGACATAAGGTGTTTTACCTGTTGTTTGCCTATTCAATTCTATCCAGTATTTTCTTAGATCTCTTTCTATGCCATCAAGATATTTTATTTTCTCTTTTTTATTTAATTGCCTTGTGTCTTTTATATATTTATCAACGTCTTCGATTTTTAAGTATTCGAAATATTTGACCAAATGCAATTTATATGCCCTATTTGTGGCTAATCGATCTTTATACATATCAAGAAAATTTCTGAGTTTTTTTGAACTGCCTAAATATTTTTCATAATTGTATTTTCTTTTAGTCATAAATAGCTATAATGCAAACAAACTATAAAAATGTTACGTTATCATTAAGCATTCTAACTATGAACGGACATTAAAAAAAAGAATACTTTATGTTAATTTATAGTTTTTAGCCAAAAATTCTGAAAAACATTATCTTTATATATAATGAACGGTCAATGATTAGCATGGATTTATTTTTATTCATAAATTATAAATTATCTTGTCGTTAAACGATTTTATCTAATGCTTGATTAATTTCATTTTTCAGATCTTCTTGCAGATCATCAGATTCTTTATCTTTATATTTTTCAATGATATCAAGAACTGTTTTTTGTGTAATGGAAACTCCTTTTTTAATTAATAATAATTCTTCTTTATTCATATCATCAATTTTTCTAAAGCTATTGAGAATATATAACTATTTCGCATAAAAAATTATGAGAAATATTATTAAATAATAATTTTTCCTTTCAAAATTGTTACTGTAGTAACAATTTTGCTTTCTTCCATGCTTCTTTAGGATCTAAATCTTTTTTTCTATATTCCCATCATGATGGATAATCTTGTAGTCATATAGAACATTGTTCCATTGATATTTTATAATCTATAATATATTTGTATAGTATGCCAATCATTGAGGAAAAAATATTAGCAGAGTTAAACGAAATCGAGCGAGAACATCCAGAGGTCAAGAAAGAAATACAGAATATCAAAAAAATGATGTCGCTAGAGGAATGAACATTCGTGAATATCAAATAGAAAGGATCTCTACATTTATTGCCACTATGTGATCATGTTCAATTAAAATCGATAGAGATACTATAATCCAAGTTGGATTATTTCAAAGAAAGGGTTGATGGTTTACTATCTACTCCTTGTGTTTTGCCCTCTATGGATTTGTATGGAAGCCTAGAATAATTATAAGTTAAGGTGAAGGCTTAATTTTTATTGGTAAATTGTCTTACCAATACTTTTTATATTGGTAATTCATTTACCAACACATTAAAGTTGTATATTTATTCTATCACATAATAGTTTTATTGCATCTCTAGGTTTACCTCGATGTTTACAGGCTAGTTGATACGCATATCTAATTTGATCAATTTCATCATTGGTAAATAACTTACCAATATCAGATTTTATATTGGTAGAAATCTTACCAATGTATTTCCAAATTTGCTTTTTCTTTGTTTTATCCCAATTCACATCATA
>JAUXAU010000103.1 GCA_030619765.1 Thermoplasmatota archaeon
AAGAATGTGAATATATACACAACATATTACATCCTATGCACAGACCGATGGGAAATCTAACAAGAATAATTAACCATTTGATCAAAGATCATGGATACAAAGTAAAAATACTGGAGAAAGTGTTAAATTCTAAAAAATTTATAGAATTATGGGATGGAGAACCATATTAACATACTTCACTTAAAAACATAGCAAACTTGTCAGAAAAAAAGTTGACTCAACTAATCTATCAATTGAAGAAGAGGTAAAAAATATAGGGTTATGAAATTAGAAATCCTCCGTTTTAGCTTTGATCAGAACATTTTGTAGGCAAAAAGTAATAATATATTGTTACTATTTAGGGATAATATGCTGAGCAAGGCTGAAAAAAGGTACATAGAAGATATAGGAGATTTTGAATTTAAATATGGTACAGATAATGCAAAGGCAGTAAGGCATAGGATAAGAAAAAAAATACAGAAAGGGTTATTGGATTTAATATTGGTAATAGAGAAGGACGAAAAGGGTAGACGCCCTGCAGATGAACGGAGAAACAGAAAGAATAAAGAGGTGTTAGAGCAGATCGAAAGCGGGAAGATAGCAGAGAAAGACACAAAGTTAGAAATGATGGGTATTCAGCTTAGAAACATGTTTAATATGGGGATATTAAGGAAAACGACGAGCTTGATTATAACTCCCATATGGATACTTGATATGATAGAGGCATACGTGAGGAAAAACCCATGGAGAGGAGATATGATAAAAGAAATAATAGAACGAGTGGAAAGAGAGAGGAAACAGAAAACAAGGGAAAAACTTATGGAGATGTGGAACGAGAATGGGGGGGATTGGGTAACGGAACACTTGAAGGTGTGTTTTAACAGATACTCGGAGGCAGGGTTTGAAACCAAAGAGGAATGTATCGCATGGTTGAAAAGAAGCGTAATAAGAGTTAAAGAGAGTTAGTCGGTTTTTGACAGAAAAAAAATAAATCTAAAAGTTACTGTGCCCGGTAACTTTTGTTTTTTCTTCCCTTAAAAATATAAGTTTTTGTAATTAAGTTGAAATGCATCCCAACTTATCTACATCAACAACAATTATTAAAAATGACATAGTTACTCCTTATCTTCTTATATGAAGAAGATCCTATATTTTCCCTTATGGCCATCTATGGATGCCATGTCTTATATTCTCTTTAGATTTCCCGAAGAAAATAGCATATACGGTAATTGCATACCTATTTAACCTATCTATAAAATATGATGTTCATTAGGAATTGATACATATGATGGAAGTAAAGGTAGAAAATATTGTAGCGTCTATCGCATTTGCAGAGAAGCTAGACCTGGACATGATAGCAAAATCGATAGAAGGCACTGAATATGAACCCGAGCAATTCCCTGGTTTGGTATATCGACTAAGTGATCCAAAAACTGCAACCCTTCTATTCAGAAGTGGTAAAGCTAACTGCACAGGAGCGAAGAACATCGAGGATGTACGTAAAACTGTTGATATAATAGCGGAAAAATTAAGAAGGCTAGGGGTAGATGTATACGATAATCTGGAAATAGTTATTCAAAATATGGTAGCTGTGGGCGACTTGGGGGGAGAACTCAATCTTGTTGAGGCGTCTATGGCTCTCGGTCTAGAAAATATCGAATACGAACCTGAGCAATTCCCAGGGATGGTTTATAAATTAAAGGAGCCTAAAATTGCTATGTTGATCTTTAACTCGGGGAAGATAGTATGTGTCGGAGCAAGAAATACAGAGGATATATCAAAAGCGGTAGAAAAACTATCAGATGAACTTAATTCGTTGGGACTTATTCACTAAATATGGTTTTACAAAATAGTGAAATTCAATTAAAAACGGATATCTTTGGAAGTATTCTTTAATGGACAATAAATATTGGTACACAGCCAAAATTCCTAGAAAATGTACTAACTGTGGAAGAACAATCAAAATTGGTATGACTTATTACATACCGCCGGGTGCCAGTGTTCTTTGCGTTGATTGTCTGCAAGAGCATTTAAAGACAAAGAAAAGGAAAAAATATAAAATTAATTAAAATAACAAAATAATAAAAAGAGGAGCTATATACAGAATTACAGATGATTTTAGTTGACGAAAAAAGAAACGCAAAAAGTCGAAGAAATTATTGTTTGTCCTGAATGCGGAAGTACTCATATTAGTCGAGATTATACAAGGGCAGAGTTGATCTGTGAGGGTTATGGCCTTGTCATCGACGATGGTATCATTGATCAGAGGCCTGAATGGAGGGCGTTTGACAGTGACCAACGAGAGAAGAGGTCTCGAGTAGGATCTCCAATGACCTATACAATTCACGATAAAGGTCTCAGTACTGTGATCGGTTTTAAAAACACGGATTCCTACGGGAAATCCATTCCAAACAGAAACCGGGCGCAGATGTATAGGTTGAGGAAGTGGCAGAAAAAAATCAGAATTAGCAGTACTATGGAGAAAAACCTCACCAATGCCCTTCCTAGCATCAACAGAATTTCGTCAGCAATGGGTCTCCCTAGAACAGTGAGGGAAACCGCTGCTATGATTTATCGTAAAGCGGTATTAAAGAAATTGACTCGTGGGAGGACCATAGAAAGTGCTGCCGCTGCTGCGTTATATGCGGCATGTAGGCAGTGTGATGTACCAAGGACCCTTGAGGAAATTGCTAATGCATCAAATTTGTCAAGGAAAGAGATTGGAAGGAACTATCGAGCGATCGTTCGCGGATTAGGGTTAAAGATGATGCCACCGCCACCCCAGGAATATGTCTCCAGGTTTTGTAGCAAATTAAAACTTAGTAACGATGCTCAAACGAAGACACTGGAGATAATCAAAGAGGCAACAAATCAGGAGATTGTCAGCGGACGTAGTCCAATCGGTATTGCAGCCGCATCTCTCTACATAGCATCTGTTCTTTGTGGTGAACGGAGATCACAATGTGAAATAGCGGATGTAGCAGGTGTTACCGAGGTAACAATTCGAAACAGGTACAAAGAGATCATAGGAAAAATGAATATAGAAATCACTTTATAAAATCAAGATAAAGAGTAAAGAAAGAAAAAGGTAGAGAAACATAATGCAGACAAATCGTAAGCGTGAAAGGGTAGAATGTCCGAATTGCGGCCGTCGATTCGGAACAAAATCAAGATCTAGCATAATCATTTGCAGTCGATGCAATAGAAAATTTAGAAGGAAAAAAAATATCGTTAAGAAAAAATAAAAGAGAAGAATTAGATAAAAAACCGATTGTAAGCCAAAATGTCAATGATATACGAATTAGGTCTATGCAATTAAACAGACTAATATGTTATTTCATTCTCACGGCTGTAATAATAATAATAGTAATATAATAATGATAATAGCCATCGTAATATTGCGATATTTTACACGCTGAATCATGCTAATCATTGTCCTTATATCGTACTAAAAAGTAAATTTTTTGGATGTTTTTTTCTATTAACCAAAAATTGTATGCTTTTTTTCTCTCCATATAAAAAATGAAAAAAGTCATAAAAATTGCTATATTTATTATATAAGGTTATAAACAGAAATGATAGTAATAAAACAACAAAAGATTGGAGTGAAAAAAAGAATATAATCACAAGTACCAGAGAAAGTATAAAAGAAGATAAAAATATGACAACGACTGTTTTTTGAGAAATACTTCCAGTAGCAAGAGGTCTATTAGATACATATTTTGATTTACTATCTACCTCAACATCAAAATAATCATTCTGAACAAATGTAAAGATGTGAGCTAAGAGACCTATTATAAATAGAATAAACAAATGTGAAAGCTTAAATTCACCATTAGCAATCGCACCAAAAACGGGAGTGAAACCTAAAAAAAGCATTCCATATGGTCGAATAAGTTTTAGATAGGATTTCATTTTTTTCCTCTATGACAAGATAAAAGATGATAATATCATTTTTTGTAATGAATATTCGTATGCACAGTAGTCTTTTTTAATTTAAAACCTTTTTTCATAAAAAAAACAAAATCGAATGGCTCGGGCCGATTTTTGGGATTTACTTGGTGCAATACCAGGAATACCTGGAACTCTACTGCCACTTATTGAATTAAGAGCATATTTGTTATCAACTAGAGCAACTGTTTCACGAGATGTTTTGACAGCAATTTTGGATGCGCTTCAAGACATAATACCACTTAAAGGTTGACTAAACTATTAAAGAATTAGATTAATTGTTGTTGAAGAGCATCTGTTAAAAGAATCGGAAAAACAGTGAGAAATAATTGTGGATATTAAATCAGTACACTAAAATTGAGATATTTATTCTTCAGGCATATAAAGAAATTTGTGATATTTTATAATGTTAAGATGTTTGTAATAACTTATAGCATCGGGAAATTTTTCCATCAAATTCTGCATAATTTGATGGAGTTGATTCATGTCTTCTAAATAAAATTCTATTTCTAGATCTGCTTCTCCTGTGTAGGTATCTATAAAAACCAAATTAGGGTTAAATTTTATATAATTGATTATTTCGCTTCTTTGTTTATAATCTTTTAGAAAAATATTCACTCTGAAAATATGATATCCTAATCTTGAAATATCTATATCAGTTCTAAATCCCTGAATGACACCTAATTGTTTTAATTTTTTAATTTTATATTTTATTGTATGAGTAGTAGACGTTAGTTTTTCAGCAATGTCTGTCATCTGCATCCGTGCGTCTGAAGAAATTAATCTTAATATTTTGAAATCCATATCGTCAATTTCAACTCGTTTTCCCCTGCCGACAAGTGTAACCCTTTCTCTTTTCTCTTTATCATAATCATCCAATAATAGATAAGAAGGTGCATAATACATCTCATTAATAAATAATGCTGACGATTTATCTTGAAAGTAATATCCAAACTTTTTTTGGGTTTCTTGCCACATATTATAAAAATCATTTATATTTTTTATAATCTTGACTACCTTCAAATTGAACATACCTTTAGTTGAGGCAACTAATGTAGAATTTGTGTGTTTTACAAAATAATCAATGATTTCTTTTTCTATTTCTGGTGTTGTATATTGGTATTTATAGTGAAATCTCATCATTATAAATCCTAATTTATAGATGTCAATGACGGTGTAAAAATTTTTAATTATGCCCATTTCTTTAAGGCGACTTATGCGGTAAGAGACGACGTTTTTTGGAAGACCGACTTTTTTACCAATTTGTGAAAATGGCTGCCGTGAGTTCAAATCTAACTGATATAGTATTTTTCTATCTTTAAAATCAATTTTTTCCATATACCTGACAAAATGATATTTTACATCAACTATTTACAATTTTGTAGTTATCTTTCCTCCTCCTGAGTTCAACAACAATTATTATGTAAATGAAATCATTACAATACCATAGGGTTTTGTGATATTTGTTCCATTTTTATTTCCAGCCAAACATTTATATTAGACTAAAAGATTATAATCTATATATCCGGGAGGAAAAAAAATGAACAAGAAAATAATAAGCATTTTTGTAATTATGCTGCTATTCGTTACTGTTTTTTCAGTAACAGGTGCCATAAATGATGAAAAAACTGTTAATATGAAGCCCAAGAAAGCTTCAACCGACATATTCTGGTCTGATGACTTCGATTCCTATGCCAATGGGAGCCCCTTGCATGGACAAGGTGGATGGAAAGGCTGGGACAATACTCCAGCAGCAACTGGATATGTGACGAATAACCAATCCCGTAGTTCTCCTCACTCAGTAGACATTGCCTGGTTCTCGGGTGTGTCTGCGGATATGGTGCATGAGTTCTCTGGGGTGAGCTCAGGTAACTGGAATTTTACAGCTTGGCAGTACATCCCCAATGATTTCTCTGGAGAAACTAGTTTTCTCCTATTAAATACTTACAATGATGGTGGTCCACACAACAATAACCATTGGTCTAATGCGATATCGTTTTCTAGTGCGACAGGAAATGTCAAATCCTGGGAAGGTGAGGAGTTACCGATTATATTCGATCAATGGGTTGAGATACTTATTGATATAGATTTTGAAGCGGATATACAAACGATTTACTATGGCGGCGCAGAGCTGATTACGAAAAGCTGGACTGCAGGAGTAGAACCCGGTGGTGCGAAAAACCTCGCCTGTGTAGACTTGTATGCTGGAGACGCATTGTCTACTTCTGTATACTATGACGACCTATCTCTTGAGGGAGAGGTTGGTGATGATCCTGTTTTATTATGTGAGGGCGATCTTCACTTTGGAAATGTATCAGCAGGTGCAACATTAGAAGATAGTTTTACTGTTGAAAACGTTGGTGGCGGATTACTAGATTGGAAGATTACGGATGAGCCAAGTTGGGGAACCTGGACATTTGACCCTGAATCCGGTGACGATTTACCACCGGGAGCTCCAGTGACGGTACAAGTAACCGTTGTTGCACCAAAAGAAGAAGACGATTGGACTTCAACAATAACAGTAACAAATATGGAAAATCCTGATGATACATGCACAATAGATGTATCTATGACAACACCGAGGAGCCAACCATCTTTATTTCTACAATTTCTCGAGAGACTTATTCAGCGATTTCCAGTGTTAGAACTGATACTCTCACATCTACTAGGGTAAAACATACAGTAAATCATCCACCTCTCTCTTCTTTTTTTTAATCAATAAAACGCTATACACAGAGTCTAACGCATTTTCTTTTTTAATTCCAAATAGCAACGTGTAATTGAAATCACTACAGTAAAACCTCCGATTATTATTGATTTCTATATAACCTTTATATATGTGACATGCATTAGCATTACACTGGAGGAAAAAATTTATGAGGCGCAACATCTTTCTCAAGAGCGTTACGCTTGGATTATTATTTTTATTAATGGGCACTTCATTTTCTGCAATCATCACAGCAAACCATAATGAAGATCAAAATGAGGAACCACTTTCTTTTCTAACACAACTTGATGATATAGAACAGGCAACAGTAACCTGTTATGCTAGTGGATTTCAAAATACCGGTATTCAACGGAAGCAAAACCTCTCAGCAGAGGAAATCAAAATATTATTTATGAAATTAGCGGAGTTAAATTCCCTGATATCCAAACAATCCCACAATGACAATATCTCTCGATTGCAAACAGAGATCATAAACTTGGCAAAACAAAATGACCTTTTACCGCAAGATTTCCAACTTTCCAGGGTTCCTTCTCTTCCACAACCTACCCTTCCCCTGCAAAAAACAACTCCACCAAAACAATTAGACCTACTAGGGTTTCGCAAATCACAATTCGTGTGTAACTTTATATCTTTTGGCTCGGGCTCTACTGGACCATTCTTTGTGTTCCCACGAGTAGTACCAATCCTACTGTTTCCAATCCCCCGATTGCTCTTCATGTGGTCAGCAGAAGAAGGATTTACCTCTTGCGGTGGATTAATTAGAATGTTGGGATTCATCGCCACTGGTAAACAAAATGGAATTGCCCTTGGATTCTGGGGGATTGGATTTAGTGTGGCCCTACCACCTGTGTGGGCTTATGGAGTCTTTGGGTATACCTTATTTGTCTCAGTCTCAGCAGAAGACTTTATTGGTTTCCCCTTTCCATGGCTTTTTTATTTATTGTGGTATTTTCTCCAGTAAATAGTATCTAATTAAAACACTATCCTTAAATAATATCTTGAATAAATATTTATGAATATTTTTCATCCATTAAACAAAGTCTGTTAGTATGGGTTTTGATCGGAAAATCCTATATCAAGATGTTTTAGCCAGAAGAATCTTAAATGTAATAGTAACGTGGAAATGAAATCAATCCACTAAAACTGGTTTTGTTACACATGTTGCATTAAAATTCTTATAGAAAGATTTAAATCTATATGATATATATCTTCTTTACCAAATTTATTATTTGGGGGAGGTAAAAAAAAGATATGAAAAAAAGTCCAATGGATATGGATTATCATGAACTTGATAATCTGCTAGATTCATTGTTGAAAGCTGAGGGTCTACCTAGTTCTGTAGAATATAGTAGTGATGCGGTTAATTATCATAGATATAGTAAATATAGGATCGTAATTAAGGCATTGTTTAGAATTATTGAAGCAGATTTGTTTTATAGAACATATATAAAAAAAAGAATTGGTTCTTTTAAAAAAG
>JAUXAU010000001.1 GCA_030619765.1 Thermoplasmatota archaeon
CAACTGCAACGGGAGCAAAAGCTCTTGTCAGGATAAAGGCTGCAGCAAGTGCAACAGAATATGTGAATTGGGACGATTTTATGTTGAAGCATTTTGGTAAAACCAATGAATATGGACATCAATTTAGAGACATTGGACATAATAATCATGTTGCATAGGAGAGTCAATGCCTACTAATTCTTGGCAATATCCAATATCTCTTGAACACGATACAGGTTGGATTGTCTGTAATGATTGGACAAATCAGCATCTTGGAGACACTGTAGGTGCAAATATTGTTCACAACTTCGGAAAGCATCTTAGAGAATTTGTAGTAAAAGTATTTATAAGTTCAGATGGAACAGATGCTAATTCGCATGTCGCAGAACATGTAACAGATGGTAATGTTGGATATACTATACACGAAGTTGATGATAACACAATAAGGGTTCAAACAGGATCAGGAGGAGTTGCATATAGTAGGGATTCTGATGGAGCCACTACATTAGTTACAAATGGTGAAAGATATAGAGTAATTTGTAGATATGGTGTTCAAGGTTCTAAAGGTAATACAGGAGATACAGGTGCAACTGGTGATACAGGTCCTCAAGGAGAGACAGGGGATACAGGTGCAACCGGCCCTGCAGGAGCGGATGGAATAGATTGGAATGCTGAAGATACTTATGCTGTAAGTAATACCATTTTTTATGAGGGTATTAGGTATACCGCACTTCAAGAAAGTATCAATAAGCAACCAGATATTGAACCGACTTATTGGGATGAAGTTAAAATTTATCTCGACGACATGCCACTTGGTGCAGTTATTCCTTGGTACAAAGCATTAGAAGCACGGTCTCAAACTGCCCTCTCAACTGGTACCGCAGATGGTGATATCAAAAACCATTTAATAGATTCAGGAGCATCCTTTGAGACTGATGGAGTTGCGGTTGGTTCAATCGTTTGGAACTTGACAGATAAGATCTTTGCTGAGGTCACTGTAGTCAATAGTGGGACTGATCTAACTCTAAGTTCTGATGCACTTCCTGACGGAAATGAATCATACGGTGTCTATGCTGAACCCTCCCCTCCTACTGGATGGGAAATATGTGATGGTTCTACAATAGACGATGCAGATAGTCCCTTTGACGGATTAGTTATTCCAGACTATCGTGGTACTAGTTCGAAACTTGTCCTCCTCGATGAAAGTGATAGAAGTGCTGATTGGGATATAAATGTCAATCCGACTACATCATGGGTAGAGTGCGATTTAGGCCCAAGCGGAAGTGGAAAGTGCCCAGAGGGGACGAAGGCTTTGTTTGGATTTATTTATATGAATAAAGCAGATAATATAGGAATATTGGAGATACGTGATGGAACTTCAAGTGAAACTAATTTTCATAAGGTTGACTATGTACATGCAGCGGTGAGTACGTTTACTATGCTCGCAATAATAAAAGCGACAAATGGCATATTTGATATTAAGGAGCGTGATAGTAATAATAAGATAACAACTTTTATATTTCAGCCATGGGGCTATCAAATATGAGAAAATATATCTGTGAATATCGAGGCGATAAACTCTATGTCCGTGGTGCTTGTTGTGTCAATCGAGAGACAGGTGAACTTAAAGAGGATTATTCAGATTGGATTGTGAGAGAGCTTGATGTACCAACACCTGGTATACTTGCTGATGAAGGGCGACTGATCTGGAGGGTAGCTGCCAAAGGCATAGTAGTTAGGGAACCATCCGATTTGACAGCAAAAGAGATAGCAGCCAAAGAGAAAGCGGAGTATGCCAAACGACTACTGGAGATAGTGGCAGGACTTGAGGAGAAAATAAGAATATTAGAGTTAAAGAAAGGGATTGAAATAGAATGAGCAATAGTTTAGCAACGTTAATAATAAAAAAGAAGTTCAACTCTGCTGTTGTGCATAACTTCGATGTACATGGAGACTTAACTCTTGTAGGAGATGGTAGAGTAACAAATCATGTTGTAATAGAAGCAGAAGCGTTTAAACTAGTTGGTGTTAAACCAGCTACTGAAAACTCAGAGGGTGTCTTTGTTACATTAGATTTTGTACATACTGCCGAGAAAGAGGCTCGTACTCAACAGTTCGTGCCTTATCGTTGGGATGAATCTACAGATATAAAATTAAGAATTGACTGGCTTTGCGATGTAGATGCTACTGGAGGAGCTGTTGTTTGGGGAATTGAATATATAGCAATAAAAGACAATGAGGCTGTTGATGGGGCTACTACAACTATTACAGAAGCTTGTGTAGGAGCAGGAGCAGGTTTACTTCAAAGAAGTGAACTTACTGTTAAAATACTAGCTGCAAACGTAGAAGCGGATGACATTTCAGGAATTCGTATTTTTCGAGACCATGATGCAGCAGGTGATACATTAGATCAAACGGCACGATTTGTTGCACTGCATCTTCATTTCGTCAGAAATAAAATTGGCGGTCCAATTTAAAGGAGAAGATAATGAAATCATCTAATAATTATACTGTAAGATGGATAGCTATTATTGTTGGACTTGTCATTTGCTTTTCAAGTATCACATTAAATATTGTACAAGCAACTGCAATCACTCGGACAGAAAATAATCATGAACGAATTTTAAGCAATACAAAAAAAGTACAAGAGTTAGAAACGCAATGGGCAGTAATAGAAAATGAACTTATTCATGTAAACAGAAAGCTGGAAACACTTTTAGATGAGATAAGGATGAAGTAAAATGAAAACGGATTATCATTCACAACTACTTTCATTTGTATTTGCTTGTCGTTACAAAGAAGCAAGTCAAATATTAAAGACAATGCCACCTCATCTACGATTAAACTACATTGGACTCGCTCTTACACAAATGAAAATCAATTATGGTATTGGAGAAAAAGATATAAAAGGAGGTGCTCGATTTCGAATACATAAACTTTCATTTAGTTCTAATGCTCCTGCAACTTGGAAGAGAGGAAAAAAATGGGGCAATAATCCTCCTGGACTTGAGTGTGGATTCTTTGTAGAACTGATTCTTTATATGGCAGGGATAACAAATGGATACATTTTAAATTATAGAGGATTAAGGGATGTACCAAAATCGAGTAAGTTGTTTAAGGAAGCTAGTAGATGGGATTCAAATTATAAGGTCAACTGGGTGCCGACGAAAAAAAATTCTCATACAATTATTGAAGACGCGGGACTTTGCAAGGCCTGGGCAATGACTCCACATTTACTCTATTTTAGAAGAGAATTTGTGCCTGTTGATATTCCTAAAGTTGGTGACTTGATATTCATGACTGAGAGAAATATTCAGGATGGATGGAGCGCACATGTTGGAATATGGGGACAAGATAAAACAGGAGAAGGTATTATTCATAGTACTCCAATTGTATCGAAATATGCTGTTCGAGAATCAGGTCCTAAGTTCACTCGATTAAGTGATCCATATTTCACAGAATATCTCAAACCACAGATGAAAAAATGGGAGAGATGGTTTGGATCTTGTGCGACAAGATTAAAGGAGGTGTAGGATGAAAGATTTTTTTGTAATGTTGGGAAAAAGATTTAAGGCTCTTGTAGCCAAGTTGTTCTCATTAGGAACAATACAATGAGGAGTAGCCAGCATGTTTTTCTGGACGGGAAAGCTCCCATGGTATGGGTGGTTAGCTTCTACAGTATTGTTTCTTGGAATTCGTTTTGTGAAAGAGCTGAAAGGAGTTGGTTGGTTTGGCAAATAAGATGTTAAAATGGCTGAAAAAGGTGTGGAAGGTTCTTTTACGAATTATCCCCTGGGTGATTACTACTTTAATTTTTTTGTTCGCTGCGAAGAAGGTGACGGGTCTTGTTCGTACCGCTATAGTAGGTGACGTGAAAGAGCCTTCCAATTTTCACTTGATTCCAGGAAAAGACAATGAGATCATTATCTTAAATAGTAAAGGAAATTACGATACTGTAAAACTGGAAAAGGGAGTGAAAGCAAGCAAAGTAACGGCTGCAGGTATTGCGGAAGGAGGCAAAGTACATGTGGAAATTAAACATAAAAAATCTATGGAAAGTTGGATTGATTCTAATAATGCTAATGGGAGTAGTGCCAAAAGTTATTGGGGAAAATAAACTTTGTGTCGTCAACAGTATTGAAGTAGAGATAGAATCTGACAACAGATTAGATACTCCAGAAAAAGTTGATAAATGGTTGAGTAAAATGTCTTATAATCAACTTATTGGAATTGTAATGATATGGGATCAAATCCTTAATGCAACGCCTAATATCTTTTTTCCTGATGTGGTGGCTATTCTTGTTGACAGAGATTTGCATGTTACTCAGAAGGATTCAAAAGAGTTCGGTACAATTGATATTGCAGGTAGATTAAATTACAACTTTTATTTTCCTTCATTTATAATAAAAGATTGGATGCCTAAAAAGAAAGGGCCGAGTTTGGTTCCCTATTTAGTTGTAGGAGGGATTGGAGTGACATGTGGAATTTTCCTTGCAGCTTTAATAAAATGAAAGAAGTCTTTATTGAATCTAAAATTGTCAAAGAAATTTCTATTGTCTCATTTGTTGTTAAAAGCATAGAAATAGAATCTAAAGTTGTAAAAGAGATCAAAATAATTTCAAAGGTTTAGAGGATTGGTATGGATTCGTTGCAAGCGTTTATAAATCAGAAGTTGTTAGTACACTCAGTTGCCGGAGATGTATCAGGAGCAACTGCCGGCGTAAAATATTTTTCCCCGGAGGGAGTGTCTGGATTTGTTGCAGGGACTGTTTCAGGTACAGATCACTTGACGGCAACTATTGGAACTGGAGTCCTAAATGCAGAAGGAACTTGGAAAGTGAAATCCAGAATTCTTTTAGGAGGATTTGAGTATTTGGGCCCTAGTGTAGAACTAACCATATTGGGAAGGGATGAATAAATGAAAATATTGATTTTGGCTCCTCATGTGGATGACGCAGAATTGGGATTAGGGGCAACTATAGCAAAACTTGGAGTTGAAAATAATCATGAAATAGTTGTTCGCACTTTTTCATACGTGTACGATAAACAAGACTTGCTGGGAGAATTTGTAGACTCAATGGATGTATTGAATGTTACAGATAGACACTGGTACAATTTTCCTACACGTCATTTTGTAGAGCGTCGTCAGGATATTCTTGATGCCATGATAAAGTTAAGGGATGCAGAAAATCCAGATGTTGTCTACACACCTTGCAGTGCAGATACACATCAAGATCATAAAGTGATCTATGAAGAGTCTGTAAGGGCATTCAAAAGATGTACCATTCTTGGATATGAAATTCCTAGAAATGCTTTTAAGTTTGTACCTCAACTTTTTGAGAAGTTGTTCTACACAGATGTTGAACGAAAATGGGAAGCATTGAAGTGTTATGAATCTCAACTTGGAAGGTTGTATTTTAATAAAGACTTTATTTTTGGGTTGGCTCATGTAAGAGGCGTGCAGGCTAACACAGTCTTAGCAGAATCTTTTGAAGTCATACAAATGATAAAATGACTACAATACTATTAACGGGTGTAGGAGCGCCAGGAACAGCAGGCACATTGTACGCTTTAAGAAATAATGGTGAACAAAAAGTTAGAATAATTGGGGTTGACACAGATAAGGATGCTATTGGAAAATATCTTATTGACAAGTTTTATACTGTTCTATCTCCCCAACTTCCTAAGTATATTCCTAAGTTAGTGCAAATATGTGAAGAAGAAAAAGTTGATGTTATCCTTCCGCAAACCACTGCCGAGCTTCAAATCTTATCTATTAACAGACAAGAGCTCCCATCAGTTGCAATTTCTAATCCTTATGCAATTTTCATTGCAAACAATAAATCACAAGTTATGAAATTGTTTAAAGAACATGGTTTCCCTACACCTGCATATTGTCTGGTGTACACAAGAAAGCAATTGGAAAAAGTTGTTTGTGAATACGGTTACCCTACAACTCCTGTAGTTGTTAAATCACCTTGTTCAAGTGGTGGAAGAGGTGTTCGAATTTTGCAGAAAGAAAAACAAGGGAAGTTTTTTTCAGAAAAACCCAATGGATTATATTGCAGTCTGAAAAGTTTGTTGGTGCAACTGGGTGATTATTTTCCACCTGTTGTAGTGATGGAATACTTGCCTGGGGATGAATATACAGTTGATTGTTTTAGAGGAAGGGATGTGAAATTTGCAGTGCCAAGAAAGAGATTGAAGATAAGGGATGGAATCACTTTTGATTCGGTTGTAGAGTTGAGGAAAGATTTGATTGACTATTCTTTGTGGGCTGCAAAAGAAATGGATTTAAAATATGCTTTTGGGTTTCAATATAAACTTGATTCTAAGAGAGTGCCAAAAATTCTTGAATGTAATCCAAGAGTACAAGGAACGATGGTTGCGAGTTATTTTTCCGGGGCGAATATTATTTGGATGGCAGTTACTGAGTGTTTAAATGGACCTGTGAAAGAAACACCTGTCCTTCGTTCTGGCAGTCGGCTTATAAGATATTGGGGTGGAGTGGATACACACAGTGGCTATACAATTTAGAAAACCTTATATTTCCCACTTACACACCAGTTTTGCAGATGGTGAAATGTCTGTAGAAAATTACTTCAGCTTCGCAAGAGATCATGGATACAAGGAATTGATCTTTTTGGAACATGTTAGGATGAAACCATCTTATGATGTATCTGAATTTGTTGCGCAGATTAGAGATTGTTCGAGCAGGTATAATATAAGGGGAAGAGTTGGGTTCGAAGCTGCTCTTTTAAAAAGTGGCCAGTTGGACATCAGTTCCGAAGCCTTGAAATATGCAGACGTGTTGGGGATTGCCGTGCACAGATTTTCTAATAATTTAGAACAATTTTTATTGGCTTTTAGTAAAGTGCTTAGAATGTATCCTGATAAGGTGAAGGTGTGGGTTCATCCTGGGTTGTATCTGAAGAAGAGAAAGATGTTGGATGAGAAGGCGTTGTTGTATATAAAGATGTTAAAAATTGCGGTGAATGAGGGATGCTTGATTGAAAGGAATCTTAAGTATGGACTCATCCCACAGAAGCTGTGCAAGATAATACCTCAGAAGAAGTTGATTGTAGGAGTTGATTCTCATACAAATAAAGACTTACTGGTACGTTCAGAGTAGGCTGAGAATAGCCAAAAACGGCCCTTAGAGGCCCTCTAAGGTACCTTCGTTTAAAGAATGGTATATAGAGACCTTTTGGTAGAACAAAGGCGTTCAAAGTAGATTAAGAATAGCCAGGAACGACCCTCAGAGGCCCTGTGTGGCCTTGTGATAACAAAATGGAGTAATATACCTTTCTATAGAACAAAGGTGTTTCTAGGAAAAATTGGACATGAAAAAAGGGATAGACTGCAAGAGCAATCTATCCCTTATTTTTTTGGAGCAAAAAGAGAGGGCATGCAGTGAAGCATGCCCTCAAAAAGGAGGAAGAAAATCTAAAAAGATTACTTGGGATTGCTGAAGAACCGATTTGCGATCAGATGGTCAGTGGCCCTCCGACGCTGAATTGCATGTATCTCATGTGAAGATATCTGCGTCAAGATATTCCATAGAGTGTATGCGGTGAAGGCGTCTGTTCCTCTAGCTATCATAACTCTTTTGACTTTTTTCTTGTCGTCCCTCTGGACGATGATCTGATTCCCCAACGCCTCGAGCATCTTTTCCTTGTATTTGGCAGCGATCAACGCTTCAGCAAGGATAAGCTTCAGATAAGGCAGACCAGGATCAACCGACAACTTTTTCACAAAGCCCTTCATCTTCTTGATCGTCTCTTCAATCCGTGTCTCAAAAATAGGTGCAAGCACATCAAAGTTTATATTCTCTCCAATATGCCTTGCACGAATCTCTTCGGTCTTCCTTAGAACAACTGCACCATTGAGACACACCAGCCGATTCACACCAAAAGTTATTCCCAACGCCCTTGTCATGTCGTAGCTGTTCTGGACAATGATCATTGGATCAAACTCATCCCCAACTTTTTTAGGTGTAGGATCAAACCTTTTGGTGGGAAATTTGATTGACATATCCATCCGCTGCCCAGAGTTAACTAGAGCAACTTCAGGCTCATCAAACTTCAATTTCAACTTGTCTAAGATACTGAACACAAAGTCGGCTGCTTCCTTGTGTCGAACCAGTTGGTATTTTCTACCAACAACTCCAAGATGCGCACCACCATCAGCTCTAAACAACACATCATGACGTGTATCCGTTCTGTCAGCCCTGTATAAGGGTTCCCTTACAACTTGGAAATCATAATTCTCTGTCATTGCTATTCCTCCTAGAAAAATATTTTTGTAGGTCTTTTTTAGTTTCCTACGACAGCCTTGTTAGGCTGTTTCGTTTGATAACTAATCAAACTCATCAGATAGGCTTTGGATAATTACCAACTAACTCTTGTTTGGATAATCTTCCAAAGAAATGATTCCCATCTTTTTTCTGTTGGTTTCCATCTTTTTGGCTGCCAAGCAGCAAGATGAATTTTCACATTTCCATCACCCCATTGAGAATTTGCAATCGCGGCTGCAGAATTCTGATCGTTAGGAAAACACTCATCGTAACGAAGCATATCAATGGGAAAATGTCCCTTGCCCTCAACGGTAAAAGTATGTAACATTCTACTTTCCATTTCTCTTCCTCCTAAATAAAATTTGTTGGACTAACTGTCCACCAAAGAGCTCCTTAGAGCCCTTCAGTTGAAAGTTGTCTTTCCCTACAGATTATGTGTCGTTCTCGCTATACAGACAATCTTCTCGTAAAGCTTTGATAGCGTCTTCAAAAGCTGCATACTCTTCTTTAGTAATGGCTCCCTTGATTGCGTACAAATCTTGTTTTTCATTGTACTCAAAGCGCTTCTGTAGGTTGTGTAAAAGCACTACACGTGTATCCATTTTCGTTCCTCCTAAAAGATTTATTTGCGGTTTTCTACTACTGTCCGCTTATGGCAGTCAATTTTTCATCAGTTTTGATACACCTATTACATATTTTACGAGATGATATTTTGCCACTGCGGTGATATCTTCGAATCAGAAAATACAATTCTCGACGAAAACATTTACCACATCGAGCGCACAAAGTCTCTAAACTATGTGCTTTCATAGTGATGACTTTTTTGCGAATTATTGTTTTCATATTTTTCCTCCTGAAAAATATTTGTGGTTTCCCACTAGCACCAACTTAATGGTGCTTTCGAATAGTTACCAACTATTTCTCATCAGGTGAGTGACCATGTGCAGTTGCTTGAAACTTTGTCTCATCAAAATTAGGATCGTCCTTAGCAAATAAAGCACATAGATCATGATTGATTGAATCTATAACACAACCAGCAATAGATCGTTTTGATGGATAATCACTGTATGCTTTTGCCAAAACATCAGCAAATTTTTTGTAGTCTTTCTTTGTCATCATTGTCTTCCTCCTGTAAAAATTTAGATTACTAATTTTGCAATTAAATTTTTTAATTTCTGCAAACATTTTGGACAGAGTCGAAAGATTATCCCTCCAAAACCGGTAGAAATAGTGATCTCAAAAACTGTTGTCTCATTGCATTTGCAACTATTACATGATCCAGCTGTAGCCTTAGTAGTTTGATTTAGTTCAACCATTTGTCTTCCTCCTAAAAAATATTGTAGTTTCCCACTACAGCTTTTTTAAAAAAGCTGTTTCGATCAGCAACCAACTAATCATCTTCAGGTGGGCTTTCAATAACTTTAATAATTTTTTTCATTTGATCTGCTGAAAGATTTCCATAAATAGCGATGTCACAGAGATTATCAGTGTCTTTACGAAAAGCAATTTTGGTTTCTTCTGCAGACTCTCCGTTTCTGGCAAACATGTAATAAAATTGAAAAGGTGCAGTAAGATTGCACTTCACACATCTGTTGAAAATTGACTCTAAATCTGTTACAGTTTCTTGTCTTGCTTCATCTTTTGCATCTTCTCGAAGTTGATCAATCTTGTTTTTGCTTGCAAGTTCTTTCACCTTTTTTACAACAGAATTCGGCTTTGTGTAAAACTTTCTTTTGTATGTTACAAGATCTGTCAACTTGTAGTGCCACCTGCCAGTCAAATGCCACCCATCAAAGATCTCTTCGTATTTGAGATCAAATTCAGATCCATCAAACTTGAGTTTTAGAAATCTGCTTTCAGTGATGTCTTTTACTTCAGATACTTCAATTGTGGCATCCTCAAGCACTTTTTTCACTTCAGGAATCCAGAGTTTTTTAACACTCATTTTTGTTCCTCCTAAAAAGATTTTTGTAGGTCTCATTTTTAGTTTCCTACAAGTCACTTAAAAAGTGACTTTCGATCAAGTACAACTTGATCCTCATCAGGTAGGTATTTCTTCTTTAAACCATAATCTTGCATACTCTTTGGGAATTGCAGTTATACGTCCACCACCATAATCAATTTTATATGCTGGGATTCTTTTGCCAATTGTCCCTTTTCCAACAACTTTGCCTCTAAGCATGTTGTCTTCGTCAACAATCCAATCACCTATTTCTATTTTTTCGTTCATTTCTTTCTCCTAGAAATAAAATATAGCCCACCAGGGAATCGAACCCCGGTTGTGCTACCAGCAAGCTTCAAAACTGGAATACTTTTTAGTATTCTGTGACAAGGCAAAGTTTACCATTCTCGTCACAAGAAAGTTTTTTCCGTTCGATGCCATCTGTATCATAGTCAAATACAAAAACTTTAATGCTGTCTTCACTCTTAACTACATTCTGGATAAGACCGTTGGAAACACTGATATGTATTTGTTCTGCACCCATTCTAAACCTCCTAAAATAAGATACGTTGGGAGTTGGACTTGAACCAACACCCTTACGGTTAACAGCCGTATGCTCTACATTGAGCTATCCCAACTATTCAGCAATTTCTCTTGCCACTCTGATTCTTCTTGCAATCCTTATTATTTTTTTGTTGTTGTTTTTTCTCCAGAACTTTTCTTTTGCGGCCTCACGAGATAGTCTCTTGTCTCTTTTAACTCTGCCACCTTCAGTTCTGTCCAATTCTTCTTGTGCATCCTCAAATGTGTATTTTTCTATTATCATCTTTTTTTTCTTCGAAACTTGCTTTTGTTGTTTCGTTTTCGTACTACAGATGAGAATCTTTCTCGTGGATTATCAGATGGGTAGATATAATCCCATACTGATCTATTGCGTGTTGACATAGTTGCTAAAGCTAACATTAGTGATATTGAGCTTTTTCCAGTTGTTCGTTTATCCATTTTCTTTCTCCTTAGAATAAATTGATGTGATTTTATTTAGTTACAAGACAATCACCATTTGTGTTGTATGAATCAAAAGCATGCAAGCACATCTGTGCATCTTTACAATGAGCACAAGTAAAATTTTTAAACTTGAATTTGTGCAATCTTTTGTAAAGAAACCAATTTCCCAAAACAAGCATTAGTTTTTGCACCATATCTTTTCCTCCTAAAATAAATTTGTGGTTTCCCACGAGCAGCTTTTGAAGCTGCTTTCGACTGATCACCAATCAATCATCTTCAGGTGGGTTAATCCTTTCAACTTTTTTTCCGTTAGGGTAAACACGAAGGGTTTTTTGTTTGTAGTGGACTATGATTGAATGTGCAACCATAGTTGCGACTGTGACTGCTGCGTGCAAATCTTTGCATTCGTACAATTTTACTTGTTTCATGTGGATTCCTTTTCTATCTCAGCAAGTAGCAATGCTGCTCTTATTGCTTCATCATATTTTAGATGTTGCTGTTGGAAGCATTGTACAGTCCATTCCAACACCTTGCTTGGATCAGCAAGGGAATCGTCAACAGAATTTAAATCTGTCAGAGCATCTTCAAATTTTCCACGATAGCTTTTAAGTTCAGCAATCTGATTATTCAATTTGTACTCAGTGTTGCCAAACCATTCCCTTGCACAAGTTATAGCACGATTCCTTTTTAATTGTTTTAAATCCATTTCTCTTCCTCCTAAAAAATGTTTTTGTAGTTTCCTACAACAGCTCTAAAAAGAGCTGTTTCGACTGATCACCAATCAGTCTCATCAGGCAGGTTAGTGTGTTAACTTCCAGCAGATTGTGTAAACAATCTTCCATCCAGGCAAATTGTGTCGTGCAAAGAATTTTGTTAATTTTAATTTCCATCCATACATGATCTTCCTCCTAAAAAATGTTTTCTGGCTATGCCAGTATAGCCGACAAAGGAATCGAACCTTTGCTAACTACCATACGGCTTTTTAGAGTTTTTTTATTACTCCATTAAGGTGATCAAGAGCTGCATCAAATTTGTTGAACAGTGAAAGCAATTCAACATCTTCAGGGTGCTCGTTTTTACAGTCTTCTAAATCTCCGGCTGCATCTTCTAATCCATCAAGTGCATCTTCAATTGCGCTTTTGACGTGGCTTTTGATTTTTGTGATATTCACTTCATCCATTTTCTTTCCTCCTAAAGACTGATTGAGAACAACTTTATATTTGTCCGACACATAATTAATTGTCCAAACTAGACATCCATTCTCATCCTCATCTTCGTACACTTCAATAACAGCTCCATACGGATTTACGAAGAAATCAACATCAGCTTCGTTAACTTTCTCTGTTTTTTTATTAATAATACGAAACAACTTTTCCATTTTCTTTCCTCCTAAAAATGTTATGCAAGGCTAAACTAGCCATAAAATAGCAGAAAAATATATTTCTGCTATTAAATTGATAGTCTATTCACACTTTTTATTTTTGAAAACAGGTTTGAACTCTACGTGTTCTGCTATGATAACAACATGTTCTCCATTGAACATTCTTTCTGTTGTTAACCTGCCAACCACCCGGACACCTTTACCGTCTGTTAAATGTTCTGCACAACTTTTAGCAATTTTTCCCTTTGTCAGAATTTTAAAAAGATGACTTTCTTTTTTGTACTCATTGTCAGCTTTAAAAAACCTGACTGATTTGATAGTGAATCTGACAGTGAATTCACCAACAGGTTTTGTTTCTGCAGACTCCACTTCACCCTGTAGAGTTCCTTCTAACAGTACGGAATTTAAATTATTCATATCTTCCTCCTAGAAAAAATTTGTAGATTTTAGTTTCCTACGAGCACCTTATAAAAGATGCTTTCGCTTAGTAACTGACTAAGCTCATTCAGGTAGGGTCTTACCATTGATTCATTTTTTCAACATTTTGATGTACTCGGATGTCAAACATTTTGCAACTAATCTATCCTGCAATGCTGTTAGATATTTTAGGCCACCTCGATGAAATGTTTTGGCTTCCTTATTGTTAGTTGCCAGTTCCATTTCTGTTTTTGCTGTGTCTATCAACTCTTTTAGATAGATCAATTCATTTGATTTTTCTACATGTTCATTTCTTGGAGATTCACACTTCATGAAGTCTGTTGGATCATGTAGACTCAAAGTTTGCCCGCATCCAGGGCACTTGATTGTTTTAGGAATCTTTTCAGCATCTATATCCACTCGTAGATCGCAACAACAACGACATTTCTCGTTTCTACAAATTGCCGATAACATGATGATTCGTTTTCTTTTGCCCATCATTTCACCTCCAATGGATTATCACATCCCATCAAATCACTTGCTTCTGCAATGACTTCGTGGAAAGCTTCGTTTGGTGTAAGACAACTATCAAATGCTGTCTGGTAACCATAATCCGGTAAGTCGTCAATTGAGCAGCCAATTCGTTTCTGACAGATCTTATCGATTGCATCTTTCCAGTGTTCAAATTCTCTATCGTCCATTTTTCTTCCTCCTAAAAAATTTTTGTAGTTTCCTACAAGCGATCATTTTTGATCGCTTTCGTTCAATGACTAATTGAACTCATCAGGTAGGATCTTCGTCAAGATCAAGAAGTTTTTCAGCACATCTTTTTGCGTTCATTCCATTGATGTATGCTGTGTGATAATCAAAAGGTCCAGAACCATCAGCTACTAGTTTTGCCATTTCTTTAATGACCTTTTCTTTCCAGTCATCAAAATCGTCTGTTGCTAACATGTTTAACATGTTTTTATATTCGGGATGTGATTCTTTTGTGATAGTACAAATCTCCACTTTGTTGTAAATCTTTAACATCCTGTCAAACATCTTTTCGTTAGCCTCCACTTTGATCATTAGAGTTTTGCCATCTGCAAGAAATCCTAAAATTGCTTTCATTTGTTTTCCTCCTAGAAAAAATTTGTGGTTTCCCACAATGCCCTGATTTTTTCAAGGCATTTCGAACAGTTACCGACTGCTCTCATCAGGTAGGATTAGATAAAGGGGATTGCAATGTCTTTTTTTGCCAGATCAGCAACTTTTTCTGCTGCATCAACCGCTGCTTTATTGCGTAGATCGTAGGCAGCCCCTTTGTAGATTCCGAACATTACTAACAAGGCTCTTATTACAGAAGCCTGAAGTGTTCGGTGCTGACCTGCAAGTTCTACGGCCAGAACTTTACCAACTATTGCAGGACTGTTACCATTGACTGCATCAGCTATGGTTCTCATAGCTCCCCGAATCGCATCAAAGTCTTTTCGTTCTTGACGAAGAACATCAACATTGTCACCTCTTTCTGGCATCTTGTGCGCACACATTTTTGCGGCTTCTTTAAACTCAGGTGAAAACTTGTAGCGATTCCATTCTTCTTCATTATTCATTTGTGCTTCCTCCTAAGAAAATTTGTAGTTTCCTACTATCCCTGTTTCCAGGGATTTCACTTGTTTACTAAACAAGATCATCAGGTAGGATTATCTGTAAGTTGCAACTCCTGTATATCGACAAAATTCTTCTTCTGCCATCTGTTCTATTCTGTTGGCAAGTCGTTCACTCTTTAAAGTTCTTAAGCCATTTTTCTGTTTTCCAATTCGATGAGCCTGAGCTGTTGATTCTTTTGTTTTTCTAACATCAGCTCTGGAAATTCTTATTCCTGATCTTCTATAAAATAATCTTCGTTTTCTCATTTGTGCTTCCTCCTAGTATAATAAAGAAAATAAAAATGTGATTCCAAACAGAATTGTTATCATGCCGGTTGACACAATAAATCCAATGACTCCTGCAAAAAACCCTTTTACAAAAGTTGTCATTTTTCTTCCTCCAAAGAAATTTTTGACTTGTACAACTTTTTTAATATATCTCCGGAAAAAGGATTCGAACCTTTACAACAAATTCCAAAAATTTGTGTGCTGCCATTACACTATTCCGAAGAAGGAGGAGGAATTTCAAATCGGTTCCTCTCGATTCAGATCAAACAGCCCTGCATCACGTACGGACTAAAATGTCCAAGGAAACATTAATGCACATTTTATCTGAACCTACATCCCTTCATAACTTACAACTACTTCTCGTACGGCCCAAAATGGCCAAGGAATTAGTTGTGAGTCACCATCTCTTTTAGATTAAACCTACAAAAACCAGCCTGAAGTTAATTCCACACAAACTGAAAAGAGCTATTAAACGTCTTTTCTAGTTTTATCCGTCCCTACTTTTGAAAAGCTTATCGGCCTTGATTTGTCGGTTATTAAGTTTCTTTGGCTTCAGATTTTAACTTTTTTATCCTCTGCCCTTCCACTCAATCTTATGTCAAAAAACCGTTTTAATTAACTTACGGTTATATTATACTGTATTTCAGGCTAGAATGGAAGGGAAATCGTAAAAAAATAGCGCGAAATTGAAAAAAGTTAGGTAAAAGTAAACATTTGTGTAGTCTTTTCACCTGATATTTCTCTTGAAAACCAGGGGAATGTTAGTAATATTGACAATCTTGGCATGATAATTGCTTAGAAACCTTATAATATAACCTAGATATTCTTAGATTTGTTCCCATCTACGTCTAAACTAGTAGATGAGAAAAAAATCGTCTTTTTTCCCTGATTTTGCTAATTTTCGTTTGACTTTTTCGCCCTTTCTTAACTATTATAATAGAACCCCAATCATGATAATTAAAAAAAACATAAGGAAAAGGGATAATGTGGAGGGGATATTAAATAATATAAAAGAATCCTTGCACTATTTTAAGGTGTTAATGATGAAAATAAGGAAGGGGTGTTTATTTTTTCTTCCTCCTGAAATGTCCCTTCCTTTATTTATAAAATAAGAATTTCTTAATTTATAATATGAATGCAAGAATAAGGAGAGAAAATGAGTAAGGATATTGTTAGAAAAAAGAAACAGTTGCCCAGTACAATAGACAAGCTTGAACAGTATGTGGTTTTTAGTAAAGCGCGGCATAAAGTACATCTTGCCAAATTGGCAGCAATAAAAGATATTCCAGATGCAAAAGGAATTCAAGAGGAAGTGTTTAGAAATATGCTTGATGATCTAGCTGATGCCTGGGCCGCTCATGCGAGATTAGGAGAGATGATAGAAACTGATATAATAAAAGGACGACCGCAAAAGTTTGGAAACGATTCCAAACTTTCTACTTTTGATTTAAGTGGAGACGATTCTCGTTTTGCGCGTGGCTTCTATCATGCCTTGCAAGAAGGATTTTGTGATAAAGCATATAAGAGATTAAGTGCAGAGGAATTAAATACCAGACGATTTAAACCACCCAAATATTATGAACCGTATAATGATTGGCTGACATCTCACAAAACAAGTAAACCTAAAGAGATCAAAACAAAAATCAAGCCTATCATTGAACTTACTGATTGTATAGATTTTTTGGATCAATTTAGCGACGGCTCAATTGATTTACTTTTAACCGATCCTCCGTATATGACAGATATACCTGATTTAGAAAACTTTGTTAGTTCGTGGTTGTCTTTAGCATTGAGCAAAATAAAAGATACAGGCAGAGCTTATATTTTTATAGGTTCTTATCCAAAAGAGATATACTTGTATCTTACAGAACTTTTTAGTCAGGATAGATTTCTAATTGATGTATTAAGTTGGACTTATCGAAATACATTAGGACCTTCTCCTGTTAAAGATTATAAACGAAATTGGCAAGCTATTCTATATTTAAGAACAGAAGAATCCCCTAATCTGAATTGTCCTAAAATGACAGAGCAATTTTCTGTGCAAGATATTTCTGCACCTGATGGTAGGAGATATGAGCGCTATAGTGAATGGCAAAAGCCGGACGAAATTGCAGAAAGATTTATTCGTCATAGTACAAAGGAAGAGGATATTATTATTGATCCGTTTGCTGGTACGGGTACATTTTTATTGGCGGCCGGTAAATTAAATAGACAAGGATATGGATGTGACACAAGTAAAGAAATAATAAAGATTGCAATTAAAAGAGGATGTAAACAGGAAAGTGCTTCAAATTATATATAGGAGAAGGAATTGACTAGAAAAATGAAAGGGGTTGTTCAAATAAATGGAGATAAAGTTGTTAAGTATCCAGAGTGGAAGAAGGTATTTAGTAATGATATGAAAAGAGACTTGTATGATTCTAAGATGGCTATGCAACATATAGGATGGCCAAAGATAAAAGAGTTAATGAGTTGGAAGAATGCAGAACTGATACCGGTGGAAAGTTGCGATAAGATGGATAAACTACAAGAAGCATTGGACTGGGATTCGGATATTGATTATATAGTTAGGAATGATAAAGGTCAATTTCCTGTTGCATCACGATTTCAATTTGGAAATACAATTTGTGATGAGAATGGTGGTTTACATAATTCTTTTACTATAAGGAAAAGTAGATTAAGTGGTGCACCAACAGAAAACTTTAAAGTGGAGAAAGCATTAGAAAGTGGTGGTTTGTGTCCAACATACACAGTACAAGGATATGTTGTATTAAGACCATCAGACGGTTGGAAAGCACAATTACAATCGATTGCAATTGTTCTGACAAAAGAGTTGTATGGATTTAAAAAAAGATATTCAAGTTTAGTCAAGGAAAAGAAAAGTGATAATCTGTTTGATGTTGTTTATTGGGATTACTTGAAACATTTTAGTGGAATAAAAGGATATGTAAATCCTAATTGGTCTGTTCAATTACTAGATAGACAATTAGAATTGTTGGACGAATAAATAGGATATGAACGAAAGAAAAATATTTCAAAAGTTTGGGGCCTCAATTAAGGAAGTGATATTTATTGCTGAAAAAGATGGGGTTCTTTTCACCATCACAAAAAAGTTTTGCAAAAGGGAACTGGTCCTACAAATTCCTTATAGAAGGATCATTGAATATCTGAATGTTCGAACCCACCATTCTTTTAAATCTATAGGAAAAAAATCACAACAAACAAGATGTTTAATTGATCAGTTGTGGAAGAAAGGATATGACTTTTGGGATTTTAAATTAGTCATTGATACGAAAGTTAATGAGTGGTCTAAGGATCCTGAGTTTAGAAAATATTTACGGCCCAGCACTTTATTTAGGACATCAAAATTTGAAGAATATATTCAGCAGGGTGAAGAAAAAAGTTGTCCTGGATGTGGAAGTGTTTTGAAGGGTGGGGTGTGTGGGAAGTGTGGATATGGGAAAGAGTGGAGATGAGTAAAGGATTAGAAAAAATACAACGTGAAATTTTAGAAATTATACATGAGGAAGGTAATTTATACCACCCTCAAATTAAAAATAATTTTAAAAAGGCTTTACTTTTTTATGGAATTGTGCTATTATAGATGAGACTAAAATTTATAGGAGTGTATTATGGAAATCAATGTAAAAGATCTGACGCCTAATCCTTACAGGGATATGGATAATTATCCAATTGATCGTGATAAAGTTAACGCATTAAGAGTAAGTATTGATGAAACAACTTTCTGGGATAATGTCCTAGTGCGAGAAAAGAAAGGCAAGTTTCAAATTGCCTATGGACATCACAGATTGTTAGCTTTACAGGAGTTAAAGATTGAAAAGATTGAAGCGCCTGTAAAAGAAATTAGTGATTTAAATATGATTAGAATAATGGCAAACGAAAATTTTGAGCAATGGAAGTTGACAACGAATGTTGTTATTGAAACAGTAAAAGCAGCAAAGAAATTTATTGAAGACAAATTGCAGAGATATGAGAAATGGGAGTTGTTTGAGAAGACAGAACTTAACAAAGCTTTAGGATTTACTGATGCTCAAACATTCTCTGCAGCTAAAGGAAAACTTGGAGTTGGTAGAAAAATGATCCTCAGTTTTCTTGGGGAAAACTGGAAGGACTGGATGATTAAAGAATCTCTTGAAGTTCTAGGAGATGAATCTCTTGATGAAGATGCTATAAAAAAAGCACCAACAATGACAGGAGCCCGTAAGTTACGGAAGGCTATCAAGGAACATGATATTCCAAAAGAAGAACAAAAAGAATTTGTTGAAGAAATCATTGCAGACGACGACGAGCCAGACATCGAAGAAACTGTCAAAAAGGCAACCCCTAAAGTGGAAATCTCTGACGCTGATCAGACAGCCTTAGAGGAAATGTGCAAGATAGCTAAGAAGGTCGCCATCAAAGCAGGTGGTAGAGTTGATTCTCTCATTCAAAGGATTCAAAAACTTGGAATCATTGACCTGGAAGATTATGTTGAATCCGGCTTGGCTGAAGTAACTGACGAACTTCTCAAGCAAATAAGAAGCCTTAAAAATTATCTATAGAAAAATGGATTGAGAATGAACAAAATTATGAGCCCTTGGAGCTTACTTATCGACAACGCAAAAGTTGCAAGGGACAAACTTGTCAAAGACAGAATCCCAGTAGAAGCTTTAATGCTCACGTTAAATATAGGTTTATACTTAATGGAGGACCGAAGCATCAAATTATTTTTAGAACTGAAAACTCAGATCGAAAATGTTATAAGGAGGGGTGATGATGAAAGGAACAATCTTATTAGAAAAGGGTGGTAGATATGCAATTTCCCAAAAGATGGAGGTGGGTGACATTGGGGTTATTATAAATGATCCAATTTATAATGGAACTATTGTGCTAAGAACTTATTCTGGATTGGTTTCCTTAACTGATCCAAATAAGACATGGAAGTATATCTCTGAATTTGTAGATAAAATTGAGTTGTTAGCACCTGGATCAAAAGTTGTGCTAGAGGTAGAATAAAGGAGGTTTTGAATGGATTTTTTTAGAACAATAAACAGGGCACCTTTTTTCAATTTATTCAGATTTGTTGTAGTCCCAATTCCTAAATCACATGACAATGAGGCCCTTACTTATCTGTATGTTGAATCAAATGGTGAAGGCAAAGGAAATGCTGCAGTTGGTTCTGATGGCAAAAGAATGCACTATCTTGATATTCCTTGTGTAGAACCCGGCCTGTGGCGTATTTTAAAGCACAGTAAAACAGACATTCAGTTACAACTAGTGACAGACGCCAACTTGTCTTATTCAAACTGGAGACCCCGTGCTGAGAAACCATCAGATGTTAAAACATTTGAACTTGAGTTGAATGATGTAGATATGGCGTATTACAATCTTATAAAAAATATTCATATGCCACTCAAATATTCATATTTTACCGATGTAGCAATTATGTATTGTGATGTTGATACTTGTTGTGTGGTAACTTACTCAGAACCAGGCAAAGCAATATTTTTTGATACCAAGAATTACCATGCTGTTGTCATGCCTATGAGGAAGAGTTAGAAAATGCTTGTTAAAATTATAGTTTATTGCATGGATGGTGATGAATATCACTCGAAGATAAAAGAAGTGGAACCAGATACTTTTGATGAGATTGATGATAATCTTAAAAAAGGGATAAAAACTTTTGATGGTTTCTATATAGAACAAGAGAATGGGAAGATTCATTTTAATGTGAATAATATAGTTGCTGTCGAAGTTGAAAGAGTGCATGATAAGGAGGAGCACAAAAATGAAAGTAAAGACTAAAGAAGACTATCAACAAAAAATTGAAAAAAGAAAAGATGTAGTTAGGAAAGACAAGAAAAGGAAAACAAGAAAGCAAGGGAGAAAAAGAAAATGATCAAGTGCAGGTTAGAAAATGATGATAGGAAATACATCTCTAGTAAGGACATGGCACTGGGAGATGTGGGAGTTGTTCAACAAGATGAGGGAGCAAGTTCTTATGTGGGACATGTTGTTTTACAAACTTATAACTTGCTTGTCTCACTAACAGACCCGCAAGTAAATTGGAGTGATTCAGAATTTAAAGTTGAGTTATTGAGGAAAGGTGCGAAAGTTACGTTGGAGGTAGAATAATGAAATGTATTTATGATCCTATTGGAAGAATTATTGCAAGTGGAGAAATGAAGGAGGGGGATCTTGGAATTATTCAAAACGAACCAGGGATTGATCCGGATTTCGTTGGACAGATCATTTTGAAATCCTATGAGCTATTAGTCTCTTTAACAAATCCTGTACTCAATTGGACAAGTGATCCTAAGTTTCGAATACTTCAATTGAATCGAGGAGAAAAGGTTATATTGGAAGTAGAATGAAAGATGAACATACAAAGAAAATAAAGGAAGTAAAAGACTGGATACACTTTACACGAAATAGTGATTGTGTTGCATTTGCACGTGTGTTGATGAAGGGTCTGTTAGAAATTATAAAAGAAATACAAGGGGAAGAAGTGAAAGTTATATTTAAGGGTAATGGTCTACAGGAGGAATAAATATGAAATTGTCCAAAAAGCGCAAAGAAGAATTAAAAGCAGATGTATCTGTTGTGCAGAGGTTGTACAAGGCAGCGGTTGAGCAGTTTGGAAAGGATAAAGTAGAAAAGGATTTGAGTCGTCTCTGGGATCTACGTTGTATATGGGGTATGCAAAATAAAATACCGTTTAAAGGTGGCACTGTTCATAAAAACATTGGTGAGTTGTTTTATGTTGCAAGAGAGTTGTGTGGTTATGGGGTGAAAAAATGATAAGAATAAAAAGAGCGACAGCTTATTGTTGCGAAAACTGCTTTGCTCAAAAAGGAGACACTTTCGGGATTATGTTCGATAGGAGAGTAAAAACTTACTTATGTGAAGGATGTTTACAGAAGTTACAAGAAGAGTTGGAAGAATTTTTGAAAATGAATATAATTCGCAAGGAGCAGGATGATGATATTTATGGAGTTGAAGACTTTAAAGCTTTAGAATTAAAAGAAGATGCTAAACTAGCAGAACGGAAATTGACTCAACAAGAATGGAAAAATATCATAGCTTGGGCAAAAGATGGAACTGTTTGCTACAAAGCTTTAGTAGAATTGAAAGACAGATTGGATACTATGGTAATGAAAGAAATTGAGAGTAGGAGGTAAAATAATGGAGACGTTAGAAATAGTGGAAAGTGTAGAAGAGAAGGGATTTTTCGAGCGTATAGATGTTGTGCGAGTACATCTTGTTGAGAGATTAGCAAAGAAGTTAAGGTACGGTGTTGAGCACTTAAAGAGGATAAAAGGAAAGGGTTCTTTTCAAAAATTGCTTATTAAGGATATACAAGCGGAGCTTTTTCAGTATAGGGATCGAAGTCTTATCTTGGATGAAATGGAAAAAGGCTCTGTCACTGAAGGCAAGTTTCAACAGCTCAAGAAGTTGGAAGCTTTGTTTGAGAAGAAAGATGAGTGAAAGTTGCTCTGCTGTTTCGATTACGGAGACAGATGGAATATACACTTAGTGGAATATCCATTGCTGTTTATAATTGTCGTAAGTTGCAGCAGAGATTTTTAGGGGGAGATGATGCAAATAAAATTGTTAAAAGAATTATTCCATCATTTGGAAGTAGCTGAAGTACTGTTGGGTGAGTTGAAAGGAATTGTGCAGAATCCTATGGACATTGATGTAGATCAAGATGTTCCTCTTTGGTTAAAAGATATGGTTAAGTTGAAAAAAGGATTGGATAAAATCAGAGATGATTTTATAAAAGCTACTGGATGGGATGGAGTATCAATGTGGGAACTGTTTTAGTTCTTGCAAGTGTTGAAGAACTGTTGTAGTGCTTTTTAGGAGAAAGAAATGAGTGATATAAAAGAAGACATTGCTAAAGTTTGTGATAGCATTAAAGAAATTGTTATAGAAAAAAATAAGCGATATGGCAATTCTGCTTTAGAGCCACTTGAGATTTTTTCAAGTCATTGTGAAGGACTTAGTGATGATATTAAAATTTCAGGTGTTGGTATTTTATATCGGTTAGATGATAAGCTTAGCAGAATAAAAAATGCAAAGCAACTACAAAAAAATGATGTGTTTGACTTGTTAGGATATGCTGTTTTATTGTGTGTCAAAATGGGTTGGAAGGATTTTAAGTTGTTGTTGGATTAGGAGGGAGATGTGAGAAAATGTAAAGATTGTGAATATGGAGAGGATGGGTTGTGCTTTGTTTGTGATGGTGAAAACTTTGGGCATGCTGCTGAAATTAGTAATGAGGGATCATGTGCCAATTTTAAAAACAAAGAAAGAAGAGAAACAAAAGATGAAGTGTGATTGTATCAAAGAAATTGAGAAATGCCTTGAGAAAGAAACTGGGGATCCTAATGTCATGCTAGATGTTACTTTTAATATAAAGGGAAAAATGTATCCGGCAATCCACTATTTTCTTAGAAAAAAGAGAAAAGATGGTTCACTTGGTTTGCAGCAAATTAGAGAAATCATAGTGCCAACGTTTTGTCCATTTTGTGGGGAGAAATATGAGTAAAGTAAAACAAATTGAGTTGTTATCTAAGAAGGATGAACTGGCTGATATATTTGCTGATATCACAAATGAATTACATCATGCCGAAGCAAAGTTTCCAACTTGGCCTAATGATCCTGTGTACGCAGCAGCTAATGTCGCAGAGGAAGCGGGCGAACTCGTTAAGGCGGTGTTGGATCAGTATTACTTCCCGATGGATGCAGCTAATGATGCGAAAACTGAAGCAATACAAACAGCGGTTACGGCAATTAGATTTCTAATTTTTATGAATCATACTGCTGAAGGAGAAACAAAAAATGACTAGAGTAAATATTATAAGTGGGATGAATAAAAGTTGTGTGCAATAATCATAAGAAGACAGAAAAAGCTATGCAAAAAGTGTTTAGGAAATTGATGAAACTGACTGACAAGGAGTTTCAAGAAAAACTTGAGAGGCATTGCACAGAAGATGTGGCGCAATTTGTTTTGGATAGTTTAAAATGGGCAGTAAAAGATAGATGTAAAAATAAAAGTTGTGGGTAAAAATTTTTGTTTACTTTTTTGGGTTTTGTGGTTATTATATGATGGATATTAAATATTTTTTGTAGGAGGAAGGGAATGAATGTTAAAGAAATGAAAAGAATACTTGATGGATTCAAAGGCCCTGAAGAAGAATTGCATGTTATTATTAGATCAAAGGACCTTGATAATGGTGGAAGGGATTATGAAATTGGTGCTATAGAGATTAATGAGGGATATACAGAAAAAAGTTATGTTTTGGAAGCTTGCGTTATAGAAACACAGCGCTTTCCAAATGAAATAAAGTAAAAGTTGTATGTAGAATATTAAATCTTTAAGAAGGAGAAAAGAATGAGTGAAGAAACTGTGGTACAAGATCCAGAGAAGGAAGTGAATGAGGTGGATATGGGAGAACGATTTAAATCATTTTTTGAAAGCACAAGAATGTTTAAGGAATCCTTTGAAGCGTATGCAAAGGGTTGGGAAGTCTTGAATGATTTGATAGATACGGAATTGGATGTAGCATCAATTGTTGCGCAATTGATAGATATGAAGAGGTTGGAAGTAAAAAATTATGACGTGGTAGCGGATGACATTATTATTCGTTTGAGTACTTTCATGTCGAAGAAGACAAAAATGAAATTGGAGTTATGCGTATTTTTCCACGGGGAAAAAATGGAACGATCTGCAAGAAAATAAAAGTTGTAATCAATAGTCGAAAGACTTTAAATAGGAGGTAGTTATGACAACTGCCAAAATGAAGATGGGTAAAATTGTAGAGGATCTGACATTGTATCCAAGAAACAAGATAAATCCGTACAATGTCAGTCAAATGAGAGAATCTTTAAGAGCCGGACAACGACTTCCGGTAATTTTGGTTGATCAGCAAAATAGATGTGTTGATGGGATTCACAGATTGCGAGCTATGAAGGCAGAATATGGTGCCAATGTAGTTGTCTCTGTTCATGTTAAAAAGTATCAAGATGATAGTGAGTTTTTTTGTGACGCAATGGAAATGAATTCCAGGCATGGATTTCAATTAACTATTTGGGATAGGGTTAAATGTTTAATACAAGCACAGGATATGGGTATTCCGCTTGATTCTGTTTCAAAGAGTTTATCAATAACAACTGAAAAAGCTGAATCATTGCTTAAAAGACAGAGTGAAGAAGGTGTTCCTTTAAAGTGCGGGATGGATCATTTCAGTGGAAAGAAGATGACATCAGAACAAGCCAGTTTTAATAATGGTGATGCAAGTGGAAAGATGACACTTTTTCATGTCAATCAATTGATAAAAAAGATTGAGACTGGAAGCATTGAGGATACAGAGAATGTTCATGCTGGTTTGAAAAAGTTGTATGGATTGATTCACGTATTTTTGGAGGAGGCTTAATATGACAGATGGAGAAAGAGCTGCATGGAAGATGTACGTGAAATCGTTTTATGATGCTCAGAGAAAGCGAATAGACTATGCAAACAGGCTTCATAAAAAGAAAAACAATGATTCAACCAAGGGTGAATATAAAGAGTTGCCGTTGGCGGATAGGCTGTTGTTTGAGGATTTGTTAAAGAATCATCAGGATATAGAGAAGGTGATACTCAAAGCTATGTGTAAAAAGCTTGAAAGTGTACCTATTTGGAAAGAGTATCTAAAAGATGTTCCTGGTGTAGGACCAACAATGGCTGCTTTAATCGTTTCAGAGTTTGACATTGAGAAATGGATAACTGTGAGCAAAGGATGGAAGTTTGCTGGTTTACATGTTGAGAATGGAAAAGCACTAAAACCCATTAAGGGTGAGAAACTTTGCTGGAACAAGTTTTTAAGATCAAAACTTTTAGGAGTTTTGGGGCCAAGTTTTCTTAAGTGTAATAGTCCGTATCGAGAGTACTATGACAACATGAAACATCGATTAGAGTCTAAGAATTGGGGTGTTGCAAGTAAGAATCCCACAGATAAAAGTAGACCAAAGGCGGGACATCAACATAATGCTGCAATACGCTACATGGTTAAGATGTTTCTCAAAGATCTTTATGTTGCTTGGCGTACTTTAGAGGGATTGGATGTAAGGCCTCCGTACAATGATGAGTATGGGAATGGGCATCATAGTGAATAGATGTGACTTTTATGGTCACGTGCCATGAGAAAACCATAACCGACAAGCGAGCCACATTTTAGGAGAAAACCAGTAGGAGGAAGCGCGTCAATTTTCTTAAGGAAACCATGCCAGAGAAACGAGTCAGACAATCAAAGAAAACCAAATCTGATAAGCGAGTCATCTTGGACAAGAAAACCACTGAGCACAAGCGAGTCGTATCATTTGAGAAAACCAGAGTGAAAAAGCGAGCCATTGTTTGAGAGAAAACCGTTGAGTGGAAGCGTGCCGAAAAGTCAAAGGCATCCATGTTTTATAGCGAGCCACTGTGTAGGAGAAAACCAGCATGAATAAGCTAGCCATGTCGAGCGAGAAAACCAATGGCAGTAAGCGAGTCACGAAACCAAAGGAAGCCAAAAGGTGAGAGCGAGCCACGGACAGGAAGAAAACCACCCAAGAAAAGCGAGTCAGAGGGTTAAAGGAAACCAAGAAGGGCAAGCGGGCCAACTACATTGAGAAAACCAGATAAGAGGAGCGAGTCATCCCGGGCAAGAAAACCACTCTGCACAAGCGAGTCAAAGAGTAAAAGAAAACCAGATATCTGAAGCGAGTCACGCAGTCCAAGAAAACCAGAAGAAGTAAGCGAGTCATAAGCAGCGAGAAAACCATGAAAGGAAAGCGAATCAAATTAACAAAGAAAATCAAGTCGCATAAGAGAGCTACACTGTAGAAGGAAACCAGAATGGGAAAGCGAGCTAGTTGGCAAAAGAAAACCATATCAGCAGAGCGAGTCATTAAAGTAAAGAAAACCATGAATGAAAAGCGAGCCGAGAGACGGAAGAAAACCACAGGATTTAAGCGAATTTTTTAAAGGATAAATTAAATGGATTTTTTATTAAGTTCTGATGTTGCTAACGAACAAATAATTTTATCTGCAGCAACTCAATCACTCAACCATTATGGACTTTTTGCCAATTTATCTGTAGAGGATTTTTTGAAACCCGAGCACCGGACTGCAGCTCGTGCACTGTTAGACATTGGTGAACCATGTGGAGTTGAGTTGCTGCATTCTTTTTGTAAGAAGTTGGATTCATCAATACCAACAATAGAAGACTTACAGGAACTTTACAGCAAGAAGTTGCCTCCTATCAAAGAATTTCAGAAACACATTGAGCTCTTAAAATCTGACACTCGCCGACGACAAATTGAGGATCGGTTACTTCCACAGCTTCTTGAAAACTTAGCCACAAAATCAAAACCCATCAGTGAAATTTCTGCAATCGCTGCGCAAATAAAGGAAGTGGCGGATAGCGGTGCTGGAAAAATATTTTTCTTAAACACAGAAGAATTGTTAAAGCAATACGAAAAGTCATTGTCTGCTGGAAACTTTTTTAGCTGTGGTTTTGGTAAAATAAATGATAGCTTAGTTAGGGGATTTGCTCCGGGGGAAGTGACAATTATTGCAGGTCGCCCTGCAATGGGAAAATCTACCTGGGCAGTTGAATCTGCAATCAGGTTGTCACGCAAAAAAGTAACGACTTTGTTTTTCTCGCTGGAAATGGATCCACTAGCAATTGTTAATAGAATGATCTCTCGAATATCTGGCATTCATTTAAGCCGATTGACAAAGGCTCGACAAGGTTTAACTCAGACAGAACACAGAAAAATTTGGGATGCAGAAACTAGATTGAGAAAGAACAAGTTTTTATTCTTGTGTGGTAAAAGCGCAAGTTTACAGTTTATCTCAGAGCAGATTAGACGATTCAAGATTAAATATGAAGTTGATTACTTAGTTGTTTTTGTTGATCTTTTTGGTAAAATACAAGATTTAAGGAGTAGTTATCTTGCGCAAAGCACTGAAAAATGTTTGAATAGAATCCAATCTATGGCCCAAGAGTTGCAAGTTCATTTCGTGCTGACTGCACAAATAAATAGAGATGCAGAAAAGGGAAAATCGGTTTGGGACTATCGTCCTAAATTGAAAAATATTAAAAATGCTGGAGCTTTTGAAGAAGTTGGTGATTTGATTCTTTTATTGTTCAGGGCAAAGTATTACGACAATCGCATTAGAGATGATGTGCTGGAGGTAAATATTGCGAAGCAAAGAAATGGGGAAGCTGGAACAACACATAGATTTCTTTTTCAAGGCGAAACTTCTCGGATAATTGATACAGATATCACAGACCTGAGGGAATAAATGGAAAAAATTGTTGTTAAGGTGGTGTTGAAAAAACATCCTGAATTGATGCAAGTAAACACGCATAGACTTTTGACTGATCTGGGTGCAATTGAAATCAAGCGTGTAGATGATGAATGGAAGTTTTCGTGTATAAATCCAGATCATCCAGACATTCATCCATCAATGAGTTTCAACGAAAAAAATGGCTACTACAACTGTTTCTCTTGTGGTGCGAAGGGTAGATGGTGGATCTCTTTAGTCATGCAGGCCACGAAATGTTCTTACAACGAAGCTGTTGATACTGTTGTAGAATATGTTGTGTTGGTAAGAGATCATGTTGAAAAACCAGAACCCAAAAGACTGATCAGGGAGAAGCATGTATGTCCAGATCTTGTGGACATACCCTACAAAGCAATTAAATATTTAGATCATCGTGGAATTCCTTTATGGTTTGCAGTACAAAAGAAGGCACGATGGAATGAAGATATGCAAAGAATTGTTATTCCTGTAGAGTCGGCTGGATGGACAGCACGAAAGATTGAAGACAATATTGAAGTAAAGTGGTTACACTCTAGAGGCTTCTCAAAAAGTAACACCTTATATAATTATCACCTGTATAGAAAAAAGAAAATGGTAGGAGTTGTTGAAGGTGTGTTTGATTGCTGGAAGGTGGAGTTGTGTGGATTTTCTTGTGTTGCAACTCTAGGAGCTCAAATAACAAATAATCAATTAAACCTTTTAAATCAGTTTCCAGAACTTGTAGTCATACCTGATAATGATCAAGGTGGGGATCTATTCGTTGAGAAAATTTCAATGCTGTCTTCAGTAAATTTATATGTTGTTAAACTTCCAAAAAAAGATGCGGGTGATTGCGGCCTGGGTGAGCTAAGGGAGTGCTGGGAAAACAAGGTATCATTTTGGTCTCACTACTCACATTTATTTAAAAGGAGTTAAAAAAAATTAAAAAATGCTTTACTTTTTTGCTGAAAGATGCTATTATAGATAGTAGGAGAAAGATGTGGTCGACAATAAACAGTACTTGAAAATGAAGGAAAAGTTTCTACCATTAAAATTAAGGTTGATGAACGATTTTAAAAGGTCATTAACGAGAGATGAGATGGGACAAATTCTCGATATCGCAATATGGCAAGGTATGGAAAGCTGTCAGAATAAGAAGTATATGGTTTCATCTGTTTCATCTTATATGAAATGGGGGCTTAAGCTAGCAGTAAGAAAAGAAAATGCTTATCAAAATCATTATGTTAATTCAGAAATTTTATCCACATGTGAATATCCTGCAAACGATAACAAAATTATCAACACTGTAATTCTTGATCAAATGATTTTAAAAGCCACTGAGGGTTTTATTTCAAATGGTAGTTTTATTGTACTGACAGAAAAAGAACGAAATGTTATCAATTACCTGAGAAAGTTTAATCAAAAAGATATTCCAGAAGAACTTAATGTGTCGAAGGCTGTTGTATGTGAACGTAAAATCAAGGCTTTGCACAAAATGAGGTTAATGATGAAAAAGTATGAGCCACACCCTGTGTGGTGTGAAAGACGTATGAAAAATCGTGATCCAAATAGATGTGGCACGTGCCCTTTAAAGGGCTCGTCTTTTATAAAATGTCAGGCAAGAAATATGCCGAAGCAGAGGATGAAGCTTTTTGAACACAGCCCTGAATTTTTGGAAAAGCTGGGCTTTGTGCCAAGGAGAATAAGAGTTGCTAGAGAATTGAAAGGGGAATCAATTTAATAAGATTAAGTTATTATCACAGAGAAAACCACTGTATGGGAGCATTTGATTCTCCTTTTATTATTTGTAAACTAAAGCCGGAGGGCTTTAAACTTAAAGGAACATATATGCGAAAAGTAAAAAGAGAGTTAAAAAAAGTTGCTGGGCCGAAAAGGAAAAAGGCTGTCAAGCCAACAAGGAAAAAGAAAGCAGGAAAAACTGTTGAGCCAAAAAAGAAGCGTGAAGTGCTGATGGTCAGTGTGCCGGTACAAAATCCAGAAACTTGGATGCTTGTTGCATTGGCTGCAATATTGTGGCCTCTGTGTGTAGTGTTCTGTAGAGTTGGATTTTTTCTTGATGAGACACATTGGCGTATCTTGGATTTGCGCTCTATGCAAAATGTCTCATTTAAGGAACATGTAAAGAAAGTTAGTAATAGGAAACTGATGAAGCTTTACAAAAGATCGCAAATGCTGGCACGGTACAACAATCCGGAAGCCAAGAAAAAGTTTAGGTTAATAAAATCAGAACTTAAAAGGAGAGGAAAGTAATGGCAAGAGTAAGAAAAAACGAGTTAGTTGAGTACTATTGTGGAAACACAAAGTGTGGAAAGGTTGTCTCAGGGAATGACAAAATGTGTCCCTTCTGTAAATCTAACTTTGTTCCTCTTGATTCAGAGGATAATAAGGTTGAGGAGACAAAGGCAAAGATTGAACATGTTTTAGAGGAGCAAAAAGAAACTCCTAAGGCTGACAAGCAAAGAAAGCTTAAGCCTAAAGAAGAAGTGCCTGTTGATCCTGGTGAAACGAAGGAGGAGATGCAAGAAGAAGAACTTGTGAAGGCAGAGCAGCCTGACGAAGCAGAAAAAGAAGTAGATGTGCAAGAAGAGGAACCGGCAGAAGATGAGCAAGATGATGAAGATGTAACTGAAGACATCAAGGACATTCTGTCTGACGGAGAGATAGAAATTGCATCTCTGGTGAAAATGATTTCGCAAGGTGGAGTTGCTCTTAACGAAGCAAGTATCAAGAAACAACTAGACAAATTAGGAGCAACTGTAGATGCTGAAGGCATTGTCACACTTAACGATTAAGTTTAAAAAACTTCATCCGGATGCAAAAACACCAACTCATGCTTATGAATTGGATGCAGGATGGGACTTCTACGCACTAGAAGATATTCAGCTCCCTGCTCTTGGTATAGGACTTGTGCCTACTGGAATTGCTATTGAGATGCCTAAATCAATTATGATAGAAAAATTTGATGGTGGTGTCGTTAGCTTAATATGTGAAGCACAGATGAGGCCTCGGAGCAGTCTTCGTTTAAAAAATGTTCTGGTAACATTGGGAACGATTGATGCTGGATACCATGGAGATGTATCTGCTATTGTTGTAAACTATAATAGCTTCATCTACACAGTAGAAAAGGGAGAGAAAATTTGTCAGGTTGTTGTCGCACTAATTCCCTTTATAAAGTATAAAGAGGAAAAAGAGTTGAGTACATCTGATAGAGGAGAAAAAGGCTTTGGCTCGAGTGATCAAAAGAAGTGAGATATCACAGGAAATAATTGATGCAGGTGGTGTTGCTGGTCGTAGGTTGACTGAAGCTGCTAAAAAGGCAGTAGAAAGACCTGGTCGGAAACCAAAGCAAGTTAAAAGCAACTGTGAGATTTGTGGTCTGGGAGAAACAAGTGTTTCTGATAGTGGTGTGCGCAGAAAAAAAGTTGTTAGCGTGCATTCTAAAGATGTAAGAATAATGCTGATTGCAGAATCTCCAGGAAGTGTAGAAATTGAGCGTAATGAACTACTTGTAGGACCTGCTGGACAACTATCAGATAGGATTTTAGAAGATGGGAATCTTCCTAGGGGAGATGTTTTTGTTGCAAACATTTTGAAATGTCGCCCATTAAATGACAGAGATCCTAAACCTAAAGAAATTAAAGCTTGCTTTCCTTTTTTGCTTGAAGAAATTCGTAAAGTAAAGCCTATAGTGATAATGCCACTTGGATCTCCTGCACTTAAAGCAATAACAGGCCTGACAAGTATTGAGCGTTGGGCAGGAAAAAGACTTTATTCAAGGATATATAACTGTTGGATCATTCCAATGATTCACCCAAGTGCCATTCTGCGTAGAAAGCATCAAACTTTTGACAGTATTTTAGAATGGGACATGTTAGACTACAAGATATCTGTTAAGGCAGTGAAAGCAGCAAAGAAAAGTCAACATGCTATGAGAAGAATTTTAAAAGTTGATAAGAGATTGGTGGCATCAAAAGAAGAAGCGGCAATGTATTGTAGGCTATGTAAACAGGCGAAAGCATTTGCATTCGATTTTGAAACATACTTTGAGTTCAGTGAGTATATGAAGAAAGGTCTTACAAATTTCCCTGGGGATAAAATTGCTAAAGGTTTGGGGCTTTGTCGCCAGCCTGGCTTTGCAGTGTATATTCCAGAAGAGTTTCTTGATAAACAAATGTTAATGGATTTGTTTAGTTCTGAGAATATAAAAATTGCACACAACTTTAAATTTGATCAAGATGTGGCAGCTGAGCTGGGTATTGAAATAAAGGGAAAGCGGTTTGACACTATGCTTGCACATCATCTTATAGATGAGAACCTGCCACATGGATTGGATGATCTTGAATGGGTGTATCTGGATAAGGGTGGCCGATTGAATGTTGCAGATGAGTATTATGATACACCTTATTGGGATTCCATTTCACAAGAAATAATGTGTGATTATTGTTGTGATGACTGTGAAAGCGCATTTTTGTTGTTTGAGAGATTTCAAAAGATTCTAAAAGAACAGCAACTTGATTATGTGTTTGAGAATATCTCTATGCCTTTAATTGATGTTGTCTCCAGTATGGAAAAGAATGGAGTGTATATAGATCAAGAAAAAACACAACGGTTATCTGATTGTTGCACTGAGATTGCTGAGTTAGAACAAACTGTTGTTCACAATGCTGCTGGTGGAGAATTTAATATCAACTCTGGTCAGCAACTTGGGAATGTCCTCTACAAGAAACTTCGTCTGCCGGCAAAAAAGACTCCAAAAGGTAACTGGAAAACAGATGCTGATACTCTTGAGAATCTTATCCCATTTGATAAATCAAATATTATAAATCATGTCCTGGCTTATAAGAAGCAAAAAAAGATATTGTCAACTTATTGTAATCGCATCAAGAGAATGTTAAAGGATAGTGGAGATGGGAGAGCTCATTTTAAATATGTACAGCATGGAACTGTAACTGGAAGATTGTCCAGTGGCTTCCATCAATTCCCACGAGACAAGATGATAAGAGCTCAAATAGCTGCACCTCTTGGAAGGAAACTTATATCAACAGATTTTGAACAGATTGAACTTCGTATTGGTGCACTTATGTCAGGTGATAAAGAGTTGTTAAGAGCTTTTGAAACAGGTGAAGATATTCATAGATTTATAGCTGCACAAATTTATGAATGTTCTTTGGATGAAGTTACTGATGAAATGCGAACTAATGCTAAACGATTTGACTTTAGTGTATTCTATGGCGCTGGTGTGGGTTTAATTGTAGAATATTTTGGTGTAAGCCTTGAGAAGGCTCAGAAGTTGTATGATGCATTTTTTAATAGATTTAGAAGAGTGAAAGAATGGGCTCAAGAGCAATACGATTTTGTGAGTGAAATGAAATTTGTTGTTGATATTTTTGGTAGACGCAGACGATTACCTGCAATAGATAGTGAAAATGAAGGATTCAGGGCAGAAGCAGAAAGGCAATCGATAAATAGCCCGGTTCAGGGTGGGGCTTCTGATTGTGCATGTATTGCTTTAATAAGACTTTATGATCGTATCAAGAGAGAAGAATTAGATGCAAAGATTATTGCGTTTATTCATGATGAAATTATTCTTGAGGTGGATGATAGTATATCAGATTATTGTTGTAAGCTCGTTAAAGAAGAATGTGAGAGGCCAATTCCTCAAATTGATGTTCCTCTTAAAGTGGACATAAATGTTGTGCAGAATTGGTGGGATGATCATGAATCTGGCACAAGATGGGATGAATATAAGGATGTAGAAAAGTTGAAAAAATTCTGGAGGTAATGTAATGAAACAGTGTTCCAAAAAAGCAATACAAAAGTTGCAAGAACGAATTCCTTTGAATATAGGGATAAGAGTTAATGTTGGGAAGGCAAAAGAAGATTATGCAGAATCTATGGGAAAAGTTGTTGAAGAGTTATCAGACAATGAGAAAAAGCAGGCTATTTTAGATGCTGTTTTGGCCTCGTAATTATGTGGTAAGAAAGTAGGAGTAGCAAATTGGAAGATTTATTACAATGGTTGAAAAATAAACATCAAAAATTAGAAGAAAAAATGAAAGTGCTGTTTGGTGATGAAATTTCTTTTGCAGAATTAAATAAGAGAATGGCTAATTATGGCTCTGATTATGCTTGGGCAATAGCAGAAGATTCAATTGCAGAAGAAGTCTACAGAAAGAAAAAACTTGCTTTTGATCAGTGGCTAGATAGACTCCTTGCTATTGCAAAAACAGAAGATCCGAAACAGGCAGTGAAAGCATTGCAAGCGATCATTGCTGCAGAAAATAAAGAAGAATGGATTAAGTGGAAACATGAACTTTTGCAGCTTGAACTACGAAAAAATGCACGATCAATGTTTATAAAAGTCTGGGGAAACATGAAGGATATTTACATAGAACTTGCACGAAATATGCGTGCTGATTATCAGTCTTCAGGTGGAGTTTCCATTGGGGAGACTGGTAAACAAAGAGTAGCAAAAATTAAACGAATAAGGAGATTAAGTAATGAATCTGAAAAAGCTTAGGGAATATAAGCAAAGGATTGACAAAAATAGAGCATCTAGTGGAGGATTTTCAGATGAGCTGAAGTATGTCATACAATCAGGAGCAAATGTTGTCAGACTCGTGGGGGATCCTCAACTCTGCATTAGAGCATGGATTTTAGGTGATGACAATAAACCATCTCCTTATGCGTTTGAGCAGGATGGGTTGTGGATGAGTATGTTAAAAGATGTGCTGGATTATACTATGGAAAAAGATAGTGATGGTGACTGGCATCGTCGTTATGTACTTGCTGATACACAACCTCATATTCTAAAAATGGTACGTGATGAAGGATGGGATACTAAAGAAAGGTATCTCATGAATTGTATCCCCAGAGATAATCCTATGGCACATTTGAAGAAACATGCTGTGTTGTTAGTTCAATCAGAAGCAGATATTGGGATAGGGCCCATGGCATTTACGGAGTTTGAAAAAGTTGCAGAGAATTATGGCGATCCTGAAACTTATGATGTTGTATTTAAGAAGGAAGGATCAAAGTTGAAGACAAAGTATGATTGTCAGATGGCAGTAAAGTCAAATGAGGATTATGGTGCGAAAGTTGTAGAGGGACCTTTGAATAAGGAAGAGGCTGTGTATGAGTTGTACAACTTGGAGGAAATTGTAAAGCCCACTTCTGCAAGTACTATTTTAAAAAACTTTCGTGATAGAATTGCATCAATAGATGAAGCTTTACAAACTAACTATGTAGATGAGTGGGAAAAGTTGGCACAGGAAGAAGGTGGAGAGGAGTCTAAAGAAGTTGAGGTGGAAACAGTTAGAGCTCCAGCAAAAGGAAGGGTAAGGAAGAAAAAAGAAGATGAGGATCCAATTAAAGCAGCGTTTCCTAAGAATGCAAAGTTGTTGCCTTGCGACGCGTGTGCAAAAGAATTCCCATCAGATATGACAAGCTGTCCTTATTGTGGGGCAGAATATACTTTGGAGGATTAGATGAATGTTAAAGAAATCACTTTTGGTTTTGGTTATACAATGAAAATGGATGATGGTGGGTATGTGAAATCATCATATTCATCAATGAGAACTTTAGAACCTGGTGAAGTTGAAGAGGAAATTCGTGAGGAACTTGCTGAAGATGTGATTCAATTTGTTGTTGATAAAATCACAGGCTTTATAGAGGAGCTAAAAGAATGAAAGTAGGAGCGATCGCTGATTTACATTTTGGTAAGAATGTTGATGGTAATGCAAGACTTGATAGGAATGAGGAAACTTTTAGACAGCTAGAGAAAGCTTGTAAACTTCTTTGTACAGAGAAAGTGGATGCTATAGTTGTATTAGGGGATCTTTCTCATTCAAATCATCCATCAATAGGTGCAAATAATTATATTCGTGATGCACTGTCACTTTTGGATTCTAAATCTATTCCAACTTTAGTGTTTCCTGGGAACCATGATTATACCCATGAAGGGAATCATGTGTTACAACCTTTCATGACGAACCAGTATCAAAATGTTGCAATAAGAGATGAGTCTTGTAAATGGTATGAAATGTGTGTTGTCCCTCACGCGCCAAGAGGAACATTTGTGGATGTAAAAAGCAATGATGAGTATAAACAAGCTGTAAGTGATGGACTTCGTAATGTGTTAAGGGCGTTCCCGTCTGATATTCTTTTGACTCATGCTCAAATTTCTGGGGCAGAAGTTGGTGAGAATTATATGTTTGAAAGCGGTGCTTTAGAATTGGAGACTGTTTCAAGAATAAGGTTGATTGTTGCTGGAGACATCCATAAAAGGCAGTTGTATAGAATAGGAGAAACTGTAATATGTTATCCAGGTAGCTTAACACAGACAGATTATGGAGAGAAAGGACAAAAGAAGGGAGTGGCTATATTCGATACAGAAACGTTTGATGTAGAGCTTATGGAAGTTAAAGGATATATACAGTATTATAATCTAAAATTTGATACTGTAAATCAAGTAGATGAAGTAGAAAAACATGTTTGGGAAAAGTGTATTGTGAATGTGGAAGTTTCAGACGAAGCTCAAAAGGCTTCAATAGTTCAAAAAATACTTGAGAAAAATCCATTATCTATTAGAGATATCAGTGTTGCAGAACATGAAGATGTTAAGCAAGTTTCTGAACTTGCATCTTTAAATTACAAGGAGCAACTTAAAGAGTATTTGAACAGTAGTGATTTTAATAGTACTGATTGCGATCGTTTACAAACTCTTGCAGAGAATGTAATGGAGGAAGTACATGATAATAAATAGGATAAGAGTGAAGAACTTTGGATCATTTATTGAAGCTGAATATTGTCCACAGAAAGGAATAACTGGAATTTTTGGTGATTGCGGTACAAAAGAAGCTTCAAATGGATCTGGAAAGAGTACTTTGCTAGAAGCAATTTTGTTTGCACTTTATGGTAAGTCTGCAAGGGGAAATCTTCAAGATGTTTATTCAGATTATGGAACAGATGATTTGGAAGTTGAACTTGAATTTTCTTTGTGGAATAATTATTATAGAATTCTTAGAACATGGAGTCCTAAAGGAGGAAGCTTTTTAAAGTTGTATGAAGATAAGAAACCATTCGAAGGGAACATTGATGAGGTACAAGGAAGAATATTGGAAATTATTAAGTTGCCATATTCTGTATTTATTGCAATATCGTTTTTCTTGCAGGGAAAGGGGAATCTGTTTACAGCAGCTAAATCAGCACCGCGATTAGAATATGTGAGAGAGATACTACTGCTATCCTTTTGGGATAAATGTTATGATTTGACAAGTAAGAAGCTACGCACATACGAAAGCGATCAGGTAAAATGTCAGAATTTAGTTGCTGCAGAAAAATTGTATATATCAGAACATGAGGGAAGCTTTTCTGAGGATAGCTTGAAAGAGTTGAAAATAAAAAAAGAAAAGTGGGGAAAGAAGGTTGCTGAACTTGTAGTGGAACAGAAAGCACTTTTGGAACTAAAGCAATCACAACAGGATACATTGGGTCAGATAAATGTTGTTAATGAAAAAATTGAATTGAATAGGAAAGTGCTGGATCGGATTTTGAGTGCAAAATCTGATCTTACAGATGCACTAAAGCGAATTCATGTAAGAACTCCTGCAAAAGTATATCGCTTTGTAGATGGATTATCGTCTAAAGATGTTCAAAAAGATAAGTATCAGCTTACAAGAGAACTGGCTGAAGTGAATATTCTTTTGAAGCAGGAACAAAGTTTTCTGTCTTCAGCTCCTGATAAGGCATGTCCAACTTGTAGAAGACCTGTTGAAAAAGGTGATTTAGATGGATTAAAACAAGAAGCACTTAAGAAGAAGGATGCCTTAGATGTAGCAAGAAGAAATTTTGTTAGTAAGATTAAAGAGGATGATGAATCTTTAGAAGTGCTTGAAACATATCAATCAGATAATTTGAGAGCACCACAGATCCTTCAGGACAAGTTAAGTCAGTTGCAATTGTCGAAGCAGTTGAAAAAAGCAGATGATGATGTTTTGAATGTAAGTAATGAAATGGCACATTTTAAAAAGACACTTTCAGACTTGAATCAAAGTCTGGGTGATATGGCTGAGATAGATAAACAAATTCAAGAGACGGAAAGTGCAAGAAGTCGTGCAGATTCTATCTGTAATAAAACAGATGCTCAAATAACATCAATAGAGATTATAAAAACGCATATAGAAAAAGCACAAAACAAGTTGAAGCAATTTGAATTTGAGCTTGATGCGGCCGGCTGTTTGGTAAGGGATTTTAAAGTATTGAAAGGTGTGTTTTCTAAAACAGGTATATCGTTTTTTGTTATTCAACAAGTTGTGAAACAAGAATTGGAGAAACTGGCCAATGAATTTTTGAGACAACTGTCTACATTCAGGGTACAATTTGCATTTGAATCGTCAACAGGTAAACCAACACTCGATATTATTATTTGTAACGGACAGATTAAAAGAAAATATGAGACTTATAGTGGAGGCGAAAAAGCGCTGATAGATTTTTCAATCCGTATGGCTTTGAGCGAGCTGTTAAGTAAAAGAAAAGTTGGTGGTCGTGTAGAGTTTGTTGTGCTGGATGAAATTTTCGGTGCACTGGATTCAAAAAATAAAGGTGCGTTAGAAACAATGTTAGCTATGTTAAGAAAACGGTTTGAACAATTATTTGTAGTGTCGCATATTCCATTGGATATTTCGTTTGATAGTATAGTTGTGGTGAAAAAGCGGAATGAAGTTAGTGAGCTAGTGATGTAATACGGTTCGGTTTGGTAAGGCGAGGTATGGTGAGGTAAAGTGGGGTATGATTGGGTCTGGTATGATGTGGTAAGGTAGGGTTTGGTGAGGAATGAGTGAAATAAATTTGACAATATGTGGTAAGGCATGGTCGGGTATGGTAGGGTGATGTTTGGTCGGGTCGGGTGAGGTGCGGTATGGTAGGGTCTGGTAAGGTGAGGTAGGGATTCAAAAGGGGGAGATTTTGATATCAAAAGATCTACAAAAAATGCTGGATAAGCAATTCGGTCCTGGCAAAGTTGTCCAGGCAAAAGATGCAAAGGCTCTTGCTTATGAACGGTTACCATCAGGTTCTGTACAATTAGATAGGGCTTTAGGTGGTGGATTTCCTCTAGGAAGGATTATAGAATTTCTGGGACTGGAGGGTCATGGAAAAACGACGGTGCTTTTAAAAACTATTGCAGAAAATCAAAAGGCCGGACGAACTTGTGCACTTGTTGCTACAGAGGAATTCGATACAAAATTTGCTCGAACTCTTGGGGTTAATTTGGATGAATTAGAGCTTAGTGTTCCTGAATCTTTAGAAGAAATGATTGATCTTGTAGAGGTGTTAGTTGCTTCAAGGGAAATTGTTGTTATTGGAATTGATTCAATTACTGGTGGATTGCCTTTATTTGTACAGGAAAGAAGTGCAGATGAGCCTACAAGAGGGGTTGAAGCAAAGTTGAATAATTTATTCTGTCGAAAAGTTGTTACCGCGATGGCACCTGGAAATTTAACAAAGAAAGAGAATAGGCCTTGGTGTACTGTTATTTATACAAATCAATTGAGAGCTACTATGGGTAGTAGTAAATTTCCCTTACCTCCTGAAGCTGGTGGTGGAATGGGCCTTAAGTTTTTTAAATCTATTAGTGTATTTTTTAGGAGATTGCAATGGATAAATAATGTGGGTAAAGTAGCTAAAGCATCAAAAGATAAGAAATGGGGACAGACAATTATGTTTATGGCAAAAAAGAATAAAACTTTTATCCCGTACGGAATGGGTGAGATTGACTTTTATTTTAGGGATTCTAAAGTTGTTAGAGCAGGGCAATATGATTCCTTAAGAGAGTTAATTGCATTAGCAACTGAGCTTAATGTGATTAAACAAAAGGGGTCATATTTTTATATTGCAAATGAAAGGTTTCAAGGTAAGGAGATTTTAATAGATGCTTTAAGAGCTGATATGGGTATAATGCAACTGCTGAAGGACTCATGTAACCTACCATTCTGGTATTATGAGATTAAAAAGAAGAGGGAGATTGCATTGTGAAAACTCCAAAATGGTTGGACAAAGATCGAAGAAAAAAAGAAAGTATTAAACAAGAAAGAGATGTTGCAGAACATGTAAAGGGTCGTGCTCATCTGGCTTCAGGTGCGCCATGGTTTGACAAAGGTGATGTGAACAACCAAACATGTTTAATTTCTTGTAAACAAACAAAGCACGCAGTATTCCGATTGTCTTTAAGGGATTTAAAGGAGATAGAAAATCAAGCAAGAAAAAAAGGTTTGTTGCCTGTAATGTTTGTATGTATATCAGGGGATGAATATGTTATCCTTAGAAAGGATGATTTGAGTTGGTGAAAGGGTGTGAAAAAGAAATGGTTTGTTATCACTCTGCCCTCAAGAAGCAGAGATAAAATAATTGGAAAGAGGATGTCAAAGATTACTCAAGAGATTGAAGGGAGTATGGGTGTATATATTCCACAAATAAGAAATGTGGATTTGCAGGAGGAGGATCTGTTTCCTGGATATGGGTTTATATATCTTTCGGAGAATATTTCAGCAGAACAATTTTTTAATAAATTTGAAGATCATAAATCTTTGTTGTCAGTGTTAAAAAAAGTTGTGGTAGAAGAAGAAGGTGATCTGAAAGTCCCTGCAGAAATTGATAAGGAAATTATCAGAGATGTTAAGCAAAGATGTGCAGGTATAAAGGTTTTAAGAAAAACTAAATTTTCTGAAGATGATCGTGTGCACATAACGAGAGGAATATTTGAGGGGTTTGTGGGTGTTATAAAATCCCTTGATTTATTAGAGGAGAAAGTCTCTGTAGGTATATATTTCCTCGGATCTGAGGTGGCTATTAAAGTTGACATGGAGGACATTGAAATAAATGAAACTTAGTGAAAATGCAGAGACTTTATTAAAAGAGAGATATTATCAAGAGGGAGAAAATTGGGAAAAGTTGTGTCATAGAGTTGCTTATTTTTTAGATGTTGATGAGATGTATGCAGAACAGTTTTACAAGATATTAAAAAATTGTTTGTTCTTGTCTAATTCTCCAACGCTGATGAATGCTGGAACAGGTGTAAAAAATCTGGCGGCATGTTTTGTATTGCCTGTGCCGGATCGGTTAGATGGAATATATGATATATTAAAAACAGCAGCGTTGATTCATGCGAGTGGTGGAGGAACAGGATTTGATTTTTCAGAGTTGCGACCTAAGGGAAGTATAATAGGCAGTACAAGAGGAACCACATTAGGCCCTGTTAGTTTCTTGAAAGTGTATAATGCTTCTACAGAAATTATCAAACAAGGTGGAAGACGAAGAGGGGCTAATATGGGGGTTATGCGAGTTGATCATAGAGATATAATGGAGTTTATAAATTGTAAGTGTGTGGAAGGGGATGTTGCAAATTTTAATATCTCTGTTGCTATAACAGATGAGTTTATGAAAGCTTGTGAAGATGGAGAATCTTTTACGCTTGATTATAATCTTCATGGATTGGATCCCATAGTGGAAGATGCTAATATGCTGATGGATAAGATTGTAGCTAATGCCTGGCAGAATGGGGAGCCTGGTTTATTTTTTATTGATACTGCTAATAGATTGTCTGGTATTGATGAACACATTGCAGCAACTAATCCTTGTGGAGAAATTGATCAGCCGCCTTATGGTAGTTGTACTTTAGGTTCAATAAATCTGTCAAAACTTGTTAAGGAAGGTAAAGTTAATTATCCGGATTTGAGAGAAGTGGTTCATTATGCAATCAGATTTTTAGATAATGTTATAACAAAATGTGAGTATACAATTTCTGAGATTAGTGAAAGAACATTATTTTACCGGCCTTTAGGATTAGGTGTAATGGGGTGGGCGGACATGCTTATTAAATTGGGAGTTGTGTATGGAAGCAAAGAAAGCTTTGAATTGGCTGAGAAAGTTATGATTGTTATTCAAGATGCAGCTCAAGAGGCAAGTAAGAAGTTGTGTGAAGAGAAAGGAGAAAATGGTGAGAAAAAGGGGCGAAGACATGCAAGATTAACTTCAATAGCACCAACAGGATCGCTTTCGTTGATTGCTAATTGTAGTTCAGGGATTGAGCCAAACTTTGAATGGATGTACGAATCACATCGTGTGGATCAAATATTTACACATTATCATCCACTGGCAAGAAAATACTTAGAAAAAGGGGAGAAGCTACCTGAATATTTTGTGACCACATTTGATGTAGTTCCTGAGCAACATGTTGATATGCAGATTGCTTTTCAGAAACACACAGATCATTCTATCTCAAAAACCATCAACTTAAAGAAATCTGCAACTAAGGAAGATATTAAAAATATATTTTTTAGAGCGTGGAGAGGGGATTGTAAGGGGATAACAGTTTATCGTGATGGAAGTAGAAAAGAACAGGTATTAGTTGCAAAGACTAGAGAGGAAATTGAAAGCCCTACAAAAATTGCTCCTATTCAAAGACCACGAAGATTAAATGGAGTTACAGGAAAGGAAGAAACAACTTTTGGTTCGGTTTATGTTACTGTTAACTTTCTTGATAAAGTTCCAATTGAGGTTTTTTTAAACATAAAGGATATAGATATGAATGGTCTGAGTAGAATGATTTCTTTAGCATTGAGGAGTAATGTGTCAGTTGATGAAGTTATCAAACAACTTGTTTTAAGTGGTGGAGAAATTGAGAGTGCTGTGGCCAATGTATTACAAAAGGTTTCAAAAAGGTGGGGGGAAATAAAAGAATGGCGAGAGGTAAAAGGCAGTTGTGAACTAGAAAGGTGTGCAGAATGCAATCTGTAATTGGATTGGATTTATCTTTAGTGCACACAGGAGTGGCTGTAGGAGTTGTAGATAATTCTTCGCATCATTTTACATCTTTTGTTGTCTCATGTAAAGAGAAAGGTCCTTATCGATTGGACTTAATTCGTAAGAGAATAAAACATATTTTAGGGGAAGATCTCAGCGGTGTTGCAATTGAAGGGTATAGCTTCGGAAGTAAAGGGAGGGGGATTTATGGGATAGGTGAGTTAGGAGGGATAATCCGATTGATGTTGTACAACAATAGATGTAATGCTATAATTGTTCCTCCTTCAGTTTTAAAAAAATTTGTATGTGATAAGGGCAACGCTCCAAAAGATAAAGTTGTGAGTTGTTATAATGAGCAGTTTGATGAGCACTTTTTGGTGAAGGAGAATAATGAAGTAGATGCTTTAGGTTTGGCTCGGATAGCGGCGGCGTATTTTTTAAATGATTACACAGAATTAAATGAAAGACAGGTAGATATGATTAAAGGAATAGAGGAGAAATGTAAAGTATGGTGTTTTCGGCGGAGTTAGATAAGTTTTGTTGTGAGTCTTTTTTTAAATCAGCGTCTGCGGATGATAGGGTGCGCCAGGCTAGACGGATGAAGATGATGTTAGGAAAATCAAAGATTATCATTGATAGATATTTTCTAAAACAAGATAAGCGAATACTTATGATATACTTTTTTCATAATCAGAACATAAGAGATTTGAGAGGGTTTTATCCATCTTCAATAAAATGGAATTTTGTGATCGAACACAAAATCAGAAAATTAGTGCGCAGACTTAAATTATTTATGGATTTTTTTCAAAACTATGATTATAAAACTATTTTCTTTGAGGCTAGAAGGGTGTTGTCTCAAAAACAGTATGAATTTTTAAATGTGTATTTAAAATGCCACTCTGTTGGGAAAAGTGCCCAGGTGTGTCTGAATAGAAAAACAGGAAGGATTGGATGTAGTCATGTAGCGATTATATACAGGCTGAAAATGTTGCTTAGAAAGTTAGATGAAATGAGTCTTTGGACTGGCCCTTTAATGAATCTTGTTTTAGGGTTGAAAAGATGATTGACTTTTTTGCTGAAGTGTGCTATTATATGAGGAGAGGATAAAATGAAAGTGGGCTTAATTGGTTTAGGGAACATGGGGATGATCCACTATCGTGTTTTATGTGACATGCTTCGTCGAAAAGAGATTGATGATATTGAAGTTTATGATATTAACAGTAATTTGAGAAAAGGTAAGGAAACCAAGTGGGCACCAGAGAAAGAATTGATAGACTGGGCAGATGCTGTTGTAATAGCAACTCCTACATTTACTCATGGAGACCTGGCAAAGAAAGTTTTGGAGAAAAAGAAGCCTGTATTTGTTGAGAAGCCGCTGGTGTTTGAGCCTATGATAGCTTTGGATTTTCTTGGCGCTCCTGTGTTTGTAGGTTATATTGAGAGATATAATCCTGTTGTGCAGTATCTGAAAAAGCACTTTGCAGAGTTTGGAGAAGTTTTATATGTAACAACAACGCGTGTTAATAATGTGCCTCAAAAGAGTAGGAAGATAGAAGGGATTGTTAGGGATTTGGGAGTACATGATTTTGATCTTTTATGTTGGTTGTTTGAAGATAAGCCGTATGTAACACATCAGTATATCTTAAAAGATGCTGCTAAAAGAGATATATTTGCATCAATAGATTTTTCGATCAATGATATTGAAGCTAATGTAAGATTGTCTTGGATAGACTTGCAAAAAGAAAGACAAATAGATGTTTATACAAATACTTGTGTGGTTCTGGTTGATTTGATGCAGCAAGAAATTATTATTTTTGATAGAGCGGGTGAAAGTGTAGAGTATACGGAACGATTTAAAGGAGAACCTGCTTTATTAGAGATGAGAGCTTTTCTGAAAATGGCAAAATGTGGAAAGAATGATGCTTATGATTATTTGGGATTGAACTCTTTGTCTTGTGCTAGAGAAGTAATGAGGAGGGAGAAAAGATGAGCAAGATCAGTGATTATTGTATTATTGGTTCAAATATTCTTGTTGGTAAAAATGTAACAATTTGGCATTGGGTGCAAGTTAGAGAAGATGCTGTAATAGGTGATGATGTTGTGATTGCGAAAGGTTGTTATATTGGTAAAGGAGTACATATAGGAAGTCGTACAAGGATTCAAAACAATGTGTCCATTTTTGAAGGTGCAGTGATTGATGAGGATGTCTTTATAGGACCTCATGTTTGTTTTACGAATGATAAATATCCTCCAAGTGAAGCATGTCCTGAAGTGACTATTGTTGGAAAAGGAGCATCAATTGGAGCTAATTCAACTATTTTACCTGGGGTTGTAATTGGCAAGTGTGCAGTAATAGGAGCAGGAGCTGTTGTAACAAAAAGTGTTCCAGCAGGAGAGGTGTGGGTTGGAAATCCTGCAAGGAAGATGATGAGATGATATTTGATGGTGAGTGTATTCGTAATAAAGATTGGAGAAAAAGGTGCAATATAGAATATTATACTGAAAAGGATATTGCGTTGATGATGGGTGTTATTGATAATATTGTAGATCTACGTGTGTTGAATCAGATACAATATTTAATGCATAGAATGTTAGGACATGTTATAAATATTCAAGAAATTGAGCTGGAGTTTCATTCAGAGTTTGGTTGTAATTAGGAGGAGATATGAGTTGGTATGTAGATCGGTTTTTGAACTTAAAATGTTCAGGGGATATTCTTAATATTGTCAATCCTCTTACAAAACCAATGAAGGAAATTTCAGAATCTATGGGTATTATTAAACTTATAAAACCTATTGTGTTAGAGGATCCTATGAAATATATCCTCTATGATCTATGCGCTGGGAATGCACTGACATCTATAATAGCAAGTTTTTTGTTGCCTGTTGCAAGGTCAATAGCTGTAGATGTGAAAATGAGAAAAAGACCATTTGAGAAAGTTGAGAGATTTGAATATTGGGAAAGGGATATTAACATGTGGAAACTTTTTGTCTATGATTATCATACGATAATTATATCAGTTCATCCTTGTGGGAAGTTGGCAGAACGTATAATAGATATTTTCTTGAACGATAAAGCAGAATATTTGTTTTTGATGCCTTGTTGTATAAATAATAGGAGAATGAAAGACAACTTTTTAGTAGATGAGTTTGGAAAAGAGATAGACTGGATTTATTATTTGAAAAATAAACTTGAAGGGAATAATGTTTGTGTAGAGGTAATAAGAGATACAAACATCATAAGTCCGAGAAATATTATTATAAAGGGTAGGAGAAAGGATAAGGAGGAATAAGTGGAAACAGTTAAGTTGGTATGGATGGACACAGAGACCACAGGATTGAATCCTGAAAAACATGGAATAATTGAACTTGCAATGCTTATACAACTTAATGATGATGTTGTGGATGAGTTGCATTATTTTATGAATCCTGTAGGAAGGGAATCTACTGAAGAAGCCTTACAAATTTCTGGTCTCACTGCAAAGGAAATTGATGGGTTTGTAGATTGGAGAAATGTAAAACAAAATATTAAAAGGATACTACAACGATATGTAAATCCTTATAACGCAGAAGATAAATTTGTAGCAGCTGGCTACAATGTAAAATTTGATTTAGATATGCTTCAAGGGATGTGGAAAGCGTCAGGAGATAAGTATTTGTATTCCTTTTTTGATTCTCCAAAGTTGGATGTTTTATCTTTAGTGGCTATAGCAAGATGGGTGGGAGTGTTGGATAGATCTCGTTCAAACACATTAAGTAGTGTGGCAAAGTTGATAGGAATTCCTTTTGAGGAAGGAGAAGCACATGGAGCATTGGCAGATATTAAGAAAACAAGAGATGTTGCATATATTTTAAAAGACAAAATTCAGAATAGAGTGCCGAGGAGGGTTTTAAAAAAATGAAAATCATAGTTGAGGTGGCAGACCCGTGGCCTTTTGGTGGATGCGAAGTATTTATTCATGTAGATGATCAAAATGGTAAAGTGTATCAACGAAAAGAGATTTTGGGAGAGAATTTGTTTGTAGCGGGTTTTGATCAGATCTGGAAAATAATAGGAGAAGAGATAAGCTATAATTGGAGGACAGGGTGAAAATAGTTGTAGTTGGACTTGGAACAATTGGGTTGCCTGTGGCGGCTGCATTTGCTTCTGTGGGATGCGAAGTTGTTGGTGTAGAAGAATCTAAAAGTGTAAGAGCTTCTATTACACTTAAACGATTAGAAAAGTTTAAGTTGTTAACTCCAATAAAAATGTTTGATGTAACATCAAATATAGATGTAGTAAAAGATGCAGATGCCATTGTTGTATGTGTGGGACTTGATTGGAATGGAAAGGAGCCAGTATTTGATCCTTTTGTAGACTTATTAAGAGTGCTTGGAAGACGAATAAAAAAAGGAGTTCTTATCTGTGTAGAGACAACGATACCTCCCGGGACAATGGTAGGCGTTGTAAAGACTCAGTTGGAGATGAGTGGCGGTTTGATTGCAGGAAAGGATTTTTACCTTGTACATGCTCCAGAAAGAATAGCAGCAGGAAGGGAGATGTATAATCTTTTGTTCTTGCCAAGAGTGATAGGAGGCTATTCTGAAAAATGCCGGCAGAAAGGATTGGAATTATATTCCAAAATAAATAAAAATGTTACATTGATGTCTTTAGAAACTGCAGAGATAACCAAGTTGGTAGAGAATGCTTATAGGGATGTCAATATAGCATTTGCAAATGAGGTGTCTCTTATTTGTGATGCCTTTGGAGTAGATGTAGGAGATGTGAGAGTACGTGTAAACGAATTGCCTGATATTATCGGAGCGATGAATAATCCAGTTAGAAATATGCACGTTCCTGGGATAGGGGTTGGAGGGTATTGCTTACCAAAAGATTCACACTTGTTGTTATGGGGGTGGAAAACTCTCTTGTTTCCTAATTGCGAGTATAGACCTCCTGTTCCGTCTGTAATTGAAAATGCAAGATGGCTCAATGATATGATGCCAGAAAGAGTTGCTGGAAAAATCAATCGATTAGTTGAAAATAGATGTCTTAAGGATCCAAGAATTCTTATATTAGGAGTTGGGTTTGCTCCAGGAATTACAGATAATAGAAATTCTCCAGCAATAGAGCTTTTTAAGCTTTTGCATTACAGAACATATTTACATGATCCTTATCAAAAACGATATAGAAATGAAATAGATGCTGATATTACTGTTTTAGCAACTGCGCATGATTGGTATAGACTTCATTTAGAACCTTTGATTTTGGAAGCTCTGCTAAGAGATAGAGTTGTTTGTACGAAAGGGGAAAGGATATGGAAATGATTATTATAAGCAAATACAATTTCGATAATTTGTTTCAGCAGACTTTAGACAAGCTTAAACTTGAGAGATTTACAAGTGATGAGAAAAGTGCCCAATTTGAAAATACACCTATTGGTCAAATGCACAGAGCATTTCATTATGAGGTATGTGTGTTGAAAGATAGATTGGAGAAAGGGTAATCATGAAACATACACCGGGACCGTGGGAATGGAGATCCATAGATGGCGGCTGGGACGGCGTAGATTCAAGTTATGGCTTGATATGCAAGCTTAGCCTGAATAATCGTGCCAACGCTCGCCTGATAGCAACGGCACCGAAGCTGCTTAAGGCATGTAAGGCAGCTCTCGCAAAGTGCCCGTTTCCGGTTGGTGCAGCGCTAGTTAAAGAGCAATTGCAGATCGTTATTGCCGAGGCAGAGGAATAGACCGATGAATGAGACAAGCTGTAAATTTAATAAAGCATGGATTGGACTTTGCGGCAAGGAACCAGTTAATGAACGAGGTATGTGTCCAGAGCATGCTGTAAAAAAATGTGTTTCGTGTGGTAAACCAGCTACAAGAGAATGTAGCCATACAGGCCAATTTGTATGTGGTTATTCGTTATGTGATGATTGTAGGCATGGGATTCCGCCGGCCGGTGAAGAGGGATATTTTGGTTGTGCCGGGGGTCATGTATCAAAGAAAGTGTACAAGAAGCAACATGAAGAAAGATATAGCAAAAAGGAGTAAAGATGTGAAAGCAAAAATGGTTCAAGTTCAGAATCCAAGAACAAAAAAATGGGTGAAAATAAATACACAAACAGGTGTAATAGTTGCTCATAAGAAAACAGTTGGCCCATATAAGAATGTAGAAAAAAAGGAGCAAGGGAATGGAAGCAACAATTAGTGATATAGTTGTAAAGATGCCATTATGGATTTGGTTGTTGGTATTGAATGTGGGATTGACTGGATTTGTGATAGAAGGCTTTGTTAGAAAAATGCAAGATATTAAAAGAAAATCTGTGAGAAGTGTTGAAGCTGCTTGTGTTTTAATGTCTACATACATTCCAAGAAAAGTCAGAAGGAAAAAGAGATTATGCCGGTAAAGTTGACTGCAGAAAAAGTTAAGATGCTCCGAGAAGAATATGCTGAGGGAATAAGGGAAATAAAATTGTTAAGAATGAAAGCTGATCTATTTGGAGCTGAACTTATTGGAAAAATCAGTCTGCTCGAAATTGAGATTGCTGAGGAAGTAGAAGCATTTAAACAAAAAGTAATAGGTGCAAGATATGGAATTACGGAAATGCAGGTAAGTAGAATATTGAGTGGCAAGCAATGGAAGGACACAAAAGAAGTTGTAAAGGATATGGGTAGAACACAAGAATGTCCTGAATGGATGGTGATAGATGCGAGGCGTTAAGGTTAAATTGTTGAGGAAAATATTGGGGCAGAATCTAAAGAAGATTCCACCTAGACATGTTCAGAGAGTTTGGAAACATCTTAAGAGAGCATACAACAGAATACCTTGGAATAAGAGACATGATGTTTGGAAGGAATTGGAAGGAGTAAAGTCGTGAGTGAAATTGTTCGTAAAACACAAGCAGGTACATGGAATGGTGATAAAGAAGAACTTGATGGTAAAGAGTTCATTAAAGAACGAACGAAAACATTGCTTGAGGTTATTCATGATGGAAGACCGATTATTGATGCTGGTGTTGCTGAGTTTGTTACACAAGTTTATCATCAAGGAAGAAAAGATATGTATGAAAAGGTTTTCGAAGTTGTTAATAAGAAGCTCCCTGAAATTGCGATGAAAGCTTTTGAGCATGTGAATAAGCGATTGGAGGAAAGATTATGGATGAAGAATTCATCAAGAAGCAAGCAAAAGGGTTATCTGAGCTTGTGGGTACGACTGCGATCGGCATTTCGTTTTTTGAAGAAGTGTTAGTAAGAGTTTATAAGAAAGGACGAGACGATCAGTTTAAGCAGGATGTAGAAGTTACTCAAAGAGAACTTCCTAAAATAATAAAAGAACAGCTTGATCAGTGTCAAATGAGAGCTAATAAAGCAATTGATAAGGAGGGGTAAAAATGGAAGTAGTAGTTGATGGTATTCAATATGCGCCAGTAAAAACAGTACAAGTACATAATTTTCCAAAACTGGAATCTCCGTTTGTAAGAACAGGAGTGAAACATGGAATTATAGATGAGATTGCAGAAGATATGGAATGGGTGTTTGAAGATGATGAAGTGATTTGTTCCGAAAAGATAAATGGAACAAATGTTTCTATTGTAATTCAGGGAGGACAACTGATAGGAATCTACAACAGAAAAAATAAGATAGAAATTGGCATTTTGGAAACTAATCGATTTTTGGAGGGCACAAGAAACGCACGTGCAAAAGGTTGGATTAAATTAGATCAAGATGGACAATTTTTTGGGGAATTGATGGGGCCTGGAATTCAAGGAAACTTTCTGAAGTTGCAGCAGTGCTTGTGGTTTCCTTTCAGGTACATGAGAGAAAAATGTAAGTGGAGATCATGGGGCAAGTATCCAAAAACTTTTGATGTGATAAGTGAATGGTTTAAAGAGGATCTGTTTAGTTTAATCTACATGCATTATTTTGCAGTAGAAAAAGTAATGTCGGAAGGAGTTGTATTTTATCAACCATCGACAGGAAGGATGGCAAAGTTGAGAAGGGATATGTTTTCGTGGTATAAGAAGTAGCCACTTGCGATGTGGCAGCATTGGGTAAGGTTGCACTATCTTTAGGAACGGTTCTGCCAAAACGGACGGGGATTTGTAGCGTGCGAAAGGTGCGTGCGATGGGCAAAGATCATCCATCAGGGTACAGGTGCCGAGTGTGGAATCCGGCCAGGTGGCTTTTTTTAGGAGGAAAAAGTGACGATGTTAATTGAGATTGTAGCTTATTCTTTAGCTTTGATAGCAATATCACTTTTTGTTTTCTCTGTTTGGAGGGATAGGATAAAATGAATGCAGAAGAATTTTTTGAAAGGGTGGAGAGCTCATTGGGAGAGACAAAGTGTCGTGATCCAAGTGGATGTGATTATTTTATATCTGATATGGATGAGTTGTTTGATGATTGGAATGAAAAGGCAGAGAGATGAGTAAAAAATAGTGTGGTTAGTTTAATGGAAAAACACTGGACTGTGAATTCAGAGATTAGGGTTCGAATCCCGACCACACCCATAAGGAGAATAAAATGTTTTGGATGGAATTTTTAACGGGAGTTGTGGTAATGGCATTGATAGAGGCTATTTGGATATGTGTTGTAATGTATAATTGGGGAGGATAAGAATGAGGTTTGAAAAAGTTGAGAAGATAGAAGATAGTATACAATCAACTTCTTTTATGACTGTGCGTGATTTAATAAATATGTTGACCAAAGAATTGGAGGAGAATGAAGTTGATAATACTGTGATTGGACATTTTGAAGAAGATCATGATAAAGAAACAATTACACTTGTTGAATCTATTTCTTCTGCAGAAGTTAAAATTATAGATGACCATTTGCAGATGAGGTTTGGTTGGGAGTTGGTGTAGATGTCAGGATATTGGAATGGGTTAATTCTTGTAGGTTTTTTGATAGCAGTGGGAATATATGTATGGTTGATGCTTACTTGGGGAGTGAGCCCTAAGAGAAGTGTTTACAAGATTCCAAAAGTTACAACATTTGCAATGAGACCATCTACAAGGGAACTTCGTATAAGGTTTAGAATAAAAGTTAAAAGGGCAAAAAGGAAACAAAGAATTATGGTAGTGTTTAGAAAAGTGCTGGATGTTATATTCCCGAGTTGAGGAGGAGAAATATGGATTGTGGTTGTAGAAAATGTGAAGTTCCAATGAGGTGTGCAGTAGTTAAAGAAAAGTTGAAGGCTGAGATTAAATATGACAAGGATTCAAAACCACATGAGATAGTAATGGGTGGGGATCCTGAAAATCCTACGTGGAAGGAATATTTGGATCAGTACAAGGAAGAATTTCAGCCACATATAGAAGCAATTAAAGAAGCGATATTAGAAGCAAAGTTAGAAAACACAGTTGCTAGTAATATATGTAATGATATTTATTTTGTTGTGGGTGATGTGGGTGTTGGATTTACTTGGCGTGCATGGGGAGACCTTTTGCAAGCGATTCACAATAAGCGTGAAGGATATATGATGTACTATATGTAAAGGTGGTTAGTATGATCATGAAGATGGATGTTAGTGGTATCTACATGCAATTAGAAGGAAAGGAATTTGTTGAAGAATATCATGTTAGACATAAGGTGAAGTCTGCTTTGATACTACGCAATTATAATACAAAGAAAGCAATGGAGTCTGTTAAGAACATTGTGTCATCTATTATGGGTAAAACAGTTGTTGAAATTGGAGCTGGAGTGGGTTATCTTGCTATAGAAATGGCAAAATATGCTAAGAGGGTTTTTGCTATAGAAGCTGATCCTGCGTGGTCATGGTATTTCACTGAATACTTGTATAAAAACAAGCCAAAGAATTTAACGTGGGTTTTTGGTAGTGCTGATGAGATTCCTATAATAGCAGATGTGGCAATAATTTGTTCATGTTCAGGAATAAAAGATATGAAGAAGAAGGCTTATAAGATGGCAAAGAAGGTGTTAATTCTGTAGAAAAAATAAGGGGTATATAATGGATTGGGAAATAGTTGTAATGACAATTGGTTTTTTTGCTTTCTTAGGATGGATAGTTTGGTTGTATTTTAGAAGCTTTAATAAGAAGCTTTAGTACTATTTGAGAAGGCATAAGTGAGAAATGCAAGAACACGGGTATATTGTCCTTGGTGCAGAAGTATAGCAAAGAAAGAAGGGCCGCCTGTAATATTAGGATCAATCAATTTGATTATTTCATACAAGTGTTATGAGTGTGGCTGTCCTTTCATAGTTTGTGGGAGGGTTGAGTCTCCGTACAATGTAAAAAGATGTAAGAGGGAGATAAAAGTTGTGATGGAAGATTTATGAGTGTAAAGCTAATGTTGGGCGATTGTTTGGAAAGGATGAAGGAAATCTTTGATGGTTCTGTTGATATGGTGTTGGCTGATCCACCTTATGGGACAACTGCATGTAAGTGGGATTCTGTTATTCCACTTGAGCCGATGTGGGAGCAATTAAAGAGGGTTATTAAGCCTAATGGGGCAATTGTAATGACTGCAAGTCAGCCTTTCACTACGACTTTGATTAGTAGTAACATGAAGATGTTTAAGTATTGTTGGGTATGGAACAAAACAACACCTGTTGGCCATGTAGTTGCAAGGGTGAGACCGATGCAGTTGCATGAGGATGTGTGCGTGTTTAGTACTGGGACAATGCTAAGTGGTGGTAGTAGGAACAATATGGTGTATAATCCTCAAGATTTAAAATTTTATAATAAAATAGTTGATTCAACAAGGCAGTTGAAAGACAATGAACAAAATCAATTTAGACGGAATAGTCATAAGAAAAATCATTTACAAGAATGGACTAATTATCCTAAGACAATAATCCAGTTTAATAAAGTTTTAAGTAAAAGAAGTGTTCATCCTACTCAGAAGCCTGTAGCTCTTATGGAATATCTTATCAAAACTTATACTAATGAAGGTGCAATTGTTTTAGATTTTGCAATGGGAAGTGGGTCAACTGGGGTTGCTTGTATTCATACTGGACGAAGTTTTATAGGAATTGAGTTGGATTTAAATTATTTTGAAGTGGCAAGAAAAAGAATTAGTTGTTCACCGTATCGTATAAAAAGAGAGATAAAAAGTTAAAAATAAAGGTTGAAAAGCTACAGAAAAAGATGCTTTTCTAGCTTATTATTGGTGTTTTACCTTACATTTCCGTTAAAAATTTACGTTGTATATATAGCTTTTATGATATTATTTTTATGGTATTTTAAAAAATTTGAGTGATTGAAATAGGAGGATGGGGAGAGAGGGGAGTAGGCAGGCAGTATGAAATTGACAGAAAATCAAAAAATAGTAGCGAAGTTGCTGGCGTGGGGAGTAAGTCAAGCAGAAGCAGCGAGAAGATTAGATGTAACTCAAGCAACTATTTACAATTGGCTCAAGAAAAAAGTGTTCCGAGAGGAGCGGGATTTTTGGATTCAAAGGGCCAATGAAATATGGGAGCGAAACACTGAAAATGTTTTAGGATTAGCAAGTGACCGTCTTGTAGAAATAGTGAGAGACGGAAAAGATGCTGATTCTTTGAAAGCGATTGAAATGATTTTAAGAACTAAAGGTAAAATGAAAGATACATTGGAAGTCAAGGATGTGACACCAGGAAAGGGAGAAGCAATTGGAAAGTTTATTGAGTCCCTCGCAAGAGCTGAACTTGCCGTCGGAATTACATATAAAGGAACGGCTGGAGAGATTGCAGAAGAGGACAAGAAAATTAGGATTAGAAGGGAGCCTCGCAAGCTTATTGAAGATTAGCATAGCAGAGGATGAAATTGGTAATGGGATAGAATTTCTGCTTGATGAAATAAAGGGAAAAGAAAAAGCAAAAGAAGTTGAGCAATATAAAAATGATCCTGCTGGTTTTATAAATGATCGTTGTTGGATCTTCAATCCAGAAAAAGATCCTGCGGTGTTTCGTTTTAAGTTGTATGACTATCAAAAAGATTTTATTAGAGATGATATATATCCAGCATATAAGAATCAAGAAGATATCCTGGATGAAAAAAGCCGGCAGATGGGTTTTAGCTGGCTTTATATGGCGTTTTTCTTATGGGGTCTTTTGTTCAACGAAGGGTTCTCAGGCTTTGCCATGTCGTACAAGGAAAGATTAGTTGATGACGGTGGTTCAGAATCAAGTATAGATAGTTTGTTTGGCAAGTTGCGATTCTTGTACGATAACTTGCATAGAGAAGAATCTGATGAGTTTGAATTTGATACACTGCATTTCAAGTTCTTAAGGATTGTAAATAGAAGAACAGGGGCTTATCTGATAGGTGAAAGTTGTAATGTAAATGCAGGTCGTGGTGGTACATATTCTTTTGGGCTATGGGATGAAGTGGCCTCAACACCTAAGAGTGAGAGGATACATCCTAGCTTTCATCAGGCAGTGCGTTGTAGATGTTACAATTCGACTGTTAGAGGAAAAGGAAATGTGTTTGCACGATTAAGACATGATGCAAATGTTAACATCAAAAAGTTGACATTTCATTGGAGCTTGCATCCAGACAAGTCTGTAGGGCTTATAAAAGATGAGGATGGGAAATATAGTTCACCTTGGTATAGAAACGAGTGTTTAAGTTTAACACCCACTCAAGTTGCACAAGAACTTGATATTGATTATGAAGCATCTGTTGAAGGAAGGATATATACAAAGTTTCAACGTGCAGTTCATGTCAGGCCTTTAGATTTTAATCCAGAATGGAAATCCAGTTCAATCATTTCATGGGATTTAGGTGTGGCAGATGAGACGGTTGGCACTGTTATGCAAATGGATAATCAAGGTAATATTGGAATAGTTGATGAGATAGTGGGGACGGATGAAGAGATCCGATTTTACATTGCTTTAATTTGTGGAGTGCAGCCGCCAGAGTTTAAGTTTCTGCCTGCAGAAAAAAGAAAAGTTGTAACACCTTTTCTTTTTCGAGCTAGACAATATGGGTATGGGGATTTGATTAACGTTGCTGGGCCTGATTCTTTGCAGCGATCAATAACTTCAAAAGCATCTGTGGTGCAACAGTTCAGGACTGCTGGAAGGCTGGGCCGTGATGAGAGGACCGGTAGAATAACAGACAGAAGGTACAAGAATCTTCAGATTATTCCCTTGACAGGATATAGAGTAATGGATCGTGTTGTAGAGACAAAGAAAATAATGGATCCGAATCGAAACCATCTTATTGTTAGTGAACGATGTGTTAACACTATTGAATGTTTGCTAAATTATCAATGGTCACAAACTGCTGAAGGTACAAATAGAGAAAGTCCAGAACACAATTGGGCGAGTCATTCTGCGGATAGTGTTGGAATGGGTGTCTTGTGGTACATGAAACACAGAAAACCTGGAAGGAAGCCACCTGTTGGTGATAGAATTTCAAGGAGGAAGCCACAAGGGCTTATGGGCACTATGAGAGTTGGTAGACGATAGCAACTTAAAATAATAAAAACTTGTATTTGATTTTGTCCTATATCTTAAAATAAGGATGTGGCATGAAAAGAGTTGTAAAACGTCCAGTGGTAAAAAGTAAGAAGGCTTCTGCAATTAAAAAGGCAGCAGAAAAGGCAGTAAGGGCTCGTGCAATGATGCCTAGTGAAGTGAAAGTTGGTATCAAAATATTTCAGATTGTAAAAGGAGATCCAGGAGAAAGTCCGAAAGGGGATCGCTTTTGGGGAGTTGTTAATTACAGGGAGCGGTTAATAATTATTGCAGAGGATCTTTTTGCTCAGGATGTTCAAATGACTATTCTTCATGAGATATTGCATGCGTTGTTACTTGCAATTGGAAGAGGTGGGTTGGATAGAGTGAATGAAGGATTGGTAAATTCTATGGAATGTGGGCTTTTTCAACTTATTCAAGATAATCCTGAATTGATGCGATATTTGCAGGAGAAGTTTTAAATGTTTATTGCTGATGATACCAGGAAAAAGGGGAATGAGTTGCTAGATGAATCAATAGCACATCTTGCAAAAAGAGGTGTTGTCAGTGCATTGGTTGCTTACATAGTTGAAAATCCTGATAAGACTAGTGATGAAGACAACATTATCTTTGTTGGAGAATATGCTCCAGGTGGTGAGGGAAGGAGGCAAAATCTTCGTAGAAATGTGGTGACATATTTTGCGAAAACAACAATATAAAAGGAGATTAAGATGATAGGAGAACATGGAGAATTACATGGTAAAAGAGGAAGGATAGTAAAAAAGAGAACAGAGGTGTCAATAGAAGATCAACTTGATATAGCTCAAGAACAGGCCAGGTTACTTTCTTCAAAGCAATTAGAGAAGCCAGACATGATTGGGAAATTTGCTGGTAGTGGTGTTTCAAAGATAAAGAAAGAGCCGGAGGAAAAACTTGAAAGGGTCTCAAATAGAAGAAGTGATGAGGAGTTGCAAAGATTGCGCAAAGAAAAGCCTGTGGCAAGAGAAGGAGATATAGGAATACGGACAATTGGAATTGGCAAGTTTTCAAAAGAGATCGTAAAAGGATCAACTAATATTAGTACAGGAATGAGGGATGAGTTGACACCAGTGAAGTTCAAGGCTCCAATAAAGACTGGAATTGGTAATGCTTCTGAAGTGAATCGAATTCGTCCTGTTGGAGACAGACTGCATAAAGATGTAACAAATCAAAAGCTTAAAGGAGACAAGTAATGGCAGAAAGAAGTTTAACTGTTCAAGAGAAAAAATGGCAAGCGGAATCTGATGCAAGAAGTCTGATTCATGCAGAAGAAGTAGTGGGGGATACACCACGATTAAAAAGAGCGCTTGTTGAAGTTGATAAGATTGTTGTAGAAAAACAAAAGGAAGCTAAAGCAGCCCAAAAAGTTGCAAGAAAGAAACCAGCATTAAGAAAACAATCTGTTAGAACATTCAGAACAAGGAGAAAAAAATGATAGGAAGGTTTGGAAGTCAGCATTCAGGAAAAGTGAAGAAAAGTGTAGGTTTGCCCACTTCAGTAAAAACAGTTAGGGAGTTGTCAGCTGCAGAAAGGATTGCAATAGTGCAAGAACAGAATCAGATGATGGGAGAGAGTGAAAGAGAAGAAAAGCAGACAGAACTTAAGAAGGAGCCGATGAGTGAGAGCATGATTGCAATGGAAAATATCAACAAGCAGCGTCAACGAGATATAGAAAAGGATGATGCATGGAATCGAAGAATCAATAATTGTGATAGTGCAGAAGAGCTGCAACAATTGTTAAAGGCCAAATCTGGTAAAGTTGGCAAGATAAGGGTTGGATTTATATCTGGAGATGCACGAGTTGGAGGAGACACTTCAAAATTAGATAATTTGACATCTGGATTGACTGCTGAAGGCAAAAGACTGGCAGATCCTAATGCTTTGGAGTTGGACTAATTGAGAATGCAATGAAAAGAAAATACAAGATGTTAGAATGAGGCAATTAAATGTATTCTCGAAATGAGGAACAAGAGAAAAGAAAACTAAACTACTCACGTTATAGAAAGTTGTCTGAAAAGGGCTACTCTATCTCTGAGGAAACTGCACAAACAGCTTTATATTTTATCAATGAGGATCCTTTTGGTAGGGCTTATTATATGAAGTCTTTGGGTGAAGTGGTTATTAGAGATCCTTTGGAAGGACGTGAATATACTCAGGAGGAGTGGGCCAATAAAGAGTTCATAGTTGATAACAAAACTCAGTTGATAAATAAGGCGTCAGCTGATTTAGTTGTAGGAAAATTGTTAAGTGTTACATTTAAAGAAGATGCATCTTCAGATGTGCAAAGGGAATGGTTAAAAGAATTTGTGAAGCGTAATGAGTTGCCAACAGTCCTTTATGAAAGTGCAATGAGGAACAGTGCTTTAGGGGATCAATATTATGAGTTGGGTGTTGTTGATGGTAAAGTTAAAGTGGAAAAGAAAGATCCTTATCATATTGATGTCATCACTGATGATGAAGGTTTGGAGGTGCTAGGATATGAGATTGCGTGGGAGATAGAAGTTGCAACTGAAGAAGTTACGACTGTTTTTAAAAAGAAGAAAAGAGTGCAAAAAACTTATGTACAGAAGAAAATCCATTATCCAGGAAAGATTAGATGGGAGTTGTATGAGGAAAAGGAAAAGGATTTGGTTGCAGTTCCTTTGATATCATATCTTGGTAATGTCGATTTAGTGGATCGTGCATTAAAAAAACCGCACATGAGAGCATTGCTGGTTGATAATGATATAGAAGGAAGTGTTGAAACTGAGGATCCACAATATGCTTATATTGTAGAGGAAAATACTGGAGTTGATGCTCCATTGTTAATACACTGGCCAAACTATAGAATGTTTTCTGTGTTTGGCGTTTCTGATAATGGTGTGATAGAGGCCCTACAGAATTCTTTAAATAACAGAGAGACTCAAACAAATGATATCCTGGACAAACATGCTGATCCAGCAATGTTTGGGGATGCGAGTTACCTTGACAGTGAAGGAAATCTTGTGATGACTGGCGGAGGTGGGCGGTATTTTCCAGTTACCCCAGGAAGTGAGACTCCAGGATATTTAGAATGGGGTGGACATGTGGAGGATTCAGCTAAAGAAATACAAAGGTTGTACAAAGCAATTTTGGACAACACTGAAATTGCAGCAGAGCTTCTTAATATGGGAGAATCGACTGGAGGGATTGCATCTGGTAGAGCTTTGATGTATAAACTGATCAGATCCTTATGTATGGCAGCCCGCAAGCAGACGTATATGAAAAAAGCTGTGTTGAAAATGATTCTTACAGCGCAAAAGTTGCAGGAAGTTTGGGTTGATGGTCAAGGTGTATTAAGTGCTGACGAGGAGATAAAAACAGATTGGCCAGACCTGCCGGAAGCTGAAGTTGCAATACAATCGTCTATACCTACTGATACAAAAGAAGTTATAGATGAAGTTGCTGTTCTGGTTGATAAAGGATTGTTGTCAAAAGAAACAGGATTGTCTATAATTGCAAAGTATTTTGAAGAGATTGAAGAGGAAAAGGAGAAACTTAAATTAAAGGCTCAAGAGGATAGGGAAGTTGAGATAGAAAAGAAAAAGATGCCTGACTTAATGGCAGGTATACCTGAGGAAGCTGAAGAACCTGGAATAGGTGGAGGTGAATAATGCCATGTAAATTTAAATCTAAAGCAGCGAAAAGAAGATATGAGGCTTATAAACATATCCATATAATACCCAAGAAGAAGAAGAAAAAACGGAAAAAATAGTTGACAAATTTAAGGAATCCTGCTATTATATGTAGAGGAGTAATGGTTTGACAGGAAGTCAGGGTCAATCTTCTACCGGTAAAAAAGGTGGTAGAAAAGTTGGAAGAAATACAAAAAAGTGTCAGCGCTATCAAGATAGAAATCAAAGGGAAAAGAATAAAGCGAGAAGGGATGTAAAAATGCAAAGAAAGTTTGAAAAGCGCAAACAAAAAAGAAAGATGGTGGTTAGGATTGTTAGGGAGCTTGCATGAGGGCGTTAGTTCCCTACTATGGTGGAAAGCAACGAATAGCAAAGAAAATAGTTGAGTTGATTCCACCTCATTTAATTTATTGTGAACCGTGTTGTGGTGGTGCCGCGGTGTTCTTTGCAAAAGGTCCTCTTTTAAATCCCAAAAACTATAAGGAAGCTTTAAACGATATTGATAAAAGATTGATAAACTTCTATCGTGTTATTCAAGAAAAGCCTGGAGAGTTGTTGTGGAGGTTGAAAAACACTCTCTATAGTGAAGCTGAATACAAGAGAGCCAAGGTTATTTTACAACACTTGCAAAATTTTTCTGCTGTGGATAGAGCGTGGGCTTATTATGTTGGTGTGGGTCAGGCGTTCAGTAATATTGTGCTTGGAGGTTGGAGGAGATGTTTTGTAGGTAGCTCAGCGCTTACTTGGAGAAACCGTGTAAGAGGGCTTAAAATGTTTTTAGGAAGAATGTCAAATGTGTATTTAAGTTGTGTTGATGCTTTGACGTTTATCAAACAGTGGGATAGTCCTCAAACATGTTTCTATTGTGATCCGCCTTATCCTGGTTCAATTCAAGGTTACACATACAAATATAGCTATGACGAATTCCAAAAGCTTGTTGATGTTCTTGCATCAATTCAAGGTAGCTTTCTGTTGTCTTGTTATAAGTTGAGTACTAAAGAGATAAAAATCCCAAGTGAGTGGGAACTTTTTGGGATCAAAACAACTATGACAGCAACTATGAAAGGACGAGTCAGTACCAATAAAAGTAAAAAAGCAACTCAGGAGGAGTTAGGAGATGCGAGCAGAGTTGAACTAATCTACCGTAAACTTAGAACTGCCAAAGTCCGCCCTGATATTCAGATTATTATGGACAAGATGCGAAAGAGGATTCCTAGGAAAATAAAAGTGTTTAGGGAGGTGCTTGAATGAGTTACTCACAAGAAAAAGTTGAGATGATTCAGGGTTGTGAATTCTTTGCATCTGCTGTGAAAATAATTGAAGGTGTCATTAAGGATACAAAGCGTGCTTGTATTGATTCTATCTACATGTCAGGAGCATTTTTAAGTACATTGGATTATGTTAGATTGAAGGAAGCAATAGAGAAAGTTGAGATTCAAACCTGAGAAAACTATTGGCTCTCGATTCTTTGCAACAACTTATAAGACGGTTGTGAAGAAGTTGAGGATTGATCCTATTGGAGAAGGAATAACTTTAAGAAGACGAATCGAAAGATTGTTTTGGGGTAGAGATTTTCTTAAGCTTGAAGACAAAAAGGAGAGGGAGAGAAGATTAGATTTAGCAAATCGATTAGTTGACGTTTATGGACAAAGATCTCGCAAGTTTTATAGAATATATCAGATGTATTGTTATTATAAAGGGCAGCTGAAGGGAGTGCCTTTAGTAGAAGATGTTAAAAAGGAAACTGCTAGGATTAAGCAAAAGATAAAGAAATTATTTGAGGAGAAAAAGAATGGGAAAGAACATTCACAGAGTAACAAAAAAAGGTAAGCCTGGGTATCAATATGGAGAAGATGGAGACATTTTTCTTTACAAACCTAAAAATAAGGAAAGCAGAATAGAAGCTAAACAAAAAGCTTTTAAGCAATCTGCTAGAGCAAAGAAAAAGACTGCAAGGGTAAGAAAGGATAAGAGGAGAGAAAAGAAGTAGTGTCAATAACATCAGTGAAAACTTTGCCTGATCTTGTTCAGACAGTATATGCAAAAGGCAAGAAGCAAAAAAAGAGCAAGAACAAGAAGAAGAGAAAAAAGCGCAAAAGGAAGCAGAAAAATGACTGATGGAGATAGGCCTCTTGATATGCAAATGGGTGAGCGTTGTGATATTTGCGGACGATTGTATCGAATGCATTATCAGGTGTCAGATGATGTTTGGAGTAAAGTGATACCATCTGGTAATAAGACTGGATATCTATGCTTGTCGTGTGCTGATTTTCGAGCACGTCAAAAAGGTATTGAATTATGTTTTAAAGCTGAAGTTCGTAGTAGTCGGACTATGGAAGAGATTCGGGATTCTTGGGATAGATATCGGTGTGCATGTAGTAGGGAACAGAAGTGAAATATATTGTCTCTTCTAAGGACAGAGCTTGTCAGTTGGATTTGCATATCCGATGCATGTTAGAAAGATCACAACTTGATGGTGTGTATATTCTTTATGATTACAGCACTCCTTTTTACAAAGAAGGATACCGCAAGTTGCAGCAGAATCATTACCTAAAGGTGTTGTGGATCTCAGAAGTGAGATTTAAATATGACTTGGTTAGAATTGTAGAGAAGCAATGTGGTGATTATGTATTGATGATGGCAGATGATCAATACTTTATTGATAGTTTTGATGATGCATTGTTGCCTCTTATGTTTGAGGATCCAAATGTGCATTCTGTTTCTATTCGATTGATGGATCAGATGACTATTAGTGGACCTTCTCGTGAATATATGGGTAAGCCGCATTTTATATGTCGAACAGATGGTTTACTGGTTTGGGATTGGCAGAAAATAGTTGCTCATTTTGATTGGGGTTATCCTATGGCAACAACTGGCACAATCTTTCGTAAAGATGATATTCTTCCTTTTCTAAAAAAGTTTTATTATACAAATATTGGTTGGTTGGAGAATCAACTGAATCATAACAGAATGCAGGACAAACCTCTTATGGCTTCTTTCAATAAAAGTTGTACAGTGGAGTTACCATTTAATTGTGTTATTACTGAGATAGATAATCCTTGTAAAGGGATGTCATTGATGGCACTCAATAAAAAATTCCTTGAAGGGTGGATCATAGACACGAAAACAGCTTATGATGTTGATACTAAGGATTCTTTTATGTCTTATGAGGCAAATATAAGATTTATAAGGTATTGAGATGAAGATATATTGTATTCTATTAGATGCAACGCCTGAAAATTCTAAATCGATACACTTTTTTGATGATAGACACTTTCAAAGGTTGCATCAGATTAGCAATTGTTTCACGATTACATCTCTAGTTTCTATGTTGACATCTTACATGCCTTCAGACTTAATTAAAGGTGGTATTGGTTATAATAGTAATAGAAACTATTGGAGAGAAAACGGGCAAGTCCATTGGCCCTTTGAAGATAAATACATTTTAAGTATTCTAAAGGATCATAAGTGGGATATAGAAATTCATGTACCGATAAGACAGCACTATCGGCAATGGTTTTTGGAGAGTGTAAGCAGCAGATACAAAGTAACTTCTGTAGAGAATAGGAAAATGAATCTGAAGGAAATGTATCGATGTTGGTCTTTGGATAATGAAATGCTTAATGATCATATCCTGGAAGAAAAGAGTTACATTAAAAAGATACAGTCTGAAGATGTCAAGAATAAGTTTTATCTGTTTGCGTACAATTATTACCACTTTCCTGCATGTCAAGAATTAGATCATTTGTGTCCTATGATGATGGAGAAACAATTGAATGTGCTGAGTTCCTGGGATTTTGATGAAGAGGATGCTCTCTTCTGGATTTTTTCAGATCACGATTGTGGACTCAACTTTGATTATAAATGCCAACCAATTGCTTTTAATATGTGGGCTCAGGTTAAAGATAATACAAAGTATCCTTTATGTATCGAATCTCGATATACTTCAATAAGAGATTTTGCTCCAACCGTGCTTAGGAAGTTGGGTATTAGTCATAAGTGTGGTGATGAAACTTACTCTATAGAAATGAATCAAGATAGTGATCGTATCTACTATGTAGAAGATAGTAGAATGGCAAATGAACGTTGGAAGTCTGTTACTTTTGTAGCTTGCAAGTTTGGTGATTGGGTAAATGGAGTTCCTCGCAGGTTGGTGTCAGTCTCTTATTGCAATAAGGTATATTATTGTTATGAACTAAACTTAGCGGATGGTAAATATGTGGAATTAAAAGAGGTAGACGAATCTTTGAAGTCTAATTTGATGGCAAGGTTTAAGAAGTTGATATGATCGTAATTTGTAATTTTGGAGATGCCCGAAGTGGAACTACTTTAATAAAAAAGATGTTTATGCAGGCTAATGGATATCTTAGTTTTAAGTTGGCTGAGGGACATGCACTACATCCCTGGAATTCAAATACAGGATTGATAGATGTTGCAGGATTATTTAAAGAACATAAAATTGTTTTTGTTAGAACACTCAGACATCCAATTGATATAATGGAAAGCTTATGCTTTATTCATTCTAATGTGGCAGAAATGAAAGAATTCCGAAGAAGACTAAGATTGCTTAAAAATGGTTTTGTCAATACGAAAAAACAGATACCTATATTGAAAGCACCTTCGTATTATTATTATATAGCGAAAGTTGTACTTATAGATGTGTATTATGAAGATTTGGGAAATATAGAAAAGCGTAGAGAGTTTTTTAATCAAGTCACAACATTTTTTCCTTGTTCTGAAGAAGCTGAAAAAATTAAGAATGTGTGGGGGTTGTACTTAGCAGATGTTTGGAATAAAAAACCTGTTAGGAAAGGGAGATTAATGAGCAATGAGAATGATAGGATTTTATCTAAGGAGCATGATGAAATAATTCTTGCAGAATTGTCTGATATGATAGATGAGGAGGGATTAAGAGGAAAGAGTAAATATGTGAATGACTAACCTTTTAGGGGGTTACATGAGTAAGAATAGCTGGATAAGAAAAAAACTTTCCGAGTTGAAAGATAAAAGGAAAGTTTTAGAATTGTATGAGCAATTTGTTTTAGAAACAAATTCAAAAATGACTAAAAGGAGTTTTGAGAGACAACTTTATAAAGTACGACCTTTACAAGAAAGTGGCAGAGCGAGTTTTGAAGAGACTGGGAATTATGGAGTTGCTGAAGCAACTCGTGTGAAGACATTGGATGATCTAATTCAGGTATGTAAAATTGATTTAGATGTTTGGAATATTGATAGACACGTAATAAATAAATGGGAAACAGGGTTAGATCAAGTTGCACTTTTCCAAGTTAAAGCATGGTTGTCAAAAAAGGTGTTGAACAAAACTCAATTTGAGCCGCTGAAGAGAATTGAGATAACACCGCAAAAAATTGACTTGGCGATGGGTGAAAAAAGAAAAGCAAAAGTTGCTCTTGTTCTTGCAGATGCTCAAATGGGTTATAGTAGAGATCAACAAACTGGGAGATTGATTCCGTTTCATGATAGAAATGTTTGGGACACTGCTCTTCAGATAGCGTACGAAATAAGACCTGATCTGATTGTTTATAATGGTGACATGTTTGATCTGACAAATTGGTCAAGCAAGTTTCTTCACTATCCTAGTAATGATCAAACACTTTTGCCGGCAATGATTGAGTTAGCATGGTGGGATGCGGAAATGCGATTTCTTTTCCCGTATGCTGCAAGAAAGTTTATTCCTGGCAATCATGAAGATCGTTTGATTAAAGCAATAGTTGTCAATCAGGCACAAGCTTATGGATTAAAATGTGTAGACAACTTGGAAGGATATGACGTGTTGTCAATTCCAAATTTAATGGGAATGGATATTTCTGGATTAGAATATTTAGGAGATTATCCAAATGGGCAATATTGGTTAAATGAAGATGTTAGAATTTCTCATGGAGAGACAATAAGATCTGGTGGAGGCAAAACTGTTGCTGCTATTGTCAGAGATGCTGTCCATTCTGAAATAGTTGGACATATTCACAGGGTCGAATACGCTGCAAAGACAAAAGATGTCCACAATGGTAGGAGAATTGTATTTGCTACATCTTTTGGAACCATGGCCCATATAGATGGGAGGGTTCCCGCAAGTAAAGGAGATATTGATTGGCAGCAAGGAATCGGTGTAGTTTATTGGACAAAAGATAGTTGTACTTCATATTCAGTTCCTATTAGTGATAATGCTGCTATATTTAATGGAAAAGTTTTTAAGGGAAAGGACAGAGGGAAACAAATTGCAAAAGATACAGGCTGGAGGACATTAGAATGAGATTGATTTATGTTGCAGGACCTTATCACGCTTCAACTTATTCTGGAGTAGAAGATAACATAAGAGAAGCAGAAAGGGTGTCAATGGAATTGATTGCAAGAGGTTGGGCAGTTCTTACTCCACATAAAAACACTGCGCATTACGAAATCTATGGCAATGTGGCTGATGATTGGGATCATGACTTTTGGATGGATATGGATTTTGAAATATTGAGAAGATGTGATGCTATCTTTATGATGAAGGATTGGAAAAAATCTAAGGGTACTAAGATGGAAATTAAATTGGCTAAGAAGTTGAAGATACCTGTTTTTTATGAGCGCATACGTTATCCAAGCCCGGGAAGTGTTTCAGTACGGGTATGAAAAATCCTGGTTGGTATGTAAATGGAACAGACAAGTTGTTAGAAGATTCAATTAAATCAATGAAGAAATTTAATCGTAAGTATCTTCGTGACATGGGAACTGTGTTTGAAGTTGAAAAAGTTTTTAAGAAAATTGATGTCAACAAGTTTTCTATTCCAGAATTAAAAGATATGGCATTGGATACTATTCGTAGAAAGAAATTGACCAATCCTGCAATGAGTGGTAGGATACCCATTTTGTGCAAGGATGGATTAACAAGACATTATCAGCCAGAACAATGGGCTGAAACGATTGCAAGAACTCGCAGTAGAGGATTGCAAGAAGAGGGTCTACATAATGAAATGGCAAGGGCTGGATTTGATTTAGTGATTGTGTCTATTGGAGGTTCAGGAGATCCTTGTAAGTTTTGGGAAGGAAAGATTTTGTCTATATCTGGGCAGACGCCAGGATATCAGACAGTGCAGGAAGCACAAAAAATTCATTTGTTCCATCCGCGATGTGTCCATTCTTCATCGCCAATAATGGCAACGCAGGTAGAAGGTGAGAGAACTGTTGTTTGGGGTAGGGATTTTTCTAAAGGGGATTTAGAGAAAAGAGCAATGAAAACTACAGGAGTTGTAAAGAAAGTTGCTGCAAAAAAGGCGGCAAAAAAAGTTGCTGAAAAAGTTGTTAAGAAGACTGTGACTGGAGAAGACTTTGTACGGGAACAAATAAAAAAATATAAGTGCTCAGATAGTAATGATGATATGACATCTGTTGGTAAATCGTTTGTTGAGCAAGCAAAAGCATTAGCAAGAGAAGAAAAACGAGTTCGGAAGGGATTAGATAAACTTCCTTATGTGACTAACAATGAGATAAGGATTAAAGTTGTAGAAATGTTGGGTCAGTATCGTGAGCTGGGTGGGACAATAAATATTAAGAGTGGTGATAAAAAAGCTATTGACTTATTGCTTAAGAATCTCTCTGCGTATCCAAAGGATTGGGTGAATCAATTGAAGAAAAAGGGTCTTAATCGTGTTACTTATGTTGAAAACACCACTTCACTTTTTAGACCAACTGAAAATCTTATAAATCTTGGTAATTCTCTTAAAGATTCTGCGGTGCATGAATTAGGGCATTTTTTTGATGATAGATTATCTACAAAGACAGTGAAAAAACATGTTAACGAGTTCCTCCGTACACGTACAATTGGTGAAGCTGCACAACATTTGGAAGGCTATCCTGATTATGTTATAGCAAAAAAAGATAAATTTGTAACTGGATATATTGGAAGAATATATCCAAGTAATGATACGGAAGTGTTCAGTATGGGAATGGGGTATTTGCATGGTGCTACATCGCTTAGTCGCGATACTTGGGAATGGGTTGGATGGGGAGTTGATAAAGAGATGGACGATCTTATCTTAGGTATTCTTCTTTGTAAATAGAGGTGGTATATGAAAAGGAGAATGATAAAATCTTTCGACTACACTTCAAAAATGAGTTGGACAATGACAGGAGTGTACGAGGGAAAAAAAGCATCTATAACTTGGAAGGATGGTGAGTTGTTAGGGGATAGTGAATTGTCTGGAAGTCAAGCAATTGTACGTAGAATAATTGCTGTTGCAAAAACGATGGAAGGAAAAGAATTAGGCCCTGTAATGGGACCTTATACCTATAAGGACCATTTAAAAAGCCCTCTTACAACTTTATGGTTATCACCCTTTGTATTTGATGAGGATCCTAGACCGAAATCGTTTGGGGATGTCCCATACGCATGGGCACCTAAGGGAGCAAAGGTTTAATTGTAATTGTTGCTTTTGAGTGGAATTCTACCTTACATTTTTAATAAAGATACACAATAGGTGAGAACGTATAATAATAAGGAGGTTGCAATGGATTTATTGCACGATGGGTTAATAAGCCTCATTAGATTTGATGTAGGTGAGGGCGGTGGGGGTTCCGCTGGCGAGGCTAATCCTCCTGAAGGTGAGAAGGAGGGTGGAAAAAAAGTAGTTGATGAAGAAGCTGAAGCAATATTAAAGGCTGAGCCTAAAGAAGTTGATGTTGACAAGCTTTCTGAATCAGAACTGCGAGCACTTGTAAGAACAATGGAAAAAAGTGGCGATAATTTAAGGACAACCGCTGACAAATTTAAGGATCTTGCACGTGAACGGCTCCATGAAATAATGGAAAAGAAAGCAAAAATAAAGGATATTGAAGAGGAAAAGGAGTCGACACGTAAAACAGAGATGGAGGAAAAAGAACAGTACAAGAAACTGTACGAAGAAGTAAAGCCCCAATCTGATGTTTTGAAAAAAGATGCAGCTGAGACTCACAAATATTTTGGAGAAGAGTTTGAGAAGCTAAGGGAGGAACTTCCTGTAGAATATCACAAACTTATTCCATCTGGAGTTGATGTTCGCACTCAAATAAAATGGATAAGGGATTTTATGGAGGTACTTCCAGCAAAGGAAGCGCAAGTTAAGGAAGAGGGTGTAAAGAAAAAGAGTGAAGGAGAGCCTAAAAAGAAAGATGTAGGTGAAGGTCCAGGGCCTATTGGAAAATCATCTAAAACAGATACATCAAAGGCTACAATAGAAGAACAGATCAAGGGTTGCAATAGTGCAAAGGATCTTGAGGATCTATTGTTTCAATATGGCAGAAAAGCTGATGCTGATTAAGTTGGTAAATTGAAATCAACAAGTTAAAATCTACTTTATAAAGATACGTTGTGTTGGAGATAAGGGGATGGTGCTGGCAAGTGCACTGGATTCGTGCTTGGGAAAGAAGAGCACAAAAATCTAAAAAGGAGAAAATAAATGGCTGATACTTATGTTGGTATAGGAACATTAACAGGACTTGTAAGGACTGCGTATTCGGCAGCTGTGGAATTTGCTTTTCAACCTAAGTTGTATTTTGCACAATTTGGACAGCCTAAGAAGTGGTCTATAACCGATAGAGATCCGATGCCTGGTAACGTTGTAACGTTTACCATATTCAGTGACCTTTCTACTTCAACAGGAGAACTTTCTGAAACCGGTGATCCTACTCGTACTACAATGGGCCGCACTCAAAAGAGTGTGACGCTGAAGGAGTATGGACAGCTGGTGACAAGAAGTCGAAAAATTCAGCTTTTGAGCTTTGCTAATATTGATATGGCGGCTGCCAGGGTTGTTGGTGACTCTATGGGGCGGAGTGTTGATTTTATTGCTCGGGCTGCGTTTGATGCTAACTCCACGTACGCAAAGTACGCTTCTGGTAGTGAGGCAGCTAGTATGGCAAACACTCCAGGAACTCGGTTGACAGCGGCAGATGTCCGCTATGCGAAGAATAGACTTGCAAGGGAAAATGTTATTAAAGCCGATGGCCAGTTTTATATTGCTATAGTGCATCCTGACTGTGCGCATGACCTCAGAGCTGAGGTGAGTGCGGCTGGAGGGACTTGGCGTGCTCCAAAAGAGTATGTTGAGCCTGAAGACATCTACATTGGTGAAGTTGGGGAATTTGAGGGGTTTAGATTTATCGAGACTTCTCAATGCCAGATACGGTATGATATTGGTTCTCAGGGGGCGACCCTGGGGGGCGATATATATACAAATTATTTTTTCGGATATCAAGCAATTGGTTATGCCGAAGGAGTTGCACCTAGCATGGGAATTTCGGGTCGATTTTTACGGGCCCTCCATGTCAGTAATGATGTGGCAAACAGATCGCTAAGTCAGGGAAACCTAAGGGCAGCCGCCTAAGGCAATCCTGAGCTAGCAAATCATGAAAGTGATTGGGCAAGTGCAGAGACTTTACACGATCCACCTTTTAGAGGTGAAGAGAAAGTCCAGGCCTAATCGAAAGATTAGGATTTACCTACCATTCGACGCGTTGCAACGATTGCTCAACTTATATTGGTACGGATTATTTGGTTGGGGAGAACTTCGTGATGTATCGTTGCACAAGCTGTACACGACAAGTTCGGTTGGAGCATGGGTGTAAGACAAACAAGAGGGGGAACTTAAATTTGTTTCCCCTTTTTTTCAAAAGGAGAAAAGATGTCATTTAAAGGAAGGAAGCATTCCGAAGAAGCAATACAGAAAATGAGGAAGCGGATTCCTTGGAACAAAGGAAAGAAAGGATATCAGGTTGCTTGGAACAAAGGAAAGCATCATTCTGAGAAAACTCTTAAAAAGATGAGTGAAAAATTGAAGGGTAAAGTTGCCTGGAATAAAGGAGAACCATGTTCTGAAGAAGCAAAACAGAAATTGCGAAAAGCAAATTTAGGACAAGTTCCTTGGAATAAAGGAAAAGTGGGATACTATTCGAAAGAAACTATTAAAGGATGGAAGGAGTCTCATTTAGGAAATAAACCTTCTGAAGAAACAAAGAGAAAAATGAGTAAAGCGCAAAGAGGAGAAATGAATCACTTTTTTGGTAAACGACATATGGATAAAACAAAACAAAAAATAAGTCGTGGTAATTCAGGAAAGAAGCGCTCTGAGGAGGTAAAGCAAAGAACACGTGAAAGTACATTGGGAAGAAAGAATCCATTTTTTGGTAGACGCCATACAAAAGAAACAAAACAAAAATTGAGCAAGAAAGTGAAAGAGCTTTGGAATGATCCAGAATACCGAAAAAATATGGGAGGACCAAGACCTTCAGTAAAAGGTGAGAAGAATCCAAAATGGAATTCTGATCGCAAACAAAGATTTGCTCCTTACACAGAATTGTTCCGTGATTTTGAATATAGAGCACTTTTGTATGAGCGACAAAATGGAATTTGTCTAAGGTGCAAGAAAGAACTATCCTTGCGAAAAGTTTTGCATCACGTGAATTCTGATAAACAACTTGATCATCCATTTAACTTGGCATGGATGTGCAAAACATGTCATCACCGGCTCAAAAGGAGTGATGAAAAAAGAATCCTTTCAGAGTTAGTCAAGCTGAACAGCAATGCTGCAATTAAATACTGGACAGACATGTACACAACTGAACCAACAAAAACAGGAATCCCCAGAACAATAAGACTTCCCAGAAAAATAGCAAACAAATAAAAAAGGAGAGGATATGGTAAAACGAACAAATGACTTTACCATTGCTGTAAAGAATCAAGAGGTGTCTCCAAGAAGAGTCAAACGAAAACCAATAGAACAGAACGAACAACCCAGCAAACCAAAAATAGATTGGGATGAAAGAAACAAAAAATGTGCAGAGATGGAAGAGTATCTGCTTAAAAACGGATGCGCAAAAGCGATAACATTTGATTATGACAGATTAGTTCAAGAAATGAAAAAGAGAGGAAAGAAAAATTATGCCTGAAGAAGTAAAAGAAACAGTCAAAGAAAAGAAAGGCGGGAACAAGGATAGAGCAACAGTATCTGTTGCAATTGTCGCAAAAAATGAAGAGAAGACGATTATTCCCTGTCTAAAAAGTGTAAGGGATGTTGTAGATGAGATCGTTGTTCTTGTAGACGACACTACAACTGATCGAACATTTGAGTTGGCTGAGTCCAGGGCAGATACAGTCGACCATTACAAGTGGGCCGAAGACTTTGCAGATGCAAGGAATCAAGCAATCGCTTGCTGTACAAAAGAATGGATTCTAATTATGGATGCTCATGAAATATTGCATCCAAAATCAAAAGATGTTTTAACTAATCTTTTGTATAGAGTTACTTCTAAAGCACTGGAATCTAAATTGGCTCAAACCAAAGAAGGTGATAGGGAAAGGGCTAAAGTTGAATCATTAATCCTCAAAAAGGATCTTAGTGACACTGAAATTTTCAGTGCGTTCATTTATATGAACCCAAAGGGAAGTAATATTGATGAGTTGGTCCCAGACACTTTTTTCATGCAACCACGACTGTTTAAAAACAACGGAATGCACAAGTATGTTGGTAGAGTACATAACTGGCTTGCAACTAAAAAAGAAAGCAATGCTCAGAAACGACCAGTAAACGAACTGGTGTTTATTCACAAAAAGCCTGAAGAGATAACAGAATCACGAAAAATCCAACGGGCAGACATGAATGTACGACTCCTTAAAGAGGATATTAAGGAAAAGCCTGGTTGGGCACGTCCTCATTTCTACCTGGCAAACACTTATCATGAAATGAAAAAGTTTGATGAGTCTTTAGAAACTTTTGAAAAGTATTTAGAGTTGTCAGACTGGGGCGCAGAGCGAGCACACGCCATGTTAATGATGGCTACAATTTGTGGTGAACAAAAGGATTACAAAAAAGCAGAAGAGATTCTTAAAAAAGCAATTGCTGAAGATTGGGAGCGTGCAGAGATTTATTGTTTGCTAGGTGATATAGCTTATGATCAAAAGAAATTTTATCAAGCAGAACATTGGTGGAAATCAGCAATTGACATGAAGCCGCCTCTAAATGGACTATTCCTACATGGCCCTGCTTATACTTACATGCCATACGAGAAATTGGCAAAGTTGTATTCAGCGGTTGGTGAATGGATGAAGGCGTACGAGAATGCAAAAGAGGCAATAAGGCTGCAAAGTCCGGATTCACAACTTCCAAATTTAATGATAATATGGAAACAGCGATTGGGGATTAAGCCTGACACAATGAAAATTGTTGTCTATGATGAGGATAACAGATTTACTTTCTTAAGTGATATTCGAGATAGGCTGGCACAGAAATACAATGTTGCAACTTCTGTCAAGTATCAAGCAGAGTATGCAAAGTGGGGAGACATTGTCTGGTTTGAATGGTGTAACCAGAATGTTGTTGAGGCTACTTCGTTGGACAAACCAAAGAATCAAAAATGGATTGTTCGGTTGCATGGATTTGAACTGATCAATAAGGCAAGATTGATGCATCTTGATTGGTCTAAAGTGGATGCTCTTGTGTTTGTTGCGCAGCATGTTAAGCAACATTTTATGGAAACGCAGTGGCTGCCAGAAAGTACAAAGAGTGTTGTTATTCACAACGGTGTAAATATGCCTATGTGGAGTTTTGCACGAAGAGAATTCAGCAAGTCAAAAAACATTGGAATCATTGGTATGTTAACTGATAAAAAAGGTCCATTGCTTTTGGCAAAGGTGATTAGAAGGTTTGCAAAGGTTCATCCTGAGTACAAGTTTCTGTTGAGATTAGATGTTCCACGTGATGTAAATATCAATGTAAAGATGTTAGAATATGAGTTGAGAGGATTGAAGAATTATGAATGGGTGCCTAGAGTTGAGTCAATAAACTCGTGGATGGAGAATCTCAAGTTTTTGATATCAACAAGCATTTTAGAATCATTTAGTTATGTAGTTGCAGAGGCAATGGCAAAGGGAATCAAACCTTTGATCCACGACTTTAGAGGATCGAGAAACTTGTGGCCCGAAGAATTGATTTGGAGGGACATGGATGAGTTGGACAAAGTTTTAGAAGGCAACTATGACTCTAAAAAATACAGGATGTGGATTGACAAGAGATATTCACTTGACGGACAGATGGAAAAAATTGAAGCGTTGATGAAGGAGCTTTATGGGAGTATCGAAAAGACAGATATGGAACGGGACAGATTGGAATGATGGGTGTACATCATGTGACAAAAAAATGAAAAATGTTCTTTATCGATTTCATGTGTATCGTCCGGATTACCCTGGAGGGAAGAGTTGTTATGTTCGTAGAGCACATGTTGTTTGGTGGTTAAATACTAAACAAGTTATTCCAAAGGGGTTCTGTATTCATCATAAAAATGGTGATTCTTTAGATGATCAATTTGAAAATCTTGAGTTGCTTACAGCTGGACAACATACTACTTTACATCATACAAAGAAACGGCTTTCATTTACATGTAAATCTTGTGGAAAAATATTTTATCATCCTTCTTGGTATGTAAACAGTCGAAGAAAAAGAGGTGGAAGTGGAATAAAAACATGTTCTCGTTCATGTTCTAATAAATTAAGAATAGGATGCAAATATGCGGTTTAAAATAGGGTTTGATCCAAAAGATAAAAAGAAACTACACAAATATTGGAATGAGATTTTAGACAAGCAACTATGGTCGGATGGGAGATTCTGGCCTTTGTTTAACGAGAAGTGGAAAAATTATGTTGGTGTAAGGTCTATTGCATTGTCAAATTGGTCTGATGCAATGCGACTTGTAATGAAATATTTTTTATTATGTGATAAAACCGTTCTTGTACCTTCTAATACATTTATGGCAACACCATTAAGCGTCATGGCAGCGGGTGGAAGAGTAGAATTTGTAGACTGCAATAAAGATGATCTTTGCATGAGCTATTATGATCTTGTAAAAAAAATTGATATGTTCAAACCTGCTGCAGTTGTAGTTGTTCATATTGGTGGGCATATTGCTTTTGAAATTGAAGCGATTGTAGAGTTATGTGATCAAAAAGGAATTGTGCTTATAGAAGATTGTGCACAGGCTCATGGCGCCGATTGGTATGGAAAGAAAGCAGGAACTTGGGGGGATTGCGGTATTTATTCTTTCTATGCAACCAAAACAATATCAACTGGTGAAGGTGCTATGTTAGTTGCTAATGAATACGGATTGGTTGACTTTGCTCAGAAATACAGTGATTATGGAAAACCTGATTATGCAATACATGGTCAAAATGCAAGGATGAGTGAGTTCAACGCAGCGATCGGAGTTGTAGAAACTGATAGACTGGATGATATTGTTAAGTGGAAAAATGCGTATGCAAGAAAGTATTTGGATAAGAAGTTTTCAAGAAGGATCCTCTTGCCATCAGGAATGACTTCAGGATTGTACAAGTATATTGTATTTGAGCAGCTTAAAGAATCAACGGGTAGGGTATATTCGGATCCCTGTCATCATTACCTCAAGAGGGATTATGAATTGCCAAACACTGATTGGGTTGCAAAAAATCATTTGTGTGTACCTCTTTTTTATCAAGGAGCAAAGTTATAATGCCTACAAAAACATTTGAGAAAGAACTTACAATCAGAATTAGTTATGATGGTTTTGATCCTGAACTGGACAAGCATGTCCAAAAGCTGTTAGAAGAAATTGGAGCTGTGCAGTACGCGCAAGGATTTAACCACTTAACCAAAGAAAGAGATGTATGTTTCAAACTTGAAAGTTGAGGATGAATGAGAACACTTATAATTGTTCCTCCTTTCTACAGATTAAGAGGAGGAAGAAATAATTGGGTCAGTCTCGGAGCAGGTTACGTCGCTACAATGCTGGACGATTGTGGATATGAAGTAAAAGTTTATAATGCAGATCATGTAGAGTGTGATGTTGATATAAACTTAAAAGAGATTTTTGATGGCGCATCTTTGCGGCAGAATCTTGCTGAAGATGATCCTATATGGGACGAAATCAGAGAAAGGATTGTAGATTACTGTCCAGATATTGTAGGAATATCAGCCACTTTTGTTACGAATATTCCTATTATTAACAAGATAGCACGAATTATAAAAGCATGGAATCCTAAATGTAAAATTGTTGTCGGTGGTAATAATACTGTACTAATGCCAAAAGAAACGATGACTGAGGACATCGACTATATGATTCGTGGTGAAGGTGAGAGACCAATGATGGAACTTGTAGCTGGTGTTTCACTTCCTTCTATTGATGGACTTAGTTATAGATATAATGGAAAAGTTTATTATAATCAAGAGAACCCTTTTATAAGAAATCTTGATAATATATCGTTTTTGAAATTGGAACTACAACTTATTCCAATCAAAGATCCAGAGAACAACTTTGGAGTATTATGTACTAGTAGAGGATGCCCTTTTAGTTGTACATTTTGTTCCTCCCCTGTTTTATGGAAGAGGAAAGTGAGATATCGAAGTGTGAAAAATGTGGTAGATGAAATAAAGTATCGATACGCTAAATGGGGAGTGCAGAAATACTATATAAGCGATGATAACTTTAACTTGCCTCCGAAAAGGACCTTAGAGTTATGTAAACAGATGCAAGAGTTGCCTTTCCGTATTCAATGGATTTGCGAGGCGCAACTAAGCACATTTTCAGAGTTGATTCTTGAAGAAATGAAAAAGGCAGGTTGTGTTCGTGTCAAGCTTGGTGTAGAGTCAGGTTCTGAAAGAGTTTTGAAGTTAATGAACAAACCTTTTACAAAAGATAAGATAAGAGAGAAAGTTGGATTGGTAAAAAAAGTTGGGATTCCCTGTACAATGTACGCACTAATAGGAATGCCGACCGAGACAGTTAAAGAGATGCAAGAAACGTATGAATTTATGAAGGAGTTAGATCCAAGATACATAAGTTTAAGTGTTGCAGCACCTCAACCTGGCACTCCATTATATGAACAAGCAAAGAAGGAAGGACTCTTAAAAGATTTTTCTGAAAAGTCTCATCAGAGTTATCACTCAACATTAAATAAAAATGTTAGCAAGGAAATAGTTGATAAATTCCTGGATTTTAATGCGAAGAAAAATTATGCAAGGAGTATTTGGGAAGAAGATGATAAAACTTAAGTCGATAGTTCGTGGCAACTTGAATTCTTTTGAGTTTCTTCGTGATGAGTACTTTAAGAAAAAGTATGAGTTGGTAGAAGATTATAATGATGCAGATGTAGTTTGGGTAGAATGGGCAAATGAGCAAAGTGTGGATGCTTCTTTTGATTCACCAAAACGGAATGTTATTGTGAGGGCTTTAGGAAGTGAGTATTATCAAAACTTCTGGGCAGCGTGGGGTGGACAAATACACACAGTTATCTCTGTAAACCCTTTGTACAAATTTCCAGTTCATACAGTCTACATTCCAGGTTTTGTTGATACAGATTTTTGGAAGCCACTGCCAGGTTCTAAAAGAAGAAATGCAATCGCAATGGTTGGTAATTTTGATTATGTGAAGAATCAGTTAGGATTGCTTAGGCTTCTTGCTGAGAGACCTAAATATTTTAATGAGGTTTTGCTTGTGGGTGGTATCACTGCACAAAAAGACTGGAAAAAAGATCAGAAGATTACAACTAGAAAAATTATTCAGCAACTTGTATATTTTGCACAGCAACATGGAATAAACTTACAATTAATAGATCATCAATTTAAAATGCCATTGAGAGAGATATACAATTCTGTTAAATTTGTGGTTAGCAATTCTATCAACGAAGGATGTCATGCTGTAATTCAGGAAGCAATGAGTTGCGATACAAAAGTCTTAGTTGCTGATTGGATGGGTTCAAGAGATATCTTTTTTGAGCCATACATTTATAGTACAGCAAAGGAATTTTGGCTTTTAGTTGATCATTATCCAAAGAAAGAATTGAGAGAATGGGCAAAGAGATATTTTTCGATGGAGGTTATACTGCCCCAGATTGATAAGGTGATAGAAGGTGTATATGCTTCCAATAATATTTCCTAGTAGGGCAGATAATTATCTTCAAAAAATTCTTAAATCCTTACAACCAATTAGGAATAAAATTTGTTTGTATGTTGCTGTGCCGGAAGAATCTATTTATTCCATTCCACAGTTGCATGATTTCAAGCATTATTTAGTTGGATATAAGCATAGTCCAAACTTATCTCACTATAGAAATATAGCTATGAATGCTTTTATAGATTCTCCTTCTGTCGACTCAAAGTTTGTTTTATATATTGATGATGATTTTGTTTTCACTTATCCTGAGAAGTTTCTTGATGTTGTTGATCTTATTATAAATAGGGTGGATGATAAATGTGGAGTTGTAGAACTTCGGAAAGGAGATAGAGAACTTGATTTAATGATTATGGCGATGGATGGAATAGGACAAGGGTTGCTTTTAAGAGCAAGCGCTCTCCGAAGAGATGAGCTCTTACCTTGCAAGGGAGGGAGTGACGATACCTTCTGTGTTGCTAATATGTACTTGAGAGGATTAGATATTTACATTGCAACTAGTAAATATGTTCCTGTTCATGAGACTCATACAAAGTGGGCAAGGAAGGAGATGACTTATCCTAGAGGTTATGACGAGTTGCTTACGGAAGTTTCTGGTAAAGCTGTTATGTCTTGTTTGGCTAGAATGATTCATGAGAAGAGACTTATGAAAGTTAGTAACAACGTTGCGGAAATATTGAATCATTTAGGAGTTAAACATGTGAGTGGAGGGAATGTAAAGAAAGTTGGTGTTGGTGTTGGATGGCGTTGTCTACATTTTTATTTGGAGAAAGAAAATGCGACATGATAAAATCAGTGTTATTATCCCAACTTACAACGAAAAGGAACCACTTCTTAGAAAAGCAATTGATAGTATCCTTAATCAGACATATGAAAACATTGAATTGATTGTAATTGATGATGGTAGTACAGATGCTACTCCTGAGATTTTAAGAAGCTATGGTAAAAGTATCAAAATTTTCAGGAGAGAAAGAACTTCATCTTTTAGATCTGTCTCTGAGGCGTTTAATATTGGACTTGAAAATGCCAATGGATTTTTTTGGCACCACAGCGCGGCCGATTGTTGGCATGAAATTGATTGGGCAGAAAGATGTATTGATTTTCTTGCAGGTAGAGAAGATGAAGTATTGGGAGTTTACACTGATTTTTCGATTCATGATTATAATGGTCAGATTCGCCAAATAAATGTGGGTGCCAGATACAATCCTAATAAAAGTTCTTTTGAAAACTTTCGACTTTATGAGTCTCTTGGTGGAAGACTTATTAGAATGGATATTGCAAGAAAAGCTGGGTGGTGGGACATACGATTCCCAAGAAAGCAGACACGAGAGTGGACATTAAGAGTTCTACAACAAGGTGATTTTGAATATTTGCCGGTTACTCTTTGGCATTTTGTGTTTCATGAACCAGATCAAATGAAACGAAATGCTTCGATTAAATATAGAATCTTATGTGACTTAAAAAATGGCTACAACTTAGAACACAATGTTAGGATAGCAAGTGGAAGTGTTTGTGGTCGGTGGGCAATGATAGACGCATTTAGAGAATTTTTTACATCTCCAGTTTGGGAGAAAGAGCGATTGGAAGGAAAGACAAAACAACTTTTAGATGATGCAAAGAAAGTTTGTGATGAAGAAGCGAGTGAGGAGTGGAATAGAACTTAAGGAGAAATCATGGCATGGACAACTTTATCTACAGTAGATCAATTGAAAAAAAATCTTCCTATGTTAAAGGATACTAATATAGGTGATGCAGAATTAGAAGATAATATTGAAGAGGCTGATGAAATTATACGTGATGACCTCAGCAAATTTGTGGATTGGGATGAAGTTGAGGCTTTAGATTCTGTTCCGAGGACGATCAACCGTTTAGCAAAATATCAAGCTGCGTTGATTACAATTGTACGCAACTTTTACGATAACGAAAAGATGCTGGGTTCTGGTGAGATTGAAGAAAATACTGTTTATACTTACTACAAAGAAAGATATGACAAGTTGTTAGAACAATTTGAGGCAGGATCAATCAAGTTGCTTGATGATGAGAATGAGGAGTTGGGAGCAAACGTTGCCCGTACACCTGGATTAGGAAGAATCATTTGATCTCTGTTGATGTAGATTTTAACAATACCTTAGATGTCTTACACGCTGTTGAAAGCATTGCACAGAATCAAAGAAAGTGGGGCTTGTTCAGAAAAATGGCAAGGTTTCTTTTCCACAGTTGGTGGGGAGAGACATTTGCAAGGTCTGGTGCAAGAAGAGGGCATCCTGCTTGGAAACCCTTAAACGAAAGATACGCAATATGGAAAGCAAAACAAGGAAAGTCGAAAGCTATTTTAAGATATTATGGACACTTACAAGCATCTCCAAACATTTTAGGAGAAAGTAAAACAACTTTACAATGGGGTACAAATATCCCTTACGCACAGTATCATCAAGCACCAACTAAACCAGGCCGTCCCCCTAAAAGAGAGATTATTTTTGTTACAAGAAAAGATGAAAGTGAAATTGAATCTTTTGTTAGAGACTTTATTGATAATGTGTTGAGGAAAAAATGAGTCGAAAATATATGGAGGATTCTCTTAACGGAGTTAAGAATTACTTTAATGATAATTTAGACAACATGCTCGCAACAATTGAATCAGAAAGAGAAGAAGTTGTTAAGCGAGTAGGACATATAAGTGTGGGGGAATCAAGGAAACAAATTTTTCCAAGGATAAGCATTCTTCCAGATCAAACAGACCATGATTATGGATTTGAAGATGCTCCTTTAACAAGGCCTTGGCTTATTCATTCAATTGCGGTTTTGATTGAGTATTCTTCTGGAGACCTAAGCGACGTTAGAAAAACAATAATGCGATACGACGAGGCAGTGAATAGGCTGCAAGAAGCAGATAGTACATTTGAGAATGCATTTGTAGATGTCCAACTGGGCACGGTAGACTATACCCCGATGATGGAGGACTCAAGCACTAAAAAAATGATGCAGGGTCTTTCAGTACAACTAACAGCAAAAAGTTATTAAAAACAAAGAAAAGGAGGTATAAACAATGCCTAGTACAAACAATATAAAATTAAGCGTGGGTGTGGAGGCCACTGGTGCAAGTGCGGGAGTTGCTGTAAAACGTACAGCGGTTGTGCCTATATCCGGACTTATAGGAGTAGATAGAAAACCAAATACAGGAGAGGATCCTGCTATCATAGGAAATAACATAACATCTGGAGAGTACATACTTTTTGCAGATGTTGGTGGTGATATTCCTTTAGCAATAAGACCAACGGGTGGATTTGCTATGCTAGTGAAATCAGTGCTTGGTGAGGAAGGAGCAACTCCTGATCAGGTTGGCGCTATGATGCGATTCCGACATACTGGTGTAACAGGAGACAGTTGCAAGGTAACAGTTACGGGTGATATTATTTCATCTTATATTGGTAGTAAAGGAGCTGAGACTGCTGATCTTAATTTTGGTGCAACTGGAGATATTGATCTATCTATCACTGGTAGTTATGGAACTCTTGGAAAGCTTGTCACTGCAATAAACGGGTATGGAAGCTACAATGCAGAGAAGGTGTTTGGAGCGGATGCTTTTGTTACAGAAACATCTATAATTGCTTTTGCAGCTAATGCACAAGGAAGAAATACTTGGGTGCATCTGTGGTTTGGAAGTAATAGTTCAGGAGCTTATAGACATGTTTTTACAGCACATCTTGAAGACCAAGAGAGACCCACTCTAACACTACAAAAAGATGGATACCATGACAACTTTCAGTATCCGGGATGTGTGGTTGATGTTCTAAATATAAATGGAGCATTGAAGGCCATGTGTGAAGGAAGTGCAACTGTGCTTGGATTCACAGAAGCAACAGCAACAGAAGATACTACCTTGACTTTGGAAGATTACAAGCCGTTAATTTTCTACCAAGGAGACTTTACAATTGGCGCGCATGAGTATGACTACATCAGAAACTTTGATTTCTCTATTGGCAACAATAGTAATCCAGATGGATACGGTGGGGGATCAGTTGATAGATTGTATCATCAAAAAGGCAAGCTTGACATCACAGGTAGTATGCAAGTAAGATTAGATTCGGATTCGTTTGCTGAGAGAGCAAAAGTTTTTGCGGATACAGCTGCAGCTGTTGCATTCTCTTTGAAGGGAGGCTTTGTGTCTGGAGTTGTACCTGAGATGATGTTGATTGAAATGCCTTATTGTAGCTTGACAAACTTTGAGAATCCAGAAAATGCAGGGGTGTTGGATGCAGACATCAGTTATCGTGCAACTAAACCTAAAGGCACTGTCTACAATGAGCCAATCACAGTTACAGTAATCAATGATGATGCATCTGCGTACAATAAATTGCTCAATAAAGGAGGAGTAAATGGGTTGGGAAAAACAAGCCCGAGAAAAACAAAGAAGGAATAAGCATACTCTTGAGTCTCTTAAAGATCATTGGGTCATTATTGGAAAGTGGTCAGTAGAGGCTCAAGAGGAACTTGCAAGACAAAGAAAATCTGTTGAGTTAGATAAGGATGGGAAAGTTCTTGGGTTACAAGGTGGAGAGATGATTGTTTTTCATAAGACTGTGATTAAGCACAGCATTTTGGATCACAACTTTATAAAAGAGGACAAAACAAAAGAAGATTTTAAAGATGGTGAATTTCTTGATCGTCTTTTAGGATTTCCTGAAGTTGAAGAAGAGATTTTTAGTCTTGCAATGGGACTTAATCGCCCTTTAGCAGTGGAGAACGAATCTCAATCAGAGACTGCACAGAATGGTTCCTCAACGGAACCCAATTCGAAGTTGGAGCGGCGCTCCCGGACGGTAGAATCCCATCAGAAGAATTAGATCAATGGATCTCTTTCATAACAGAGTGTCTACGATTTTTAGATGGTGATGGAACCTACAGACATTGGAAATATGAAGGAGGCTTCTCACAACAACCTTGGATAGATATACAAATCTATGATGAGGTTCGTTCTGCATACATAACACAACAAAATAGAAAAATGAAACAAGCCTCAAAAAAACATGCTTTTAAAAAAAGGAGAAGATAGTTGGCAAAGCGAACTGATGTTGATATAAATGTACGTGCCCATGACAAAGCAACTCCTCAAATAGGCAAGGTTGATAAGTCTCTACAGCAAATGAGTAAGAGAACTGAGCAATCTTTTAAAAAGACTCTACTTCCTGCTTGGGTTAAATTTACTGCAGCGACAACGGCAGCAGGTGTGGCATTAAAGAAAGCTTTCGATGCATCTAAATATGCTGCAGATGTTCTACAAGTTCGTATGTCTTTTGAAAGTATTGCTAGAGAATCTGGACTGATGGCAGATGAAGTTATTGATAGTTTAGGTAGAATGGCTGGTGATACTATTAACGAGTTAGATTTAATGTTGGCTGCTTCTCGTGCAAGTCTTTTAGGGCTTCCAATGGATAAATTAGATGAGCTTATGCAAATTGCTAGGGCGTCTGCTACTGCTACAGGACAAAGCGTACAGCAGATGTTTAGTGATATAGTTGTTGGTATTGGAAGAGCATCCCCTATGATTTTAGACAACTTAGGAATAACAGTTAAGATTGGAAAGGCAAATGAAGTCTATGCAGAGTCTATTGGTAAAACTGTCAGACAGTTGTCAGACCAAGAGAAAAAGCAGGCCCTTTTAAATGCTGTCTTAACTTCAGGTGAAGATATTATAAGAAAAGTTGGTGAAGCAGGTCAAATAATGACGCCTTCAGAATACTTTCAACAAACAACTGCAGCAGTTCAAAATATGACTGAAACAATAGGAAGTGTGTTACTTCCTGCTTTTTTAGCTACAACTAAAGTAGCAACGCAAATGGCAAAAGGAGTTACTAAGACAATCAATCAGTTGAGAAAAGATGTTGCTGCTCCATTGCCTGAAATAGAAGTTCCAGAAGAACCGTTAAGTAGATTAGAAGATAAAGTTAAAAGTTTGTCAGAGATATTTCTTCCTCGTGCTGTAGAAAAACTTACTGAGCTAGAATCTAAATATGAAACAGTTCAAGCAGCGCTAAAGTTGTTAGAAGATGAAATGGGATGGCATGTAAAAGCTCTTAATGAAAACGAACAGGCACAATTTACAAATTATTTATCTCTTTTGGATTTAGAAGCAAGTTTTAAGTCTACTGGTGAAGCAAGTGCAGGCTCCGCACAGGCACTGCGAGAGTTGAATCTTGAATACAAAGATGCTATCCCAGATAGAAAAGAGTATATTGAAACAACAGAAGAAGAAATAGATAGACTTAACAAACTAATAAAACCAAGAAAGGATGCAGAGGAGGCAAAGGAAGATGTAGAGGCTGCTGCAAAAAGATTAAAAATATCTCAAGCATATTGGAAGTGGGAGATTGCTTCTCTGGAAAAAGTGACAGATTTGAATGAGGATCTAGTTACTTATGGTCGTACATTAGAGTATGTTAAAAAAGCGATAGGAAAAGAAGATGAGGAGTGGATAGAACATGTTACTTTTATTAAGGAGCAATTAGAAGAGCAATTAGGAGTTACAAGTGACATTAAAGATATAACAGAGCTTATAGCTGTTGCTAAAGGGAATGAACTTGTTTTAGCAAGGACAATAGAAGCTATTGATCTTGGTATGATAACTGTTAAAGAAGGAGTAAGAGAGGAAACAGAGAAGAATTTAAAATATGTTACAATGACAAGAGAGGAATTAGAAAGACAGTTACAAGCATTAAAGGATCAAGCAAGAGCCGTGGCACGTATAGAATGGAAACCTCCGGAACTTGTCATGCCAGAACCAGAAGGTTTTGACTTTGCAACATGGACTGCAGGTTGGATGGATGTTGGTGTTGGAATATCCTCAGCAGTTGAAGGAATAGATGATGCAGATAAGAAAGCTAAAGCATGGCAAAAAACCTTAGATAAAATAAATGAAGTTTGGTCAGACATTCAAACTGGAATAGATATTATCAATACAACTGTTGGTGGATTTTTTGATGCATGGAATGCAAATATAGATGCAACTACACAAAATCAAATCACAGCTCTTGAGGCTCAATTAGAAGCTGTAGAAGCAGGAAGTGATGAAGAGAAAAAGATTTTAGATAAAATTACTCAAATAAAAAATGATGCTGCGATGAGCGACTTTAGAAGGAGTCAAGCAACATCTGTTGCTAACGCAATCATGTCTGCTGCAGGAGCAATTATTAAATGTTATGAGTTGTTAGGGCCAATAGGTGGAACCATTGCTGCGATAGGAGTTGGGGTTATAACAGCTGCTCAAATAGCATTGATTGCAGGAACAGCACCACCCGCATTCGCAAAGGGTGGTAGAGTAGATGAACCAACATACGCACTTGTTGGTGAGAAAGGGCCTGAATGGATTATCCCAGAAGAGATGCTTAAAAGAGGCTTTGGTACAACAATTGTAAATAACTTTTATGTGCAAGGATCATATATTGCAAGAGAAGGGCTGGGAGAAGAAGTGATGGGATACATTGGAGGAGAGATGCGTGGCTATTAAATGGATATCTGAATCAAGAAGAGATGGTCTAAGTTCAGTTGCAGAAAAAGATCTTCGCTTTTATGTGGGGTTTAGACAATTAGAATATCCTCCCCACTATGGACATGATTTAGCATACACTCTAATCACTTCTGAAGATAATCAGCCGGGTTCACATAATCTGACTGGCGGCAACGCAAGATTTTTATTAGACTTATCTTCTAAACTAACTATAGTTGTAAGAGTAAAACCTACATTTGCTTATGATGTTGCAACTGATCAATGTGCTTGGTCGTGGTACATAGATGCAACTCATAGATTGAGATTGATCTATCAAGCATCAAGTGACAAATATGTACTCGCTTGGCAAGATGGAGGAACGGAAAGAACTCTTGAAAAAATAGATGCTTATACGAGTAATGGTGAGTTGCAAGTCTGGACTGATATATATTGTGTTATCAACTTAACAACTGGAGATACTACTGGATCGTCTTTGTGGGTAAATAGTACAAAAGAAGATGAATCTTGGTCAGGTAATGTAGATGTTAAATCAAGCAATTTTCCAGAGTTTGAAGTTCGTGCTGAAAATGGAACGGAAGGTGCTTATACTGTAAATTACCTTCGAATGTTCCTTGATAAGATAGCAACAAGTATAGATATAGGCAATGGTTTTAAAAATGTTGAAAATGAAGAAGTGTTCTGGTATTTCAATGGAGAAGGAGTTGGAAGGGCACGGTGTAATATTAGTGCTTATGTAAATAGAGCATTTTATAGTGAAGGAAGTGCAAAGGGTTGGAAAGCAAGCACATTAACTATGAACTTGCTAAATGTCAATGGAATGTTCTCTGACGATCAGTATGTTGCTTGGGATCCTGTTAATCACAAGTATAATGGACTCTCATCACAGAAGTATATGCAACAACGCTCTCCTGTTTATTCTGAAATATGGTGGACGAGTGAATTTGAGCCTCTTTTTGTAGGTAAACTCAATGAAGGAAAATTTTCAAGAAGAACCCAAATAGGACGTGCACAAGTAATTCTTACTGCAGAAGACAAAGTCGCAGACATAGCAAAGAAAGGGAAACGGGTTGCGGTAAGATATGAAGATAAGAAGATGTGTGATAATACAGAAGCAAATAGTCTTCTTCATCTATTAGTAAAAACAGTTACTCAAACAGAAGTACGCAGCTACTTAGCAAACAACAGTTTTGAGAATGCTACAATTTCTGATAGTTGGACAGTTGCAGGGGCAGGAGCAACTTTTAGTAAAGTAGGTGGTGGATTATTTGGCAGCAATCAAGGTGATTTGGTTTATGGATCTGCTGCATGTTCTGTTCGACAGATAGTTACTTTTATCGGAACAAAGAAATTAAACATTGGGGAAAAATATTATTTCTTTTTGTATTTGAAGTCTGCATCTGCATGTGCTGATAAGATAAGATTATCAGAATATGATGATGCAGCAGAAGCAGATTATACAGAAGTTGATTGGACATTAAGTGGTGGAGAAGGATGGAAAAGATTTATTATAGCTCATACTATTACCAATGCAAATTCTGACAGATTAAGAGTAACAATCAATCTAAACGACAATGTAACTTTATCTCTTGATGGTGTTATGTTGTCAGAGAATAATTATAATTGGTTCGTGCTAAATGTTAATGATGGTTCTTCTGGAGTAGAATCAGCAGATGATGTGATCTCTTCTGTATATAACACAATTGGTTTTGATGCAGACCCAGTTAATATAACACATCCTTGGATGACAGTTTTTGAAAATATACCTGTTTGGGGATATTTGAAGAAACTTGCGAATGCGACTGCTTGTCAGTTTATGGGAATTGATAGTGCAGGATGTTTCAAGTATAGGAGCATGCTGAAAACTGGTTATTCTGATCCAGGATCTCTTTTAACAATATCTGAAGTTGCTGGTATGAATACGATGTTGGGGCGTCGAGCAAATAAAATAATTGTACATGGCAAGAGAATTGTGAAAAGTAATAGAGTGGAAAGATTGTGGGCAGCTGCAGCCGCGGGAGATTGGGAACGGGATGGATTATACATAAACGAAGTGATAGCAAATGGAGGTTCTTGGCCTGATCCTACTGAGTTTGAAGAATACTGGGCAAAATATCTGGTATTAGGATATGAAAGTGGAATAATAGGATGGACAACAGAATATATTCTATGGCAGCCAGGCATGCCTATAGTCTATGGTGGTGTAGCTGTCGGACCTTTAAATCCTTATGTTCCAGTAGAAGTTCCTGTCTATGGAGTTACAGATTATGTTGCAGCACAAGAGCAACCAAAGATAATTGGTGCTAAAGATGCAAGTTTGGTTTATAGTCCTGCTGGCTTTACAAAAGAAGTATTTGATTTAACTTCTAAAGCAAGTTCAGCAAGAATTTTATTGACAAATAATACTGGTAATAATTTAACATTAAGAGAGTGCTCAATATTAGGTAAGCCTGTTATTCAAAAAGAGGGGTGGTTGCATGACTCTTTTGTCGACTATGAAGATATCAATAAAAATGGTGAGAATACATTTGAGTTAAGTAATGATTTTATTATATCAGGAAGCCAAGTAAATAGCCTTGCTGATTGGTATTGGAAAATTCTAAGAAGTGATAAGCATCAATATACATCACCTCTTCCTGGATTCCAATGCTTTCTTGAACCTGCTGAGTGGTACACACTACAAGTAACTAATAGCAAGCATGAGGCTATCAACTCTATAGTAAAATGCACTTCTTTAAAGACAGAGTGGGCTCGCAAAGCTCCGAGTAAAACAGTTGCAACTTTTGCAGAAGTTTTGGAAAGTTGGACAAAGGATAGTAATGTGAATGCAATATTTACAAGTGCAGGTGCTCCTACAGTTCTCTCAAGCAGAGAGAAAATTGTAGTTGCATCATCAACTTTTACAGGTCCTGCAGATTTTTATTGTGATGGTGTAGATGATCATCTTCAACTTAATGCAGCTCTTGCAGTGGCTGCTGCTCGGGGTGGTGCAACTGTTGAAATGACGGAAGGTCAATTTAATATTAACGCAAAAGTTGCTCCTGGTTCAAATACAACATGGCAAGGAAGAGGGAAAGGTGCA
>JAUXAU010000015.1 GCA_030619765.1 Thermoplasmatota archaeon
TGTGTAGGGACAGGAGATATGTCCCTCCTATGATTTCATGCAAAGGATTTCTTCTAATTTAAGGCTTTTGACAAGGTGATTATACCATTCAACATCTCTTTGCCCGGAGTATCTTTCCTCAGGGTAGGTATCGATAGCAGAGTGGTATTTCCCATTGTTATACCAGTGAACATAAACATCGATGTAACGATCAATTTCATGGGCATCTCTAGAGATTCCAAGATTATGATACAGGAATCGTTTCAGTCCTTTCTGGAAAGCACTGAGTTTTCCCATGGTTTGAGGATGATGGACGCTAGTCCAGATGTGTTTTTCATTGATATATTCCTCGCAGTATTCACGAATAACCCTGTTCTTTCTGCTAAACTGCGATCCGTTATCTGTTAGCAGATTATCATATCTAACTTTGAGGAGTTTCTTCATTCCTCGTACAACGGTTGTATCTCGTTGATTTGTAAGTCTGATAGCCCATCCACGTCGAGAGTAATCATCTTCCATGGTTAGAATAGGGATACCGTTAAACTTAGTCAGATCAGTCTGAACAAGACGATTAGGATGTCCCCATTCGAAACGTTTCCATTCATTCTTTATGCGTTTTTCTGATTCAATAATACCTCGTCTTACAAGAATCCTGGAAACAGTTCGAGGAGCTATTCGTTCCATTTTACCCTGATTTTCCAGGCTGATGTTCACAATCTGGGATATATGAAAGGAACCAAAACCTGTTTTTTCTCTCACGTTTACAACGAGATCTTCAAGCCATTGCGTAGTCTTATTAGGACTACTATGTGGTCTTTTTGATTTGTATCGCAATCCCGGTATGCCTTCATCTTGGAACCTCTTGAGAAGACGTCGGAATTGACGCATACCAATTCCTAAGTCATGAGATGCTTTCTCTCTAACGATGTTGTTCTTTGAAGAAACAGCTCTGGCAACAGCATGGTATCTCCGTTTTACGTATTCTGGCTCATTTTTTAAAAGTTGAATGTGTTCCTTCTTTAGGTAGAGTTCTCCATTGAAGATGTACATATGTCTAACCTTTTGAGTTTATCATGTATTGTTGTATGATAAACATCAGAAGGGACATATGTCCTGTCCTAACACACCAGCAAAATAAATGTGACAGGTATAAGTATAACTAGTTGCATTTAGGTTTGTGGTTAAATATGGTCGAAGAAAAAATTGGAATAGTAGAACATTTTTTTACAAATATTGGCGTAGCTGCTATAAAAATTACAGATGGAGAGCTCAAAGTTGGTGATACTATCCACATCGTTGGTGCTCACACTGATTTTACACAAACCATAGACAGAATGGAGATAGACAGAAACCCTATTGAAACTGCTAAACCTGGTGATGCAATTGGCATAAAGGTCAAAGATAGAGCAAGAGAGCATGATGTCGTATATAAAGTACCAGAAGAGGAATAAAATATGAAAGAACTAGCTGAAGTCAGAACGTTACGAGTTAATCGGTATATGATAATAGATGACGAACCATGCAAAATTATGAGTATTTCCACATCTAAACCAGGCAAGCATGGTGAATCTAAGGCGAGAATTGAAGCAATTGGTGTTTTCGATAGTCAAAAACGAAGTGTTGTTCACCCTGTTAAACATAAAGTCCACGTTCCAATCATTGATAAGAGGAGCGCCCAGATTCTTTCTTTGATGGGTAGTGACGTTGTTCAACTAATGGACCTTGAAACCTACGAAACCTTTGAAATGCCTATTCCTGATGAATTCAAAGATAAACTAGCACCGGGAAATGAAATACTTTATTTGCAAGCACTGGGTAAAAAGAAAATAACTAGAGTTTAATAATCATACGTTGCTTTACTTGATAACATGATTTTTCCTAATTATTTTGCAGACGCCGAATCAGGTTTTGATGAAACAGATTTTGTCATATTTGGTGTTCCATATGACAAGACCTCGTCATTTAGACATGGTGTAGATAAAGCTCCTAGAGAGACAAGACAGAGTAGTTGGAATTTTGAGACTTTCGATTTAAGGACAGGTGTGGATTTAAAAGATATCAAATTGCATGATTATGGAAATCTTGATGTAAAGAATTTAAATACAAAAGAAATGGTAGAAAAGGTTAGAAATTTTACTTGCAAATTACTTGTAAAAAACAAATTTCCTATTGCTATCGGTGGTGAACATTCAATAACCCCTGGAATTGTAAAGGCTTATCCAAATGATATAGCAGTTCTCTCGCTTGATGCCCATATGGATTTCCGAGAACAATATGAAAACGATGTGTATAATCATGCATGCGTTACAAGAAGAATTGCAGATCATATCGATATTAAAAATATTGCTATAATCGGAGTGAGATCAACTGAAAAAAAAGAATTTGAATATGCTCAAAAGGCAGGTCTTTTTTTTATTGACGCATTTTCAATTAATGAGAAGGGGATTTCTGAGACTATAAAGGAAACAAAAGGCCATCTCAGAGATAAAAAAATATATCTCACTCTCGATATAGATGTAGTTGATCCAGCATATGCTCCAGGGACAAGCACCCCAGAGCCTTTTGGACTCGATCCTTTTGATATTTTAGAATTTATTGAAGCTTTTTCATCACAGTTAGTTGGGTTTGATATTGTTGAAGTATGTCCAGCATATGACCATGGTGAAACATCTATACTTGCTGCAAAGTTGATAAGATCTATTGTAGGTGCTATTTGGAGTAAAAACTTAGCAATTTCATAGTTTTGAACTTGTTAGAACTAAGTATATCCTAAAATAAATTTTATCTTTAAGATACAAATGTCATAGCGAATTTTACAAACGATAAAAAAATTAAATAAAAGAAAAAATTTAAATGTTTTTTAATTATTACAATTACAAAATAATCAAGGTGGGAGGAGCAAATGGAAATTAAAAATCGATATGCAACATTATTGGTTGTTTTAATAAGCATGCTAATAATTAGCAGTGAGTTTGGCAGTTGTTACTCAAACGTTTCTTCTTTAAACGTCTTTGGAAGTGGCAATTATGAGGATAATTTCACTGATGCTACTAAATGGAACTGCTTTGGCAATGTAATAATAGATGAAGTATATGATTGGTTAATATTGCTCCCTGTTGTTAATCCACGCTCTGGATATGCTGAATATAATGGTTTAATAACTGCCCCTGTGGGGGAGTTTTATAAAGTGATCGTCGAGTGTATTGGTATTTGTGATGAAAATTATGGAATAACAATTCAAATAACAGTTGACAACTGGGTACATTTTAACAATGTAACAATTGTTTATGGAGGTGGTTCATACAATATATCATGGACATGGAATATACCAGTTGAATCGAGAGGTGATGATCTTGACATAAAAATCGTTATGAGTTCTAGCGATCCATTAAATATGGTTTTCATGAGTTGGCTCAAAGTAACATACTGGTATGAGTTGCCAAATCAGGCACCAAATGCATATATTGACTCTATAACCCCAAATCCAGCAACTTATGGAGAAACCGTAACATTTAGTGGACATGGAGAAGATCCTGACGGAATAATAACCGATTACAAATGGGAATCAAGCATTGATGGATGGTTAAGCTCAGATGCATCATTTAGTACATCTAACCTTCAAGTTGGTACACATACCATATATTTTTCAGTAAAAGATGATGATGATACATGGTCAACACCGGCAACTGATGAGTTGACCATTACGAATCCATCAGGACCACCAAGTATAGATGCTGTAAAAACATATTATGCTGATGGTAGCGAGGCCTCTGGCGGAGACGGCTTATTGCTGCAAGGAATGGATCTTGACAACACCTATACAGCATATGTTTCAGGTTATAATATTGAGTGGGTAAGATTTGAATTTGGATTATTTCAAGAATATACAGACTATGATGGGTCTGACGGATGGTCTGCAACTTTCAACACAATGTATATTATTGATCCTAATGCAGTATTGACCGTTACAGCCCATAACATGTTAGGAGAAGATACAAAAGAATATCATCCTAAAATAATTCCAATGGCCGGATGGCTGGTGAATTTTATTGATTATGTTATGGAATATACTTTTTAGTTTGGTATTATATTTTAAATAAAATAGCTAAAAATCTCGAAAAATGATACCTTTATATAGTAGTAGCGGACAAAGAGTAGCACGGTTTTTTATTGTTCATCTTTGTGATAAAATGCTAATAAAATAACTTTATCTTCATTTTTAATGTATTTGTAAGATAATCTAAAAGGCGGGATATATAATTCTAATGTTCCTTTTCTTGCATACTGCATTGTTTTTCCAACTTCTGGATCATCAATTATTTTATGGATCTGTTTTTTAATCTTATTTTTTAATGTATTATCTAGTTTACTAACTTGTTTTTTAAAAATCTTATGATATTCAACTGAAGTTACCATTTTTCAAGTTCGTCTAAGAACTCTTTTGCACTTTTTTCTTTAAATTTTCCTTTTTCATACTGTTTTAATGCTTTTTCTGTTCTCAATGCAAAAGCTAACTCCCCACTAAATTTCTTATCGATATTTTTCATTCTTTGAAGAATCACCTGATCATGTTTTCTAATTATCAATAGTTGTTCTCCTACATTGAAATCCTTTCTTAAATAACTAGGAATTACTACTTGTCCTTTTGAACTTAATTTTGTTAATGCCACTTCTACCATAATTATCTTATGTAAGATATGTCTTACATTATATTTAAATGTTTCGTGAAATCTTTATTAAAAAACCTTTACTACTCTACAATATGCACATTACCCCTAGTGTTTAGGTGGAAAAACAGGGATCAAGACGATAATTATAATGCTTTCAAAAGTTCTATCTTAAGAGTGACAGGATGCCCCTCTGAATGATTTAAAGCATTTACCGATACATCTATCTTCTAATATTATCGAAAATCGTTATTTTAATCATATAGAAATGTTTAAATGTCATTGATTAATAGATTAGAAAAGAGATGAAAAAATGAATAAATTAGAGGGGCATTAATTATTGTAGGGAGTCGAAAATGCTAAAGGAAATAGTAATTGGATTATTTATGATGCTGATGATAGCACCAGTTGTTTCAGCAGGGTTTACTTGCGGATTCTGCGGTGGAGATGGTAGATATGTGATGGGGGGAAAAGAATATTCTTGTCACTCATGTGGAGGTGACGGTTGTGTTACAAAAGGAGATTCTGCTTATTCTGAATGGAGGGATGATGGTAGTTGTAGTGAAAGTTCTAGTAGGAGTAGTGAAAGTGGTGGAAGTTGCTGTGGTGCAACTGCTATGGTAATTTTCTCGTTGTGCGGAGTGTTTATTGTATATTATAGGAAAAAAGGTAACAAAAAACGAAGGATTTAAAATGTATAAAGTGTCGTAAAAAGTCACCTTGGAAGAATTAAAGAAAACCCAACGGTAATAATAACCGTATGATGTATATTATACCCTGCAATTAAGTGTTGGGTCATATCTACACTGTATTCAATGTTATACCATGAGCTCCTCATTGTATATCGTACATTTAGTGCATTGTTTCATTTTAACTTTTTTTGTTTTTTTTCCCTAGCAGTATATAGAAATTCAATTTTATCCGAGCCATGATGATATGGACAAACGGGTTTTCCTTGCAGGACTATAGAAAAATTTTTTGCACATTTTTTACATTTATAAAATCTCATTTTGAAGAGGAAAATAGAAAAACTGGAGAGAGTGTAGTGCTCGGGGGAAAAAACAAAAACCCGATTGTTGCCCTCTCTTCAGTCTAGTGTGATTATTGGCAACTGTGATTTATAGATGAAAGGTGAGAAGCTAGCTAGCCACACCGTGAGAAAGCTAGCTTTACTCCGAGATGATCGTGAAAGGAAGCCTCTGGTGGGGAGGCTTCCTTAACGTCTGGAATTGTGTAGCTCGCATTCAGCTACGTCCCTCATCGTAGGTGTGTCTAATTTCCTAGAGAGACATGGAAGCAATTCATTCTTCCCGAACTTTTTTAAATTAGCAATCCCACCGGGATCGCTAGACACAGTGAATATTATTATTATCAGGATAAGTTGCCATTAGTGGCAACTTTTTTCAAGCAATAATTGTATTGGCAATGCCTGTTTTTGGCACAAAAGTGGGAGTTGCACCAGTGGGAGGGGGTACTCTACCAGAAACCGGCCTTCCGTCAGTTGGATATTTCGCAAATGCTTCCTCCTTTGAGATGACACGGCCTTTTATAACTCCGCCAGAAGCCCGTCTAATTTGCGGTAAAGGTCTTTGCATTTGTCTTTGTAATTGTGGTCTGATTGGTGCTCGAAACCTTGCTGCTGGTGGTACAGATGGTAATATTATTTTTGCAGCAACGGTAGTCAACGAGCCGACACCAAATCCTAGGAGAAGAGCAGCTATTTTTCCATTAGGTACAAAAAAACTACCTACTGTAGCAACTGCCCCTCCGATAAGGGGGTAAAAAACAGAGTTCTTGTTGTATGGCGGTGGAAGTGGTAGTGGAACGACACCTTCAGCCAAACTTTCAACTAAATACGGCGTGAAAACTCCGACACCGGCTCCAAGAACACTAGTAATTACGTTAGTTTCATGCATATATTTCATATATTTTTTTTTAGCCATTTATATTCACATCCATTATTATTTTTAATCTTATCCTTGTAATGTAAGAAAAAATATAGACTGTTATATATATAGTAAATTCGACTACAAAGTATACGAATTATTGCTCTGTTTCTTCTATTTCCTCATCATCGTGAGGTGATAATTCAAATTTTTTAAAACAATATGGACATTCAACGGTCAATCCTTGCTTCAATTTAGTAGCCATTTCTAACAATTCTACATCTTTGATTATTTGCCACCTCAAAACCTCACTTACGCTTATGTCGTATTTTTCATTTGCCGCGATCCCTTCAGCAATCTCAATAATTTTTTTTGGAAATCTAATGCTCACAGAAGGGTTTTCAATGTCGTAATCGTCTTTCATTCTCCCTCCTGATTTTTTTTAATTTTCTACTTCTCCTATTACTGCATATTTTACATTTTCCACGATATTGAATGTCCCCCTTAATCCCTCTCCTTGTCGAGAACTCGAAAGTGTTTTTTAGAACATTGCAAGAAATGCATTTCTTTTTACCATTAATGTTAATGATAACTTTCTTATTTTGCTGAGGTTTTTTATGAATAATATGTAAATTACCAGATGATTTTCGAATAATCATATCTCTTAACGCCTTAGTTGTTGCATGAGCAATACGTTCTTTTTCTTCTATCGATATTTTTATCATGCAAACGCAACATCATCAATATCAGATACTCGCTGATGTGTTTCCTCCCTTTCTTTTTTTAATGTTTCAATCACTTCAACATCTTTATTTTGCTCAACTAAATAAAATAAACACTGGAATGCCTCCATAACTGCCAAAGTCTCTTTTAAATCAAGCTCATGGCAAATTTTTTTACTAAGATCGAAAACCGATGCATATTTATTTTTATTTTTTTTATAAAAATCTGCTATAGGTCCTAGCTTGTCAATCATTTCTTGTTTTTTCATCCCATTTCCTTTAACTTTTTGATTTTGAGTTTCCATCCTTCCTTTGCTCTAATCTTCCTACTAGGATGCCTTTTTTTATAATACTTCCAATGTTCCCAATTTGCAAAAAAATATCCGGTTTTGTTGACTTTAACAGAAGAAGGTTTTTTCCAAACGGTTTTATTACATTTGTTGGATCCGCAATCACATTTGAATCCAAACCGAGTAAGATGCCAACCGATTTCTTTCTGCTTGTCTGTTTTTCGTGCTAAATCACCTTGAAATTTACAGTATTCCTCTTCTCCAAGTTTGGCTTTGAGATCCTCATGCATCTTTTTTAGTCTTTCTCCACCACCCGATTGCTTTGCTGCATCGCTTTGTCTTTGATGGTATTCTAATGGATGTTTCTTGAACTCTTCGTGCATCTGGCGAAAGGGTTTTCCACGATCCATCTTTTACTCCTTTTTAGATGGTATTAGCATCAACGGTTTCAATTTCAATGGTAATGGTTTTAAAACCATATTATATAATTTTACAGCATTTAAAAACCCTGAGATATATCCATTAATATAATCAGATCTCATATTTTACCTCCTTAAACACAATTTTTGCAATAGACTTTTCCTTTCTCAGTTTTTGCAATGTTCTGATGGAACACTGGATGGTTGCAGTTACCACAATATCCGAGAAAATCTGGGTTTTCCTCTGGTGGTGGTGTTTCAACTTTTCTATTGGCGATATCCTGCTTTATTTGACTGGCCATTTCAATTGGAGTTTTTTCTGTAACTATAGGTCGCTCCAAGTTTTTTAATGGCTGCCCTTCAGAAGCGACATCCTCTGGCACAACGGGAGCTTCAGTAATCGCCTTGATAGTAGTCTTATGAAATACCCCATACTCATCCTTCACTAAGGGTTGCCCGCACTTAGGGCATATACCAGACATCACGCCATTAGGAAGTGTCAATCCAAAGTTGTTACAATTAGGGCATACGGCCTCCATGCGATGCTGCTGAGCTTCAGGTGATCGAATGTCTAGCGTGTCCTGTTGTGGTTGACCACCAGTTACTCCTTGATTATCAGGTTGACCACCCAACATGCGTCCACTCATTTTGTTTCCAATTTCTCCGGCCATCGTGTCAAGGAATGATCCGGCCACATCTGCGATTTTGTCCCACTTAGAAGTATCTGCATCAAGTTTTTTCAACGAAAGATCGTAATCCGTCTTATTCCTATCTAGTGCAACCGTCCATTCTGAGGGATTATTTTGATTTTGATCTTGATTTGCTAAAATTCCCCGTAAAATACCTAATTCTTTTTCATTAAACATAGCTTGAATTTGTTCCATAGTCACCCCCTGATTTTGAGGTACTCCCCCATATATCTCTTTGAACATTGTAAGAACTGATTTTACTCTATCTAAGTCCGTCTCTTGTCGTACGGCCTGCTGTTGATAAACAATTGGCTGTTGAGGATTTATTCCAGGATTTCCAGGGTTTTGAGATAAACTTACATTTGATGAGGGTACAACATAGGATATTGTGCCAGTCTGAGACTGAGGCTGGTTAGCTAACTGATCCCATCTTTCATATTTTTCAAAACCATAATTCCCAGAGAGATATTTAATATCCGTGGAATTTAAGATACCGCTGTTCATATTGAACAGATCCGATTGTAATTGTGTTTTGTCTGGCAAACCAAACCGTCGGCAGTTGCCAACCAATATCTCGATGCAACTAGGTTTAACTTTATATCTTTCTAAAAAACTTCGGAACCATTTCTCAGGCGTTAATTGATCCTCCTGTTGGATTGGTGGAGGTGATTCTACTCTTGGTAATGGTAATCGCTGCATCTCAGTATCGGATGGATAAAGATGTGGGGGGCCTGGTATTTCTCGTGGACCTTGATCGGTGATATCGGCTAATTTAACTTCAACATCATTGATTTTTTGACCGAGATCCCCAATCGCATGATGAATTTGAGATATCGCTCCAGGAGATTCAGGAATGGCCGGGGGAGTGGTGGTATTAATATTCTTTTCATTTGAAATAGGTTTAATTATAGGAGAGGGTTCAACATTTTTAGATTCCTCAGATTCTTTATCAATATTAAAAGTATATTTTAAAACAGAATTTTTACTCACTTTCGTAATTGCGACGATGTCGTCAATAGTGTTTCCTTCAGCTCTTAATTTTTTAATTTCATTTATTATCTTTTCACTTAAAACCATATACATCACTATCTGATAAATTACTTCGATTTATGCCCGATAGATATCAGATCGTGTGTATGTGTGCCCGATACTGGGCAATTTATTATAATGGCTGATTAGTATTTAAAATTTTGTGAAGTTGAACTGAAGTTGAACATAAATCTCACCTAGTTGAAATAATTTAGTGCAAAAGGAGTGCTAAAGTACTCCTTTTCGTGGCAAATATTTATAGTGGTAATTACAGTATAGTTGATTACTGGTACCATCAGTATAAAAAAGTATTAAAAATTATATGTTTCTTCTTAGACGCTGTAATTGATTTTTTAATATTATTTTAAACTAAAAAGAACTTAGAGGAATAAAAGGATTGTGTGGATGAGGAGAAAGAGCAAACCCCCCATCCTATAAGGTACTTTTGAGGCTTTTGGCTAAGACGCTAAAAATCGGCCTCATATATCATAGAGAATGTAGCATATATAACTATTTCTACATGTTTTTGTTTTAGCATTTCTTCTGCATGTCGTTCACATAAGGCGATTACATCTTTATTGCGTGTCGTCAAACTATAACGATATTCCGGCGAGTCATCCCGCTTATAATTACTCTTTCCCATTAGATTTCCCCATGATGTCGTTGTAACTTAATCCAACCTTCTTCATTCTTAGCAACAAGTTGCTTTCCCCGTTCCCTCAGATCTAAAATTCTATCTTCCACTTCTTCAAGAGAATAACCCATATTATACTTTGATTGACGTTTATAATATTCTCCCTCACCATTATTCTTTTTTAAAAAAAGGAACAAGCTACGGGGTAAGATTTCATCCTTAGACATATTATTTCACTCGCATCCTATATTTCCAAAATACATCCATCGCGGCATCCAATCGTTTAATAGTCATCTTTTGCTTTCCATATGGCCTGATCCCTTTGTCGCTGCAACTCTTCTTAATCTTCTCAATCCATGTTTCAGTCTTGTGATACAATGAGTTGCAGATGCCCTGGATTATCTTTGCATCATCTATTTTCTTCAAATTGTAGACCATATCTAAATTCTTCAAACCATGTGTAACCTTTACTAAGTCGTAACAGGATGGTGAAATCTGGTCTCCCATAAGAATGTTTAATATATAAGCATCCTTTCGTAATTTATCTGTAATAGCACCATCAATTGTTTTTCGAGTATTTTGGAGATACCTGGATGCTAAGGCTTTTGTTATGTAATGTTTTCTGTTTGAGATCTTTATCGCTACTATTTGCTTTAAATTCATTGAAACTATGATGTAAAGCATACATCCTGACTTGTGAAACGTTAATATCTCGAAGGAATTATCCGCTTTTTTCAGTATTTTTATGATTTTTCCAATGACATAAGTCAGGGAGACCGCCTCCATATGAATGAAGGTTCTGTAATCTGTTGCAATGCAAAATATAGAAGGTTAAATGTCAGGTTTTTCTTGGGTTGAGACCTGACATTACAATTATCAAATGTCAGGTTTTTCTTGGGTTGAGACCTGACATTACAAAGCATCCCTCTATCTGAAGCATTGACAAATATTAACAGACCTGACATCAGAAATGCTAAAAAAGGCCGTTTTGATGTCAGGTTTTTTATCGAGAGAAACCTGACATTACGAAATTGCTCTTGTAGAAATTCGTTATTACTAGTAATTATTAGTAATAAGAGAGAGAGAGTCGTAGAGAGAGAGTAATATATACTATGTCCTGTTGAATAATTACTTTTTATTACTTCGTGGGGGTGCAGGGGGGCAAAACCTGACATCAGAATTCCCCCCTGTTGCAACAGTAGTGAGTGAATTTTACATGAACTGACATCAGAAATTTGTCTTCGAGAACATTTTAGGCTCCTTCGAGAGAATGATATATGTTTATATATATCTGTGATGTCAGGTTTTGGTTTTTTCTCCTGTAACCTAGCCATATCTCCCCTCCTGAATTGGCCGTATCTCCCGAATCCGGTCGAATGTGATAAAAAGTTCCTTCCCTCTACTTTTAAAAATGATGGCGCCCTGTGCAATTTCTAAAATCTCGCCGGTTATCAAAAAACCATCTGATTTTATAAGCTTGACCTGCTGACCCTTATATCTTTCAAGTAGTTCCCTCAACTCTCCTCGCCTCGTCATAAAATTGAAAACTACTTGAGCAGCGTTTCTATGCGCTTTTTATAAAATTCTACGCCTTCAGCCAGTGTCATATTATTTTCTTTCAAAAAACGCTCAACATCTCTAGGGTGCTCGTCTGTCATCTATATTATACTCCTTATATTTCACAGACGATTCCTATCTATCGTACCTTCGAGGACAGCATGTCATATTATAGAGGTTATTTAAACTACACCTCTATCACTCACGCCCTATTTCTGAGCGAACACCTCAAGAGTTGTTATAGCCTAGGTTTGATTGCCTTTCGTGTGGGTCAATCAATTTAACCTTATGGAGGCCTCCCTTTTTCAGGATTCTGTTTATGATTAATGAATACAAAAGACATTAAAATACTTTTTGTAAAAAGGAGGGAAGAGCCCGAACACCCAACAGGATTACAACAACCCCGAAAAGCTCTTCCTATTTGTCTAAATGCTAAGAGGATTTATTTATCTTTGCCTTTTCATGTCTCTCAAACTTCATCATCAGTTCTAAAAAATCTTGGCGCGTCTCTTGAAGTGTTAATCTCAACTCTTGGTTTTCATCTTTTAGTGTCTGGATTTCTTCATTTACATTGGTAAGGTCAGGTTGACTCTCAAATATCAACAAACTGTTGTACGCTTTCATATAAAATGGTATCAATTCTTGAATATCGGGTCTGTCGTATGCATACATATATCCTTTATGTCCGATAATGAAATTAACGATTTTTTCAGGTACTCCCGCCAGGCTTAGCCTAGTCTTTGCAAATTTACGCATAGCGTGGATATGATATTTGTAGCGCTTTGTACTGTACTTTTTTCCATTCTTGGTAAATTTACTTTCATGTTTTTCTTTCTCGGTAAAACCTGATTTCTGTAGCATGTCGTGGAACAGATATAATGCAGATGAATAGCTAAAGGGCCATATGCGTGGATCACTCTTCTTTGCCTCATAATCAACCCTTGGTAAGTTTTTCAGTTTCTTGTTAATGGATTCAATGTAGGTATTCCGTTCTTTTTCCCATTCTAAAAGTATGTTTTTTGTTTCTTCCGTGATGAAACAGTTCCGTGGGCTTCCTTTCTTTGTATATTCCCACGGAACTGTTACTATTCCCAGTTTAGGATGCGACTTTAAGTCTATATCATCCCATGTAAGCTGCAACTGTGCATCTATACGCATCCCAGATGTTGCGCTGAAGAGAAACAACGATTTACCCCGAATATCTGTATGCAATAGCATTTGTTTCAATTGTTGGTTGGTTGGTACTTTGTCCAGTATTATAGGCCCCGATCCTTTTCCCTCTGACGATAATTCCTCCCAGAACAGACTTTTGAACTCTATATTATGGTATTTGTAGAATATCTTAATGCATGATAGGAACCCTTTACGTGTTGAAGATGGTTTTTCTACTATAACCCCCCATGCTTTCTCTATATCCTGTTTATAGTTGTGTTTGCCTTTGAAATATTCCTCTGTGGGTTCTATGCCTAGAATTTCAAAATATTTCCTTGTACGACTTCTAAAGTTGAGTATGGTATTTCTCGACCATCGTTTACCTTTTTTATCAATTACATATTGAATTATGTCCATAGTATCAATAATTGTAATGCAAAGGTTATATTTATATTTTCTCACAAAGCCGAAAGTATGTTATGGAATATGACGAAACAGAATTTGCATCTTTTTCCATTGGAATAAAAGAAAATCCTCCTAAAGAATATAATAACCATTGGGTACTCGATGCAGGGTTTGATTTTTCAACTGGTTCTCCAGAGGATGAAAACGAATCTCCTGTGAACTCAAGTGTACCTGAACCAGGAGTTGATATCAATGATGTAGGTGGGGACTATGGATATACTGGGGGCATTGGAAGTTCAGTTAGTATATGTTCAGATGGAACAATTGATGTAAGTGGAGAATTTGAAGCGGAGGTTACCACTAAATCATTAGGCGGTAAAATTGGTGCAATTCTGTACGGCAGTCTCACAATATCAGATGAAATTATCTGGGAATCTATGAATCTAACCATCAATGGTGAAGTAACAATTCCTGTATTTTACATTCCGCTTCAGATATGTGGCATTGGTATAGAGGCAGGTGTTGATATAACTCCACATGTTGAAATCACATTCCATCTTGATCCAACAGATGATCCGAGTCAAGGTATCGTTCCAGGTCTAGGTATAAAAATCAAAAATGATGAAGGGATAAAAGGTAATGTAGGTGCAATGATACGAGCATATTGTGAAGTAGGTTTTGTTATAGGTGATTTCTATACTGAGGCAGGAGGAGATGGAACATTATTTTTTAAAACTCCACCTGATGAAAATGGATATTTTGAGGATTTTAAACTTTCGTGTTGGATAGGTGGACGCCTTAGACTAGTTTTTTGGGAAATAGAGGGTTGGTGGACATACAATTGGAGTTACAGTGAAGGGCGTCCTTCTGGTAAAGAATATACTGAAACAGATTGGGCACCTCTAGAAAGAGAATACATAAATCCCGATCATGGCTCTTACAATACATTTGTTTGGAACGAATCTAGCAATAGTGGAACGATTATAGAAAACGTATTTCCTCATGCCCGACCATGTGTCGCATATACGCCAGGTAGTTACGGAAGTGAAGCAATGATAGTTTGGTCGCATGATAACAATAGTAAATCCAGAGTCAAAGGAATGGAAATACAGTATACCAAATGGAAAAAAAATGGTGAAATGGCTAAACCAAAAACAATACCTGCAACAAATGATGATAGGCTTCAAATGGACCCACAAATAGCATATGATAGAAATGGAAACTTGGTATGTGTATTTATACAAACTGATAGTTCTATATCTGAAAACTCTGAAGCAATGGATGCTTTCAACGCTACTGAAATAGCATATAGTATTTTCGATAAAAATAGCGAAACATGGAGCAGCATTGTTACATTAACGAGCAATAATAGAATGGATGTTTCACCTGTTCTAACATCTAATGAAAACGGAGACGTTGTACTTATTTGGTGCTCAGATAATGATAATGACCATACAACAATTGATGATAGAAGTATATCTGCAACCTTCTGGGATGGTAATAGTTGGTCAGACACGATAAATCTGGCTAACAATAAACCCATAGTGTCTACACCAAAGGTTGTCATTAAAAATGACAATAATGCTATCTGTGTTTTTGCTATGGATGGGGACAATAATATTAGTACAGCAAAAGATCAGAATATCTTTTATATCACGTTTAATTCTGGAGGATCGGGAAATACTGAACAATTTACCTACGACGATTTATATCAGCATACCTCCCCTTCAGTTATATATGGCAAAGATGGAAATTCATATATTATCTGGCTAAAGAATGAATACGTTGAATATGAAAGCGAGGAAATCTATGAAGGAACCTTATATTATTGTCAAGTATCTTCAAAAGCTGATCCTATCGAGATAACAAGTGGGGTAATTTCAGATCCAGTAGCATTACAATTCCCAGGCTCTGGAGCATTAGATGATTTCAATTTTGCTGTAGGTTGGTGTGGCGGTAGGGCTTCTAATAAGTTATACACTGCTGAGATTAAACTCGATGAGTCTATTGATATTAATGAGATATACTCTTCCGAATCAAAATTATCAGAAACATATTGGAATTTTGCAGCTAAGAGTTATACTGCTGCTGTTGTTGAGCGGCCCACTCTAAAAAACGGTGGAAAAAATTGTGATCTTTCATTTATCTGTTCAGCAGGATATGCTCCAGATCCAAATCCAAAATTAATTAAACCTAAAAAATATGATGAAGAAAGATGGTGGTGTTATTTTAGAGATAAACCTATATGGTTACATCCGACTATTTTCATCATTGGTAAGATTACAATTGAAGTGGAGGAAAATCCCTTAGCGGTTGATAAGGTTGTGTTTTACGTAGACAATCATCCTAAAGCTGTTATAACTGAGCCTAACGAAAAAGGTGTGTATAGCTGGACATGGAACGAAAGAATTTTCTTTGGCCACATAATAAAAATTAAATCTTATGGTAGCAATGGCAAAGTGGAGGAATACTCTATAACCGTATTTATTATGAACTTTTTTCCTCAATCGTACGGAAGTTGGTAAAAACGAAAAAATTGATTGAACTAAAACAACAAAAATAGAAATAGATTTTTCAACTTCAAGCAATGGCTTAAATTAATATATGATGATTTCATTCAGCACAGATATGAAAGAGGTAACAAAGAGAAATATTGCAGTAGTATTACTGGTAATACTCATATTAGGCGCAATATCTGTAAGGGTAGCATCAAGTCCTAGTGAAGATGGTAAAAGTTTACTTGACGAGATTATCGAAAATCTATTCAAAGAAGAAAAATCCATAGAACTTGGAGATCTTGCCGATGTACATTACATTGGTAGATACGCTTCAAATAATGCAATTTTTGATTCTTCTTATGAAGACCCTGAAAATAAAACCGGGGGTACACCACTAAAAATATTTGTCAATTTGGACAGGAGTGAATTGCCACCTGAAGGGTACGAAGGTTACTCCTCACAGGTTATTGATGGTTTACTTGAGGGGCTTGTCGGATTAAAAGAAGGAGTTACAACAACTATTGGACCTATACCTCCAGAAAAAGCATATGGAGCTAATAAGCTAAAAATAGGCGATACATTCAGTACAAGTAATCTTGCAATGGTATTGAACCAAACAGTACAGGTCGTCAATCTCACAGATGAAAGTATAAGCTTTAAATGGATAAATATGGAAAATTTTGGTAAATTTACAATGCCTCAGTTGATTATAAAAGATCTATTAAGTACAGATATAAACGAAATGGTTATTTATCCGCCACCATATTATTTATGGGAAAACTCTTCAGGGATAATAAACATTACAGATGAAACAGCTACAGCATATACTACCCCTACAAAAAGCGAAAATATTACTGAAGCTATTGAAGGGGCTCAGTATGGAGAAACTGCAATTTTTATTTTTCCAGATGCAACAACTGCAGTGTGGAATGATACAACTATAACGCTTACTTCTTCTCCTGAAATAGGCAAAAACTACACATTAACCCAAGAAAGCCCAGATGGTTCTATAGAGTTGATATTTACTGTTGAAAATATCATAAATAATACAATTAATGTTTCATTTGTATATGAAGGCGAAAAATCCTATCAAGAATCAATTAGGACTCTTGAATTCAACAGAACATTTACTATGCCTAGGATATACAACAACATTCCAGCGATGTATATGTATATTTTTGAAGAAGATATTCTTAAAGCAGGATACAGTACACATGAACTAGCTGGGGAGGAACTAATCTTTGAGGTTGCTATAAAAGAAATTTACAAACCAAGTTGATCTTTAATTTCCTTTTCAAGCAAATCCAAAAACTCTTCTTCTTTTCCTTTTGGAATGGTAGCACCAGCAGCAATGTTATGTCCTCCGCCAACGCCATTTAATTCTTTGGCTGCATTACTTAACGCAGATGATAAATCCAATCCTTTATCAACAAAAGCATGAGTGGTTCTTGCTGACACTTTTACATCTCCGTTTTCAGTATATGCAAAACCAATCAATGGTAAATTACTGTCAATATCTTCTGAGTTCAACATCATATTCGTGACAATCCCAATTATGGTATCACGTATTCCATCGCCGGCATGGAAGAATTGTAAAAACGATCTTTTCTGTATCTTCTCTTCTTTTGCAAACTGTAAACCTTCTACTAAATTACGTCTATGCCCCCTCAGTAAGTTACAAGCCTTTTTTAGCCACTTGTTTCTATCACCTAGGCACACATTAAGTCCCACCTCATATTGATCGTATCTTGCCGTGGAATTCAAAAGTGTGGCAAATTCTTTGGCATCATGTAGCTCAGTACCTAGTTTCTCTTTACTTAGAACGTATATTTCTCCAATTATTCTGCCAGCGATTTCATGTCCAAACCCTTTGGTAAGAAGCATCTGTGCAATAGACGATATGATTTTTTGCCTCTCTTCTTTATTTAGATCAATCCATTTTCGCCAGTAATCCCCGTCTTTCAATCGTATATTCAAATCCTGTAAAAATGAAACACATGCATCTTCTCTCCTGCTTAAACCGGGAATGAATGGGTCGCCCGAATACTGTAGTAACTTAGATATGGAGCGTGTTTCTCTACCGAAATACCGTACATCCATTTTATTTTGAATCACACCTGCTTTTTTTCCATCCGTTAATATTTCGCGGTTCATCCCCTGAAGTCTACAGAATTTTCTATCTTGTAAGTCTCCACATGCTCCAACAATTGCTAGCGCTGATAAATCCATATTTTTTAAATTAATACATTTAGAAACAAGATATGTTACACCAGCTCCACTAATGTCATATGCTCCTTCAAGGCCAAATAAATGAGGGTTTAAATGAAAAGGCATGTTGGAATCCTTTGGACAGGTATGATGATCAGTAATTATCTTATTGATATCTGGGCAATCTGTGCTAATACTGCTTCCAAGATCTGTAAACCAAACCAGTTCATGGTTTTCATCAGTCAATCTATTTAGAATAAAATCATCTAACTGTTTTACACATTCTATAGAATATTCCTTACCCAATCTTTTTAGCGTTTCAGATGCTATTGCCCCAGCAGTTATACCATCTGCATCTATATGGGTTACAATATGAATCTCTTTTGAATGATTGATAATGTTTCCTATCTCTCTAGCTCTTTTTAACAACTGAGTGCACCAACTTAAATGTAATACGGAGAGACCAAATTAGTCTTTCGAAACAATTTATAAAGAATAGATATAGAGAATTATTACTTTTCTGCCATTATCTTGTACTTTTTATACCGGGCGTTGACATCTTCCTCGAGTTTTTTATGTAGCCTCTTTGCCTCATTAGGGAAAGATCTGGTAAGCATGTTGTATCGTACCTCTCCCATAATAAAATCACGAAGTGTTCCATTTGGCTCCTTATAATCCAGTTGAAATGGATTTTTACCTTCATCAGCTAATCGTGGATCATACCTGTATAATGGCCAGTAACCAGATTCAACTGCAAGTTTTTCCTCATTTTGCGATTTTCCCATACCTGCCTTTATCCCATGAGTAATACATGGAGCATAGGCAATGATAAGTGATGGGCCTGGATATGACTCTGCTTCTTTGAGTGCTTTGACGAGATGATTTTTGTTTGCACCCATGGCAACTGATGTAACATACACATAGCCATAGCTCATTGCCATGAGTCCAAGATCTTTTTTCTTGGTTTTTTTGCCTGATGCTGCAAACTTCGCCACTGAACCAATCGGGGTTGCCTTTGATGACTGTCCACCAGTATTCGAATAGACTTCAGTGTCAAGCACTAAAATATTGATATCTTCACCCATGGCAAGTACATGATCAAGCCCTCCAAATCCAATATCATATGCCCATCCATCTCCACCAACTGACCATATGGATTTCTTTGTGAGCATATTTCTTGATTCCCAGATTTCATTTAACAGATGACCATTGTGATTTTCTTTTAGCATTGCCTTTATCTTATCTCCAAATTCCTTTGATTTCTCAGCATCGTCTTTATTTTCAAGCCAACCGTTAAATGCTTCTTTCAACTCCTCATAGACTTTATTTTCATCAACTGCCTGTTTTATCGTGTCCGCAAGTTTTTTCTTCTGTTGAATCGTTGCTAGTACCATACCAAAACCATATTCGGCATTATCTTCGAAAAGCGAATTTGCCCAAGCAGGTCCATGACCATCCTTGTTAACTGTAAAAGGCACTGCAGGTGCTGAACCGCCCCAAATGGAAGAGCACCCCGTTGCATTTGCAATAATCATTCTGTCTCCAAAGAGCTGTGTCGCGAGCTTTAGGTAAGGTGTTTCTCCGCATCCTGCACAGGCGCCAGAAAACTCTAACAAAGGTCTCTGGAATTGAGATCCTTTGACTGTATCTTTATCAAAACCTCCGGTACGAATTGGTATTTTCTCAGCATATCTCTGGAGAGGAATTTGTTTATCTTTTTGCGTGGATAGTGGTTTCATAACGAGGGCTTTTTCTTTCGATGGACAAATATCAGCACAGTTGCCGCACCCGACGCAATCTTCTGGATATACCTGAATTCTGAATGATAATCCCTCCATGCCCTTGCCGACAGCTTTTTTTGCATCAAAACCTGCAGGTGCATTTTTCAATTCATCTTCTGTCACCAATACAGGTCGTATCGCAGCATGTGGACAGACCATGGCACATTGGTTACATTGAATACAATTATCAATTAGCCATTCTGGGATGTTAATTGCCACCCCTCGTTTCTCATATTTTGCCGTGCCGGTTGGGAAAAAGCCAGCAGGAGTAAATGCGCTTACAGGGAGTTTATCACCCTGCACAGCAAGCATTGGTTTCATAACGTTTTTTACGAAGTCAGGTTCATCTCTTTCCTCTGGTTTTTCGGGAGACAGTTGTGCCCACGATTGAGGATAAGTAATTTCTTCTATCTTATCAAGAGCTGCATCTACTGCTTTCCAATTCATCTCTACAACATCTTTTCCTTTTTTACCATAAGTTTTCTCTATTGCCTTTTTTAGATAGGTGATCGCTTCATCTACAGGAATAACATTGGCCAATTTGAAGAACACGGTTTGCATAATCATGTTAATACGGCCACCGAGTCCAATCTCTTCAGCGATCTTTACTGCATCAATCGTGTAAAACTTGAGTTTCTTTTCTGCAACCGTCCGTTTTAATGAATTAGGTAGATATTTTTCCATCTCCTCAAGTGTCCATGGTGCATTGAGGACAAATGTACCTTCCTCTTTTATCCCCTCTAAGAGATCATACTTGTCAACATACGAAGGATTGTGACAGGCGATATAATCTGCTCTGTTGATAAGATATGTTGATTGTATAGGAACCTTACCAAAACGAAGGTGGGATATGGTAACACCACCAGATTTCTTAGAGTCATACGCAAAATATCCCTGCACATACATATCAGTGTTGTCTCCGATGATTTTAATTGCATCTTTGTTGGCACCTACTGTTCCATCTCCTCCTAAACCCCAAAATTTGCATTGTACCAGACCCGCAGGGGATGCATCAATAGGATCGCCCAGAGGTAGTGATGTAAAGGTTACATCATCGATTATACCAACGGTGAAATTGTTTTTCGGCTCATTCATTTTAAGATTATCAAATACTGCTTTGGCCATTGTAGGAGTAAAATCTTTTGAGCCAAGGCCATAGCGTCCGCCAACGATGAGCATATCCTTATGTCTGTTTTGGTAAACCGCAGATACATCAAGATAGAGTGGTTCACCAAAGGCACCGTTCTCTTTTGTTCTATCCAGCACTACAATACGTTTTACTGTTTTAGGAACCACGTTGAGGAAATGTTCTGCTGAAAACGGACGGAACAATCTGACTTTGATGAGACCTACTTTTTCACCTTTTTTATTTAAATAATGAACTGTTTCTTCTGCAGCCTCAGCGCCGGAACCCATCATAATGATTATGCGTTCGGCATCAGGGTCGCCAATGTAGTCAAAGAGGTGATAGTTTCTCCCTGTAAGCTTACTGACTTTTTCCATCTCTTCTTCGACGATCTTAGGAACAACCTGGTAGAATTTATTGGCAGCTTCGTTAACCTGGAAATAGATATCAGGATTTTGTGCAGATCCTCTGAGATGTGGTTTTTCAGGGTTCAATGCTCGTTCTCTATGTCTCTTAATGCTCTCCCAATCTACTAGTGGTGGGATGTCATCATAATTCAGCATCTCAATTTTTTGGATTTCATGAGAGCTTCGGAATCCATCGAAAAACGAAATAAAAGGAATGCTCGCACGCAGTGTAGAAAGATGAGCCACGAGTGCAAGATCCATGATCTCCTGGATAGAGCCAGATGCAATCATAGCGAACCCTGTCGCTCGGGCAGCCATGACATCCTGGTGATCACCAAATATAGATAGCGCCTGACCAGCAATCGCACGAGCAGAAACATGAAAAACAGTTGGCATGATCTCTCCAGCGATCTTATACATATTGGGAATCATGAGTAGCAGCCCTTGTGATGCCGTGAATGTTGAACAAAAGGCACCAGTGCTCAGAGCGCCGTGAATAGCTCCTGCAGCACCGCCCTCAGACTGCATTTCAGAAACTTTCAACTGCTGACCGAAGATGTTTTTCCTTCCTTGTGCTGACCATGCATCTACCATTTCTCCCATTGAAGAAGATGGTGTGATAGGATAGATAGCAGCTACATCGCTAAATGCATAGGCAACATGCGCTGCAGCGGTATTACCATCTATAGATTTCCAAATTTTTTGTTTTGTACTGCCCACTATTAACACCCCAAATCAATTTTTTGTGAAGCCATTATTTTACTCTATGCCTACCTCCATCTACAGAACATTTTCTTCTATAACATAGATAGGCAAGTACCAGGTATAAAGGTCCCATACATAAATATTTGGTATACCTATAGAGGAGGGTCCTGTTGATGCTTTGATTACACAATAATTCTATATAACCTCCCATCCGATTAGGGATGGTATAAAACATAACAATTAAATAAGGAATATTAATACCACAACAACAGGGTGAACGGTTAAAATGGATATCTCTAATGTACTAATACCAACAGGAGGTATAGTAGCTTTGCTTTTTGCAACATTTCTGTTCTTTAAGGTTAGAAGGCAAAGCCCCGGAAATGAAAAGATGCGGGAGCTTAGTAGTGCAATAAGAGAGGGAGCTATGGCATTTTTGAAAAGCGAATACAAAGTACTTGTCATCTTTGTAGCAGTTGTCACGTCATTACTTTTTGTAATATCCTACATACCTGGAAGTAACATGCACTGGGGTTTATCGGCGGCGTTTATCGTCGGTGCCATCTTTTCTGCAGTTTCTGGGAACATTGGAATGCGCATGGCCACAATGGCCAACGCAAGAACCGCCGAAGGCACAAAAAAGAGCCTAAGTAAAGGTCTTTCCATAGCATTTTCAAGCGGTGCTGTCATGGGGATGTGTGTGGTCGGACTTGGAGTAATTGGAGTATTCGTCTTATATTTAATCTTTAATGATCCAAACATATTGTTTGGTTTTGGTTTTGGTGCATCATCAATTGCGTTATTTGCTAGAGTTGGCGGTGGAATCTATACAAAATCAGCAGATGTTGGAGCAGACCTTGTTGGAAAAGTTGAAGCAGGAATCCCAGAGGACGATCCAAGAAATCCTGCAGTTATTGCCGATCAAGTGGGCGACAATGTTGGTGATGTCGCTGGAATGGGGGCAGATTTATTTGAATCATATGTTGACTCAATAATTGCAACAATGGCACTTGCAGCAATTGCAGGAGGATTTGCATTAACAAATTACGGAGAAAACGCCATTATTCTTCCACTAATTATAGCAGGAATGGGCATATTTGCATCAATTATTGGTACCATGGTAGTATTCGCGAGTAAAGGGAAAAATATCTATGGTGTATTAAGAAACTCTCTTTTTGTAAGTACTATTATAACAGCAATATTTGCAGGTATTGCAACATGGTATACCATTGGAACATTGGAACCGTTTTATGCAATGGTTGCTGGACTTGTCGCAGGTATCGTTATTGGACTCAGCACCGAGTATTTCACCTCTGAAAAGAGAAAACCTGCTCAAAGTATAGCAGAAGCTTCAAAAACTGGTCCTGCCACTGTGATAATACAAGGCATGGTGACCGGTATGATGAGCACAGTTATACCAATCATAGCAGTAGTTATTGCCATGCTTGTTGCCTACTTCTTTGCAGATTTTTATGGCGTAGCCATTTCTGCAGTTGGAATGCTCAGCATTTTAGGCATTTCTCTTGCAACCGATTGCTATGGGCCAGTTGCTGATAATGCACAAGGAATATCTGAGATGGCGGGAATGGGAAAAGAAGTACGTGAGAGAACCGAACAACTTGATGCTGTCGGTAACACTACTGCAGCCATGGGAAAGGGATTTGCCATTGGATCCGCCGCAATTACTTCTCTTGCGCTCATATTTACATATATTATAATGGCTAATACGCTCCTTCCAGCAGGTGAAACACTTGAATTATCTCTAGGAGATCCTTATGTGATTTCTGGTATCTTCATTGGTGCGATGCTCCCATTTGTCTTCACGGCATTGACGATGGGTGCTGTCGGAAAAGCTGCCCATGCGATGGTTGAAGAGGTCCGGTACCAATTTAAAAAATTCGATTTATTAAAGAGTGATAAGAACAAGCCTGATTATGCTCGATGCGTAAAAATTAGTACAAATCGAGCATTAAAAGCGATGATCATACCAAGTTTAATGGCAGTGGTTTCTCCAATTGTGGTAGGGATTGTGTTGAAACCAACTGGACTTGGAGGTTTGTTGATAGGATCCATATCTACTGGATTTGTCTTGGCTATTTTTCTTGCTAATTCAGGTGGTGCTTGGGATAATGCAAAAAAATACATTGAATCTGGAAATCTTGGTGGCAAAGGATCCAGCGCTCACAAAGCTACCATAATAGGTGATACCGTAGGCGACCCATGTAAAGACACGTCAGGACCTTCTCTTAACATACTTATAAAGCTCATGTCAATTGTATCACTGGTGTTTTTGCCACTGATTATTGCATTCAACTTATAAATATAAAGGAGGTTTAGAAATATATGAAAAAAGAATTTGAAGAAGGGGATATAAAAATCACCGTAGACTATGACAAATGCACAGGTGCTGGAGAGTGTGTTACTGCTTGTCCAGTAGAGATATTTGAATTAGTCGACGGAAAGGCAGTAGTAAAAGATGTGGGTGAATGTATTGAGTGCTGTGCATGTGTAAGTGCATGTCCACAAGAAGCTATTGAACATAGTAGTTGTTGAATGTAAAACTGATTTGTACCTGTTTTTATCTTGGAAGATAAGATGGAAACAAGCACAATATAATCCTGTTCATTATTTCAACTTGTTTGAATTACTGGATTCCGAGCCGTCACTATAATTGCTATCCCGTTTTCTTTTTTTAATTCCTTAAAATAATTTACCACTATACTCAGGATTGCATATAACACTCTGTGGCTGCGTTTGTAATAAAATAAAATGGAGAGGAATGAGGCGCAGATTACACCAAATTTTAATATTAAGGAAGGAGGAAGGCAATTAAAATAATACCTTCAAGTAATCTTACGCCTCAAATTATATATTGTAATTGCTCTCTTATATATCTATCGTCAATATGATTATAGATAATAGGGGCACTAAATACCAGCGTACCCCTATTTCTTTCAAATTCCTCCCCGATCTTTCGAACTAATATTATACTATCAACTATATATTATTTCTCTTCTTTTTATTTCCATAGAGTATTTGTGGAGATGAAATCAATCTGCTAACCTTTTGTTACTGATGTTTTTATTTTATGGAAAACATTTAAATAATCCTTAGATATATGATTATGCGTAGGAACGGAGGAAGGTATTAAGATTTGGAATTATTTTCATATTTTTTTATCCTCCTTACCTTCCTTCCAAAATACTGTTGAATTGAAATCAGCCCACTAACCTTTTGTTACAGATGTTGCAATAAAATTATCATGGGAAACATTTAAGGGAAACATTTAAATGTAAATTATATATATCTATTATATAATTTTAATATTTATGGAGCGGAGGAAAAAAAATGAAAAAGAAAAGCGTAGGTATTTTTGTATGTATGCTGTTGATTGCAGCTGCTGTGTTACCAGTAGCAGGGACTGAGAATTTTAATACAACTAAACTGGAAAAACACTTCCTTGGTGCTACTGAGCAAGGTTCTACTACTTCCGTTGGTGATTGGTGGCCTATGCATCGTCATGACCCTGGAAACACAGGTTGTTCGTCATCAATAGCGCCAAACACGAATCGGGTATGTTGGGAGCAAAATATTGGGGAGGAAATTTATACGGCAGCACCTATTGTTGTCGACGACAGGCTCTACATCAGTACAGAATCGTTCTATAAGGATATTGGACCACTTTTTATGTCTAATGGAACGAAGCTAAGCATTCCTGAGAAACCGCCAGATTTGTCTGAAATATTAGAAGTTATAATGACTCAAAAAGAAGATTATTTCGGAGGGGTTTATTGTTTGGATGCTGATGATGGAACACTATTATGGAATTATTCAATGTACTCACCTAATGATCCAGCGGTGGTTGATGGGAAAGTCTACGTAACCGACTTTGATTTCTACACTTATTATTTTTCTAGTTCGCTCTATTGTCTGGATGCCGTGACCGGAAACAAGATTTGGCAAAAGCCTCTGGATTATGCCATACTTACTCCGACTATTGTTGCTGACGACAAAATCTATCTTGGCGCTCTTGATTTTTACTCCTTTACTGGAACATTCTTGTGTCTTGATCTCAATGGCGATGTCATATGGACCCATCCAATGCAATATTCTGAGCTTATGTTGTTTACTTCACCAGCGGTTTGCGAGGGAAAAGTCTGTTTTCTCACCTGGGATTTATATAGTTATTTTACTGGTAATCTCTATTGTCTTAATGCAGAGACAGGCGTTAATTTGTGGACCAAGACGATCTTCAATTATCCTTACTTTTTTGGTTCACGTTCACCAGTTTGTTCCGATGGCAAAGTCTATATCTCAGATATGGATATTTATAGTTATAACGGACAACTTTACTGTTATGATCTTGCAACAGGTCAGCCTGAATGGACATATTATAATTTGGGATGGTCTTTTTCGACCCCTGTGGTTTGTGATGGCAGCGTCTACATCACCGCTCTTGACTTTAGCTATTACGAGATGAGTATTTATTGTATCGATGCAGAATCTGGCGTTTTGATATGGAGGGCTCCAGCTCCTGGAGAGGTATATTATTTCTTTTTCGCTGGTTCCCTTATATGTGCTGACGATAAGCTCTATCTTGCCCCTTTTAGTTTTTATTACTACGGCCAGAATACGCTCTACTGCCTAGATGCAGACGATGGAAGTCAACTCTGGGACTACACACTCAATGATGAGACAGTATGTTCTCCCTCTATAGCTGATGAACGGATGTATATCGCCGACGTTTACGGGAATATCTATGCGTTTGAGGATGAACTGAAACTCAAGAGACTCGCTGGTGGATTTCTGAATGTGAAGGCTTTTATCGCTAATGATGGTGACGCTAGTCTTTCCAATGTCACCTGGTATATCACTGTGGTTGGTGGCATGTTTGGTAATGTGACAAGATCTGGTACGATCCCAACACTTAATCCAGGAATTTTGGGCATCAAAATTAAACGAGCCTTTCCTGTTTTTGGCTTTGGAAGTATTCAAGTTACAGCGACTGTCACCATGCCTGATCTCAATGTTATCAAAAGAACTAAAGAAGGCTTTGTATTGGGACCGATAGTCGTGCTATTGCCGTTTCTCGGTTAAACTATCTCTCTCTAAAGATAGTCTGGTTGTAATTCATCATACAAACCATATGATATACACAATTAGAAATGATGCAATAGGTGAAATTCTGACGAAAAAAAACCTGAAAATAACTATATTACCAATCATGGCTATTATCGTCATAATAATAAGCCCTTATAATGTGACGATAGACGGATATGTGATTGAGTATTCAAAGACTTGCCCCACGGCCCAAATGGTTGGACAGTTCTTATATGAAGAAGAATCTCTTGACAGGTATCCCCGACTTCAAAAGGCATTTAACAATAGTGCCCCTCTGAAGCCTAGTCAACCTAATGGTCAATCAGTAGGAGAAGCGGGAACAGAATACACATATACGAGCAATACAACAGATCCCGATGGTGATGAAATTTATTATCTATTTGATTGGGGTGACGGCACTGATAGTGGATGGATTGGACCATTTGATTCTGGAGATAACGCCAGTGCTTCTCACATTTGGAGTGAAAAGGGACTCTATGAGGTAAAAGTTAAAGCGAAAGACATCAATGAATTAGAAAGCGAATGGTCAGATCCCTTAGATGTAGAGATTTCAGGTCCTTATCTTACGTTTAAAGATATTGAGAGCGGTCTAGGTTTAACAGTTGAAATTGAAAATATAGGAAATATTGATGCTACAAATATTGAATTAAATCTCGAAGTCGTTGGAGGTTTCATAATAAAACTCTCCAAAAAGTACTATGAAATACCATTAATCCCTGCTGGTGAGTCAACTGAAACACTGTTAAAAATATGGGGCGTTGGACTTGGAATAATCACTGAAATTCCCAACGTAATAATTACAGTAAGTGCACCTAATACAAAAACCCGGGGGAAAAGAATCGTTGCTAGGATACTAGGACCATTGGTGATAAAAGTCGGAGAGTCTTGGGATACCGATGAATCATTTGAAGGGTACACCCTATATAACCCAATGATCTCTATGAACACTTTTTTAATCAATAACAGTGGGGAAGTTGTTCATACATGGAATAATCATTATAAACCAGCTTTATCAGTATATTTACTTGAAAATGGAGATATTCTTCGTACTGCTTTTCCTGGATTTAATCCAAGATTTTGGGGTGGCGGGATTGGTGGTCGTGTTGAAATGATAGATTGGAATGGAACACCCGTCTGGGAGTTTGAATATACCAACAGCGAACATTGTCTCCATCACGATGTTGAGATGTTGCCAAACGGTAATGTTCTGATGATTGCATGGGAGTATAAATCAGCGTCCGAAGCCATTAATGCAGGTAGAAACCCAAATTCTCTACCTATGGGAGAACTATGGCTAGATCATATTATTGAAGTTGAACCTACTGGTAATTCCGGGGGCAATATTGTCTGGGAATGGCATGTCTGGGATCATCTAATTCAGGACTATAATCCCACAAAAGAAAACTACGGTGTTGTAGAAGATCACCCGGAGTTAATTGATATCAATTATGGTGGACAAATCCTTGCTGATTGGAATCACATAAATGCGATTGATTTCAACGAAGAATTTGATCAAATTATCTTAAGTGTGCTGCTCTTTAATGAGATTTGGGTGATTGACCACAGTACAACAATTGAAGAAGCTGCAGGACATACTGGAGGTAACAGTGGAAAAGGCGGTGATCTTCTCTACCGTTGGGGAAACCCGCAGACCTATCGCGCCGGGAGTGCAAGTGATCAGAAGTTATTCAGACAGCACGATGCTCAATGGATTGAATCAGGATATCCTGGTGAAGGTAACATTCTCGTTTTCAACAATGGTAGGGGACGACCGGGAGGGGCTTATTCATCTGTAGATGAGATTGTTCCTCCTGTAGACAGCAATGGAAACTATTCACTTCACCCTGGATCTGCCTATGGACCAGAGGTACTGAGATGGACGTACATAGCAGAAAAACCAACTGATTTTTATGCAATAAATCTTGCCGGTGCCCAGCGCCTTCCTAATGGAAATACACTTGTTTGTAACGGGCCACATGGAATTTTCTTTGAAGTGACTCCTGAAAAAGAGATCATTTGGGAGTATTTAAATCAAGTTCCAAACTTGATTGATAATCATGTATTTACAATCCATCGTTATGCACCTGATTATCCAGGTTTAGAGAATTTATTTGATTGATGGTCCAACCATTGGGGGTAGTAGAAATGGAACATACGCTTCCCACATAGTCTATAAATGTTCTATTATTTTGTTTTTAGCCAGAAGAATCTGGAATAATATGATAACTTCGTTAACTTATTATTGATTCCCAAAAAGATGTTAGCTCCTTCTGTAACTCAGATTTCCACATATTAAATGTATTATCATCAATATCGTCTTCACTTTTTATGCTCCTAAACAAATTTGTGCGTGTCCCATTCTGCATCCAATTATTTCCTTTCAATTATTTGTCCTCCTATTAGTGAGAAAAAATATTTAACAACCCTATCTTTATCTATCTTTTTCGCATGTGATAAAGCACATATAAGTGCAGAAGATTAGACAAACAGCATATTACCTATGTAAAAACCCTGTTGAAATTAGTTATTAAAACAGTGCAAATAACCCCTCTAACTTGTTTTTTTTATTTTTGTTAATGATACCATTCAAAAGACTTAGCACGTATTAGAATCCGTGTATATCCGACAATTGCCGAAAATAATATCGGCAATATTTAAATATCCATTAAACATATAATTATATATTGGAGTGGAGGAGGGTTTTCTGCTTCTAAGTTTCCCTTTTTCATTTTTTACCTCCCCAGTACCACTCCTCCCTTCAATTTATCGTATTTACTTAAACCACTACTTTTCATCGTCACATGAGTCCAATGGAGGGGGAAATATCCCCTTTGACCTTAGAATCTGGCAAATCCGGCAGGTTTCTGAAACAATATTTACATTATCATACATTATAATTCTTTCAACAGTGGTATTTATTTCTATTAGTATATCTTGATCTATGATTTTTGTCTTCCCGCGTTTTTTTGATAAATATTGACTAACTGCAGCAGGAGTAACTCCAAGTTTTTTAGCAGCCTCCTTCTGAGTTAATCCAAAATTTTTAGTCATACTTTCGGCTATTTCTTTTCGTATTACTGGTATTCCATTCCAGAACATATATTGGCAAGGAGTTTTTTTCACATATCCTTAATAATTTTTATATACTTATAATTAACGATTGTTAATACAGTTAACATGTTGTGCCATCACACTCTTCTTTCAGAATGAGTTTCGTTATAGAAAACGACTTTATACAAGGGTTGTATTTAACTTTCGGTGTTACACTGATAGATATCACTACAAAAATTGCAGGTATGATATTGAAAAACCCAACAATGCTTGCCTCTGGAATAATGGACGAAGATGCAGGGAGCATGAAAAGAATCATTGAATGTGATGCTGGTGCTATTGTTACCAAATCAATTGGATTGAATGCAAGAGAAGGATATCCAAATCCAACAGTAATCGAACTAGATTACGGCATTTTGAATGCAATGGGGCTTCCAAATCCGGGCATAGAACAGTATCGCCAAGAGATTGGGCAATTAAAAAACTCAAAAACTCCTGTTATTGGCAGTATTTATGGAGCAAATGCCAAGGAATTCATTGAATTGGGCGAAAAAATGGAAGACTATGGTGCTTCAGCTTTAGAACTTAATTTAAGTTGTCCACATGCAAAAAGTTATGGTTTAGAAGTAGGCTGTGATCCAAAATTAGTACAAGAGATATCATCCTCGGTAAAAGAAAGGGTTAGTATCCCCGTTTTTGTGAAACTCTCCCCCAATGTTACAAATATTGTTAAAATTGCAAAAGCAGCAGAAGATGGGAATGCTGATGCAATAGTTGCTATCAATACAGTAAAAGGAATGAAAATCGATTTAGAATTGGGAAAGCCGATTCTATCAAATAAAATTGGAGGATATTCAGGCAAAGCCATCAAGCCCATTGGGATGCGATGCGTCTATGAAATAGCGAAAAACATTGATATTCCAATTATTGGTGTTGGAGGGGTCACAACAGGAGAAGATGCTATGGAATATTTCATGGCTGGTGCATCGGCTGTTCAAATTGGATCTGGAGTATACTATAGAGGTCTCGATGTATTCAAAAAAGTCTGCGTTGAGATAGAACAATTGATGAAAGCTTATGGCTATAAAAATTTAACAGAAATAATTGGAGTCACACATAAATGAACGTTCCAAAAATAACAAAAATAATCGAAAACAAAAGAGAAGCAAGGAACATAATAACGATTACCTTTCGTTATCCCGAAGAAATTGTGCCAGGTCAGTTTTTTATGATATGGATACCAGATGTAGACGAAATACCAATGAGTGTCTCCTACATAAATGGTGATATCAAAGCAATAACCTTTAGAAAAGTTGGGGATGCCACGAGCGCATTATACAAGTTAAAACCTGGAGATAAGATAGGTATTAGGGGACCATATGGAAATGGTTTCAAGATGCATGGAAAACATATATTGTTTGTAGGTAGTGGAACTGGTGTTGCTATGTTGGCACCGGCGGTAGAGGAAGCAGTAAAAAACAGGATATCATCAACTGTTGTTATTGGAGCAAAAAACAAAAGCGAACTATTTTTTGAAAAACGATTAAAAAAGTGTGGAGCAAGGGTAGTAATATCAACGGACGACGGATCGGCAGGATGTAAAGGATTTGCCTCAGATGTAGCGAAAAGGATTCTAAAAAAAGAGAAAATCAATACAGTTTTAACCTGTGGACCAGAGGTAATGATGAAAATCCTTTTAGATTGTTGTAAAAATATTCCATTCCAAGCCTCCTTGGAACGATATATGAAATGCTCAATAGGAATCTGTGGGCAATGTTGTATAGGCAAAGGCTTACGGGTGTGCATTGATGGTCCAGTTTTCGATGGAAAAACATTAAAAAAAGTTGAAGATTTTGGTGTATTTAGGAGAGACTCGGCAGGTAGAAAAATTCAATTTTAGGATGAAAGCATGCAAAATCGTAGAAAGGTAGTTCTGATCGTTATTCTTGTAATTATTTCTATTATTCTAGCGTTTCTATCATTGATGACCATGTTTGTACCCAGGTCCAATTCTTGGGCGAGTAGTGTTATACAGATAGATAAACTGCATGAATTAGGATTTGATGGCTCTGGAGTAACCATTGGCATTGTTGATACAGGAGTAGACAGCTCTCATCAGGAATTTGATAGCTCATCATTTATTGCCTGGAGTGATTCAGTAAGTCACGGTTCAACTTACTATGATGACGATGATCATGGTACCCACGTTGCTGGTATCTTGGCATCTAAGGGATCATTTCAGGGACTGTTTTCAGGGATAAATATGAAAGGAATAACAAGCGGTGCGACATTAATCGTTGCAAAATCCATCCCTCGCAATCAATACATGTTTGGCGGTGGAAATGATAGCACCATTGCAGATAGCATACAGTTTTGTATTGATAATGGTGCAGACATTATCCTTTTATCAATGGGCATGAGTCCTGATAATGTTGACTTTGATGAAAATAGTAAAACCATAGAAAGGATCAATCAAGCTGTCCAGAACGGCATTTTTGTTATTACCCCTGCAGGAAACGATGGACAGGATGATGATGGTGATGTGTGTTTTCCAGCGTTAATGGACAATGTTATTGCTGTAGGAGCACTGTCTAAAGGAAATTCTATCTTATCTTTTAGCTCAAAAGGACATCAATACCCAAGTACACAAAATCCAAATAAAAAGCCTGAGTTAGTAGCTCCTGGGGATGAAATAATGTCCACAAGAATTAACGGGGCATATGGGGAACTCAGTGGCACCTCACAAGCGACAGCATATGTTGTAGGGATTATTGCATTGCTTTTAGATGCTTATCCTGAATACCAGCATGATAGAGCTAAAAATCAAAATGAAACCACAATACAACTATTCAAAGAAATATTTGCAAAAACTGCCAGAAAAGTTGGTAGTTTAAAAGGAAATGACGATGTATATAGTCATGATGATTTGTATGGTTATGGACTTATTCAAGCGTTCGAAGCATACAAAGAATTGGCAAAATATTAATGGAGATGTAAAAATGGGAGTGTATTATGATGAAATAAACATAAAGACAAATGGTGAAACAGATATTGTCGATATTACTGATGACATACAAAATACCATTCATAAATCGAAACTAAAAGATGGCATAGCATGTGTATTTGTTGGGGGTTCAACTGGAGCCATTACGACCATTGAGTATGAACCAGGTTTAATGAAAGATCTGCCTAGAGCTCTTGAAAAAATAGCTCCAAAAGGTATTCATTATGATCACCATGAAACATGGCATGATGATAACGGACATTCACATGTAAGAGCAAGTCTCATGGGAGCAAGTATAACTATTCCAATCAGAAATGGGAAACTGCTTCATGGAACGTGGCAACAAATCGTTTTTGTAGAACTAGATACAAGCCCTAGAAGTAGAAATATAATAGTGCAAATAGTTGGAGAATAAGTATCTACCACTTGTTATGATGTATCCGGGCACTATTGTATCTATCTTCACTGGTTTTTTGTTCAGCTGGAAATCCAAGTGATATCAACGAAAGAGGTATGACATGTTCTGGGATGTTTAACAACTTCTTCATACCAACAATTCGTTCTTCTCGCGGATACACTCCAAGCCAGCATGCACCCAGCCCTATTGCATGAGCTGCTATAAGTATATTTTCTGTTGCTGCTGAACAGTCTAAAATCCAATAACCTTTGAATTTCTCTAGGCTTAAATCTCCACAAACGAGAATTGCTTTATCAGCGTCTTTGAGCATTTTGGCACTGGGATGAAACTTGGGTATTCTGTCTTATTAACTGGAAATATTTAAATATCACTATTGCTATGTAGGTTTGTGATAATATGGATGTAATACAAGATTTTTTAAGCGGATTCAACAAAAAAGGAACGATCCGCATATACAAACGAAGGCTGATTAACTACTTCGATGCAATCGGCACGAATCCAAATGATTATTTTGATAATGGAAGAGATTATGATCAAGACATGATAAAATTCATAGGATCAATACAAGCAATGAAACCATTAACAAAAAAAGCACAGATTAACACGGTAAGAGCATTTCTTGAAGAAAATGAAGTAAAACTATCTAAAAAAACAAGAAACAGGATGAAAGCACTTACACGGAGAAGTAAACCTGCTACTCAAGATATTGTATCAACTCCAGAGGAGCTTCACGATATTCTTCAACATGGGGAGACAAAAGCACGGGCCTTCTTCTTATTTCTCAGTTCAACAGGCATGAGGATAGATGAAGGATTGAGAATCACTGAGGATGACATACCAGCGATTAAGCATTATAGAAACAACGAACCTGTAGAGTTACCTGTAAAAATCTATATTCCACTGGAAATCACTAAAACTGATACTGCACGGGTTACTTTTATGAGCAATGAAGCATGGGAAACAATGAAGTCCTGGCTAAAGGAACGGGACGCATACTTTGCACAGGCATTAAGAAAATCACATATCAATGAAAAGAATCCTGATGATGATACGATTTTTTGTTTTGGATATGCAACTGCTGCTAATATATGGTATAGACTCCTTAAAAAATCTGGATATACTGAAACAGATAAATCAACTGGGAGGTATAGAAGGCATATTCATACATTACGGAAGTTCTTCAGGATATATCTCGCTCCAAAAGCTACATCAGATGTTACAGAATTATTGCTTGGACATGAAGATACTCTTGGAAATGTGTATCGTGATAAATATCCTGAATCGGCTTTAGCTGAATCTTATTTGAAAGCGATGCCTGATATTTCAGTGTTTGAAAAAACTCCTGACCTTAGCAATATAAATGAACAGTTAAAAAAGAAAGACAAGGAAATCGAAGAAATGAAAAAAGAGATACTGGGATTACGGTTGACACTGGTTGAATTGAAACAAGAATGGGAAAAACAAGGGTGAAGCTAATTTTCATCATTTGCATACTGCACCCTCTCGAGAACTTTTCAACATGTCTTGAGGATTAGGAATATAGGGGAGATGAAAAATGCTTGCAAATTCGCCAATAACTTTGAACAACTGTTTTTCGTTTTTATATCCAAGATCTATACAAAAATCTAGGAGTTTGTTTCGTAGATCTGAGTTGAAATGATTAAACCAGGTTTTACCGATACTCTCTAGAGAGGTATCACATGGGATAATGGGTTTTTCTTCCTCATCTGTTTTAATGGATTCCCATTTTGTTTTAATGCCCGCTATTTCAACCTCTTTTGTGTCTATTAATCCCAGTTGCTTGTTTTCAGATCTAATGTAATTAACTGCCTCTGTAACCTTATCGTCCCATTTTCTCCATCTGGGGTTTAACCACGGGATACTTTTCATATACTCAGTGTTTTTATTTTGGCGTTGTATTTCCTCTCCAAGAACTATAGGGCTTATCAAGAAAGCATACTCTTCTCTCGGATCTGTCTGTATCTCATTTACTATATCCATGAAATACAGATAACTTTCCTCGTATCCTTCCTTGAGTAGGAAATTAACCTGTTTTTCATCTTCTGCACTAATATTCTTATCATGCCACAGATCATTCAAGGTATCATTAAAAATCTCCCGTCTAAGATTGATCTCTTGTTTTTTCCACTCGTCTATTGCCTTCTCACGGGGTAATATCCCCATATTGGTTTTCAGCTTTTCTGTTGTAACCGATAAAAATATTTTGGGGCTGCGTAAGCAAATAGTATCGGTGAACTGATGAACCCACAGATATAATTTCACCAACGGATTTACACGATCAGAATTTATAATCTTCTTATCCCAAATTTCACGTTTTTTCTCATCCCTAATTTTTTTAATGATCTTTTCTAGTGATGATAAAGAATAATTTGCTATTTTGTTGAATTGTATACGATCTTCCTTTGTGAAACGATCTACTGTAATAGATTTAGGCAGATAGAAAATAAAATCCCGTTCTGGAAGAATATTCTTCAGTGGATACTTTTTTATTATTTTCTCCTTCAGGAACCTTAAATACTCGTATCTGTGTTTTTCGTCTAAAAGAATCCTGCTTTTCTTCCGCCTTATCCATCCTCTAGCTTCAAGTTTTTTCAAATATTTATTAAATCCTTGATGAGTTGTAGAAATCTTCTGGTTTAGTTTGATTTTGGGATTCCATTCCAATTCTTTTTTATATGCTTCGATAAGTGTTTTATTTTTTTCACCTTTCCTTTTTCTAAACCCCTGTCCAGTTTCTACATCGTAGCCCTTTACAATTAAGTATCTCAATTCTTTTGTTTCTAACCCTCCTTTAAATTCTTTGCAATAATCTGGAGCGGATTTTATAGCATACATTATTGACTTATAAGGTTCATATTTTAGAAAATCCTCTGAATCTTTCAGCGTTGCTCGTTTTCTTTTTGCTACTGTCATTTAAACACCAATGTATAAACTCTAAAATAAGGGTGAGAGTTTATAAATATTACGAAATTCTTACGTATTTTCATGTTGTTACGAAAAATTGTTAGTATTGGACACGCAAAAGCGGTTGTAATCCCTCAGCAGTATATCGACTATTACAAAATGCGAGGAAAAGAAATAAAACAGGTTGGGATGGAAGTAAATAAAAAAATCATTCTAACGCCTATTTTTGAACCCATCACAAATCAGAAAGGGGGAAATGAAATTTGACTGAATATGCTAAGGTTGCCGAGTTTTTAAAAAAAACTGGTTTGTCACTCGATGATGCATTAAAGCTTACTGAAAATGATCTTAAAAAACTAACCAGCACTAAATTGTAAAATTATAATTAAAAGGGCCACAGTGGCCCTAATAGCAGAAGAGATGGGATTCACCAAGAGGAATTAACATGAGCGAGAATGTTCAAGAAGCAAAATTGCTCCTAGAACGATCGCAGGCAGCCCAACATGATTATTTTAACGCTTTAATTGGGATCGTTGAGCGTCTAGAAACTAAACTCAAGCTATCTGAAGAGAGAGTTAAGCTACTCGATGCTGAAATTAAGCGATTAATGGAGGGTGAAGAGGGTTCTAAAATTTTAAGTTTTGTTATAAAACCCAGTGATAAAAAGGAGAGAAAAGAATAGATTTTCGCTGAAGGTGAGGAGATGAAGCGAAGTGAATGTGAAAACGATATTTTTGACATTGATGATTTTGACATGGTTTATGGTGGAATTTTTTCTGGAAAACTGAAGGACCTTAAGCTCTTTAAACAGGAATTGAACAAACTTGCAGAGGAATATAGCATTATAATTCGATACCAGGACATTAATAGGGGGAAGTTGTGGATTCGGCGGGATGGAGAAAATGGCTGCTAAAAAGATAACTGGGGAAACATCAGAAATCGAAGATGCGGTGTGGTTCTATTATAAGCAAGGATTCAGCATTATCCCACTGGGGAAAAACAAAGGATTCTGGAACAATAAAAAAGATGATTTGAAAAAACCTTCATTGAAAACATGGGATAGATATAAAGACACTCGAGCAACTAAAGAAGAGATCCAACAATGGATTAAGGAAGGGCTTTTTAAAAATATAGGTGTGGTATGTGGGCATGTCTCTAATGACCTCGTTATTATTGATATAGATGATGAAACCATACCAGAAATATTAGGGTTGAAAGGCGAAAAAATATTAGGATCTGGATCTTGGTTTGCAAAAACAGGAAGAGGCTATCAATTCTGGCTTAAACACCATAGCAATCCAGGGGGAATAAAAAGACCATTGAAATATAAAATAGAATATCGAGCAAACAACGGATACTGCGTTGCCCCTCCGAGCATTCATCCTAATAGTAAACGTTATCATTTTATAGGGATAGGGGGGCTCTCAGAACTACCAACATTAGTAGAAAAAGATGTTAAAAGTATTTTCAATGATTTCAAGAAAAAAATAGGAGAAAAATGGAATATCAAAGAAACAAAACATACATCTATAGGATCAACAAAAACTGGGCAGGGTGAATATCCAAAATGCATTGAGATAGCTCTTGAAACCTTAATCAAACACCCAATGCGATACAACACAATATATGGTATAGCCTCTTCATTCGCTTTGCAGGGAATACCAAAAGATATGGCATTAAAACGGATCAAACAATTCAATATGGAAAAATGCAGCCCACCTAAAGCAATGATTGACGTAGAAAATGCAGTATTGGGAGCATATGAAAAAAGTAGTAAAAAGTATGGTTGCGAGTTTTGGATGGATGACGCAGGACTATGCCCATATGAAGATATAACGGAATGCACATATGGAAAAAGAAAAGCAAAAAGAGAACTTCTACGGGAATACCGAGTTTTTATATATAAGGAGGGAAAAAACAAAGAGACAGGAGAAACCTTTTATGTTATTAGTGGGGTTAATTGCCCTAGATTAGCTAAGCTATTAATGAATGGGGACGGAGAAATATACTTAACAATGAAAGACAACCAAGACGTCTTCAGATATAATGGGAAAACATATGAGGAGGCATCCAACTCATTCATTGAAGGCAGGATTAATTTTTATTTAGACGATGAAACAACAGATCACAGAAAAAATGAAGTGATTGGTTTTATGAAAGGGGAAAATTTAGTTGATAGGGAGAAACTTGACGGAGATAAAAATCTTTTACCACTGGAAAACGGAATATATGATCTTGAGAAAAAAACATTAATTGAATATTCACCTGATTATTTTTTTACGCATTATCTACCTGTGAATTATAACCCTTCAGCAAAAATAGATAAGATTAAAACATTTTTTGAAGAGATATTCCCATTGAACTATATACCCGTAGTCAAACAGACTTTTGGAGATTGTTTACTTACAGATTACAGATATAAAAAAGCAACATTGTGCGCAGGTAAAAAACACACCGGAAAGACAACTTTTTTGAATTTGATAGGAGCATTTTTAGGAGAGGAAAATACCGCACATAAATCATTGTACGCCTTATGTGTTGAAAAATATGCTACTGCTGATTTATATCATAAACGTGCAAATATATGCGCACAAACAGAAGCAGCCAGCATAACTAAGGTAAATCTGTTTCTTATGCTGACAGGAAATGATAAAATAGATGCGAGGCGCATTTATCAATCACCATTTAATTTTGTTAACTTTGCAAAACTAATCTTTGCTTGCAATGATATACCAACAACGAATGTGGCAGGAAACATTGCAGAGGCTTATTATGTCAGATGGTCAATATTGCCTTTTGAACACATATTTGAAGGAGACGATAAAGATGTTAATATGCTTGATAAACTAACAGTACCAGAAGAAATGAGTGGTTTATTAAATTGGGCTTTAGAAGGAATAGAATCATTAGAGGAAAACAATGGTTATTTTGAAATTATGAACTATAATGAAACAAAAGAATTTATGGAACGGGGAACTAATCCATTACGGGAGTTTGCAGACAAATATATTTCTACTTCATCAGGAAGAGAATGGGTAACGGACCTGTATAAATGGTATGTCGCCTTTTGTACAGACAATGGTTATCCCTTTGTAAATGATTCTTGGTTCTCTAGAAAAACATTTCCTCTTTTACCTATGAGCGTTACAAAGGGGCACACAGGGGAAAAAAGATATTGGGATGGAATAACATGTAATTTTTTATCAGATGAGAATAGGAGGCAAAAAACATTATGATTTGGTACGACAGCGTACGGCATATATCGTATACTCTTTCTATATTGTTTTTTTTCCTTCTCACGTGCAATGGTTATAAGGATTTTGCCGTACGATGGTGTACCAAAGCTATTAGAAGGTCAACGGAAGAACTATTTTTGAGGTAAAAAAATGAACGCAGGCGCTAACTCCACTCAAAAAACGTTGTATAAGCTTCATACAGCAACAACGGGGCGTTTTACTTTCTTTACGGGTAGTATTATACCCCCGAAAAAATCCAAAAATTGGATTTTTAGGGAGGGATTGACTTGTCTAATGTAACGCATCGTGAAAAATACGAAAGACTTAATAGTAATTTATGGCAGCGATCAAAGGTTGATGAGCACGGCAGGTTGACGCTGCCGAAGGATTTGCGCTGGAAACTCGGTATCAATGGCCAATCGGCTGTGATTTTGTGGATCTCTGCCAAGCGTGGCAAGCAAGATAACATTTTTAATATTGAAGTTGGGGTGAAAAAGTGAGAGAATATAAAATCATTTTCCAATAATTTTAAATGTTTTTTCAAACATATTTTTACAATCATCAATTCTAATTTTAACAGTTATAAATTTCTCTTCTCCTCTACCAAATTTATAATTTAAAATAAAACCAAAAATTGTTGGATCTGAAATTTGCCCTCTAACAATTTTAATATCTGTAAATACCTTTAAATTTCCCCAAATATCGGTATATGGACTTTTAATAAACGGTCTCTCTCCTGAAATAGCGAAGACCTCATGATATCTGATATCACATTCTTTTGGCGCTACGATTTCTATTGTTTTCAAATTATAGCTAATATACCTTCCTGTATGCCTAACTTCAAATCCCAAAATCGGATTATTGTTTATTCTTAGAGTATATTCCTCCATTCCTTCATCATTAATATTGGGTTGAAGGTTATATTGGGTCTTTCTTTTTGGAGTATAGGACTTTAAATGGAAATCTAATTTTGGAGTATGGAACCACCATTTCCATTTTTCAACTATTTTTGGAATATTAAAGAAAATATCTGCAAGAAATATAATTATCATTATTCGCAAAGTCCATATTGCAATTTGTAATGTAACGTCACTCCTCCGATTAGAAAGCTCATTTTGTATTATACTCTTAGTTTGCTGTAAATTTTCTAAACTATACCCATTATGCTCGATGGCTGTAGTCGCACTTTCGGTCAACTCATCTATCATTGGCTTGAATATACCATACGCATTTACATTATTTGCAAAGAATAACGGGTCAATATTGTAACATAAATACCCGAAATCGGTATGATACTGGGTGCTCCTATTTATACATTCAGATATCTTATTGTTTAATTCCTCAACATAACCAGATAAATCGCCATCACTTTTATATGCCAAATTTTTGATACATGCTTCGCAGAACTCTAAATATTTCTTCAAATAATAATTGCCTTCCAGGTATATTGAATCCTGAACAGGAAAGGTGGCATTTACAATATTCAATGTTTTGTTTCCAATCTCTTCCATAGTCCTTGTCTCAGGATCGTAAGTCGTCCATAAAGCCACAGATTTATCTGAATAATTAACATAGTAAAAACCCTCTCCAAAATTTACCCATGGGACGTTTTTGATATTGAAAATTTCACTTGGAGGGTTATAGGGAGGTTTTGTGTACCCGATAAAAAAGAATGACCATCTTGGATAATAAATGGCATCAGTAAAAGAAAATTGCACATATAAAAGAGATCTCCAAATCTTAAACAATTGTGCTCTTCTTATGTTTGACAGTTGCGTATTCAAAGTTTCATAAAATAAATCCTCTTCATCTACATTTTCGTCTAAAACTATCAATTGATTCCTGAATATGTCTGATTTATTTCCTGATTGATAGAGTGTTCCGTTTGGAAAAGAAAAATCTTTAAATGTCATATTGCGTGTAGGGATGAAAGAGAAGGTTATTATTGATTTTACATGGACTTCGCCTTCTAATGTATCGGCCATACTAACGGTTGACAAAATAATCATTAAAAGAACTGGAATTAACATTATTGATCCCATTATTTTACATTTCACACTAATTTTAATCCATAGATTCTTTTTAAAGTTAGTTAAGATGCTATCAGACTGGATTAACAAGATATGTTTGTTTGAAGTATTTGAAAGAGCGGAATTAGAAAGAACAGATAAAGATATGGGAGAAATTGGGACAGAAGAAACAGGAGAAGTTGAAGAGTTAATTAATATCAAAGTCGCTGATAGCAAAACCAGCTGCTCGAGGCCCTGGGGAGATCTCGTTCTGCAGTAACAGTTTTTGCTATCACAGACGTCGTGGTCCAGGGCGATATCCCCATCTTTTTGCTATCAAAACAAGATCTGCAGCTTGCCATGTTTTGCCATCAAAGCAGGATCATGCACAGAGAAAATCGCAAAAAAAACGTAATAAAGATTCATCTGAATTTCTTGTTGAATTTATTTATGCAAAAGGCGACGCTCTCGTTGTCTGATAAGGTGGAGAGGGGCTCTTTTGAAGCTTGTTGGGCATTTAGAGGGGGAACATGCCAAGCCAATGATTTTATCGAGTGTGAGTGCTGATAAACCAAAGATAATAAGGAGAAGAATAAATTTTATGGTTGATACCGGTTCGGATATGACTGTGATTTCTAAGAAGGATATGTTAAATATTGGGCTTTCTTACACTAAATTAGGGAGAGAGATGAAAAAAGCAACAGGGATAGGATCGCAAATAAGACGATGGCTTGTAAAGAATGCTGTGCTACGTTTTATTGGGGATGATAACACAGTAAAAACTTTTGGTCCAATTGATATTTACATTTTGGACACATTACAAAAAACACCAAGTCTTCTTGGGAGAGATTTTATAATAAAATACGGTTTTAGGTTAGTTTATGATTATCCCAAAAATGAATGTTATCTTGAAAAAAAATCACAATAATTGCAGTTAAATTAATTCTTTATAAATAAGCTATCATTCCTGTTTTAAACTCTTTTGCACCTCCATATGAAGGATGACGAACATATTTACTCTGTTCTCCTATCCTTTCTAATGCACTAAATGCTTTTTTACCCACGGCAAGTGTTACATCTGGGTTGATAATATCGATTATCTTCTTTAGCATTTCAGAATACCGTTTCACTTCTAACTTCGTTGGAGTACGTACACTTAGAATGTCATCGTGTTTATAAGGATGAAATGGTACGCAATTCCAAACGAAGAACTTAGGGTGATATTCATTCATGACATCCCAGAAGATTTTTGAAGTATTCAATGAGAAGGGAGACTTTTTATGTTTTACACGAACCAATTTTGTATTACTTGATTGTTTCCCATGAAATAGGAAATTTTGTTGGATGAGCTGCCTTTCACTAGTAAAGGGTATACCTGAAAAGCGACAGCCCCACGGACCTGGCGCCTCCCCAATAGCTAAAACGGTAGGTTTTTCATCAAAACTCTCAAAATATTTTCTCAGATTCTCTTTTCTAATCTCGTTGCCGCCATCTGTGTCAACATCTAGATTATTATCCTTATACTGATTAAATAGTAATTCTGTGGAGTCCATTTGGAATATTTCTTTTTCAAAAAACCTCCATAATTCTCCAAGTATCATTCTATCATTTCAAGATTGCTATAATATTAAAATCGTTATAATGCTTTTTTTCCCATGTCTTTCACCAATCATGATAAAAAATATGTCTCTTCATTATTTGTGTAGAATGATATGTTGTTTTCTACACATTTTTTCCTAGCCTCATTGACAATGTTCAAAATTTCTTTATGTTTCCTTGCATTTTTCGTAGGCCAACGTATGACATACATAAAATGGAGATTGTCTGTGTTACCTTCGTCTTTTAGTTTTATAAGTTTATCAATATCCTTAAAGACCCTATTTCGCCGATGTTTACCAGTTGAGCCTTGTTCGGTTTTTATTTCGATAGCATCGGTTACCTTAACATATTCACAAGATTGTGATTTCTCCATCGAGTTCATAGCTATATTCTTCATATCGTTTTTATCAAAAACAACGAGGTCTACACGCTGACCTTTTCCACCGAAGTATTCCCGATGAACTAGGTTTGTTACTAAACTTTTGAATCCTGTTGTATGTGTTGGTTCCCATTCGTTCAACTCATTACAGAGCTGGTGGTACAACCGAGCCTGGATATCTGCTTCATTCCTGTAGATAAAAGGATATTCGTTTATCTCACCCATTGTTTTTGAAATAGCTTTTTTCACCTTTATTTTACTAATAACAATTCCCCCTCAAATTTGTATGTTAAATAGTCTGAAGCTTTAAAAAGTATCCGAACTTCTCCTTTGTACCCTGTAAAGTAGGTTTCACGTTCTTATTCCCTCAAGTCCCTCAATGCGAATATAACCCTTTATAAAATAACCAAGAAAATTAATATTATCCTGGAATTATAAATTTTATTGTTGTTAATATTATTGATATCAATGGAAATAAAAATAATAGAAATGATTTAATTTTTTTCCATCTAGATGGATGATAATAAACTTGCTCGTCTGGTTCTTTGCCAAATATTTCAATATATCTATCGTTAAAACAAGAACGTATATCTTTAATAATACTCAAAAACTCCTTATTATTTTCAATAGGTTTTGTTTTTTGTAATCTATTTAAAATATCTAGTAATTTTTTTCTATATTTTACATCATCATAGAATATTTCACTTGCAAGTAATAATATATATTTTAGGCCAATTATTTGTATTACATTTTCCTTAAACATCTCATTTAATTTTTTGTATTTTTTATTATAATACAAATAAATTGAATAATAAAATAGTTGATATCTTGAAAGAATTGATTTCTCATTTTTGTTTTCTGCTTTTTTTAACTGTTGAATTGAAAAATTAATGATAGATTTTGTATCTAAGTAATCTGCAATTGCGATAGAAACTAAGAAAAAATAAGAATATAAAAA
>JAUXAU010000073.1 GCA_030619765.1 Thermoplasmatota archaeon
TCTTTTTTCACACCATTTACAGTCATCTGGACAGCTATGCTTACTTAATTTATTAAGATCACAGTGGGGTTCTCTCAGTATATTTTGATTTATCCTATTCATATCAATAAGCAGTGATTTTTTCCAAGTAAAATGTTTACACTTTGTTTTCACATGCATGTACACTATATAGTTATTTCATTGTTTAGATAGTTTTTCCAAAAACCCTGTCAAACATCTTGTTTTTCAATCCCTTTTTATCCTCCCATAAAACCCAAGCGTTTTTTATTTATTATAAAACGTTAAAAGACTTTTAAAAAGCAGTAATGTTACAGATGTTGGTGCAGCCAGTAAAATAATGGGACTAGCTGATGAAAGTTCAGCCACAGGAATTGGTTATTTGCCTGTGTAGTAATATCGGACATTCACTTTAGGGTGACCGAGTGAATGAAAGCTCCGAAGTAAAAGTGCTTGGGCGAAGTGCAAGCAACTTATCAGGTCGTAGCATAAAGCGAAAGTTGCAACCTCGTAAGTAACCCACCTTCTATAGCCCTTAGGTGGATATTATGGATGCCGAGCCTATCAACATCGGACGAAGACTAGCATCGATAGGGAAGAATAGCCATATGCACCTATTGAATCCATCGGCGTAGGGACTGCGACATGATAAGAAAGTCTCACTATCAAAGCTGGGAAGGTCTTTCGGTCAGCCAATACCATTCCGCATGGCAAAGACCCTTTGTATAACTCCAAGTGAGGAAATCAAAGGAAGACTGCAAGACTGGCGGATGAGTCCATAGTAGCAATGATGGATACGGACAACATAACCTATCCTAGCAAAGGGACTCTGGGTGTAAATGGCTAGGAGTAATGTGTAAGATGCCTGAATGCCTATGAGGCTATTAACAGGGAATGGCGAAGTGCCGTATAACTTAAGGTACAGTAGCCGCAGTCCCATCGAGAGACTCGAAAGTATTTTGAATAGTTGTTTTAGTTTGTTTGAGAAATCTAATGTTTTAAATGCGATTTCCCTCATGTAAAATCCTTCTAACCTGCCAGGCTCGCTATTATTTAATTAAATCAGCCTCTTGATTTTTAATTAAAACTAGAATATATTGCTCTAACCTCAAAATATTTTTGTTATTACTAAATAGACAAAAATTTGAAATGACTTTTAGATCTATACATGACGAATAATTTATGTGCTAAAAACTAATTAAACTCCGCTCTTATCAAATAAAAGAATGATACTATGAAAGCTTTAATAATAGAAAAAAACAGTATGAACATACTCTTAGAAAGATTTTTAGAAGAATATAGAGTCTTCGGTCCAACTAAACCTGGCTCTGATTCAACGTTTGATGAGATAAAATCCATAGAACAACTTCATTTAGATTACATATCAACTGTTCTTCCACCTAAGAAATTCTTCCTCCCGCCCAATGAAACTTTGTTTTCCTTTAACATCAAAAATGGGAAATTTACCACAAAAGAAATCAGGCCCGATGAAAAAATACTTATCCTGGGGATTCATCCTTGCGATGTACATGCCCTTCTTAAACTTGATAAATTTTTTTCAGGAGATTTTAATGATTTATATTACCAAAACAGAAGAAAAAATTCGGCTATCATTGCACTTAACTGCGTAGAACCAAGTGAACATTCTTTCTGCAGATCCCTGGGAACCGGTCCATTCCTAAATGAAGGATACGATATCCTTTTGACAGATGTTGGAACAAATTACCTCATAGAAATAGGAACCTCCACAGGTAAACGACTTGTTAAGGGATTAAATCTTACAAATGCCTCCGAAGAAGATTTCCATGAAAAAGAAAGACGGCTTAAACTCATGGAAAAAAAGTTCAAGAAATCCATGAACATTTCGTGGCTACCGAAAATTGCTCGCGAGAATCTTGATCACGATATATGGTTCGATCTTGGAGAACGTGGTGGCGTAGCAGGCTCGTTTCCCTGTCTATCATGTGGATCGTGCACCTTTGTCTGTCCCACTTGCTACTGTTATGAAGTCTACGATGCTGTGGATTTATCGTTAAAAAGCGGAACACGTAATCGAGAACTTGATTCGTGCCAATTACTTGAGTATGCTGAGGTAGCATTAGGTGGAAATTTCAGGAGAGATAGAAAGGATAGAATACATCATTGGATGTTGTGTAAATTCGGTGCTGCAGCTGGTGGAAAAAATTCCAGCTGTGTAGGATGCGGTCGATGCATACGGGTTTGTCCATCCAAGATTGATATCACTGAAGTGGCTAAAGCGCTTAGAAGGGGTTAAGACTATGATAAATGCATATCTTCCTAATCTAGCGATAATAAAAAAAATTATCCGAGAAACACATAATACAAACACTTACATGTTAGAATTTTTCGATAAACAACTGCAAACTAGTTTTTCATGTACACCTGGTCAATTTATGATGTATAGTGTATTTGGCGCAGGAGAATCTGCAATTTCACTATCCGACATTAACAACAATGATATTACGGCTACGATTCGTAATGTTGGGAGTGTCACCAACACGATCCTTAATATGAAAGAAGGAGACTCTATTGGCATACGGGGTCCCTATGGAACCGGATGGCCACTTGATAAAGCAAAAGGCAAGAACGTTTTGATTATTGCCGGGGGAATGGGAATTGCCCCTCTTAGAGGCGCGATCACCCATATCAAAAACCAACGAAATAACTTTGGACACTTAGAAATTATTTATGGAGCTCGAACCCCTGGCGACATGATCTTCAAATATGAATTTGAAAAATGGAGGCAGATAAAAAACAGCAGACTCGATCTAACCGCAGATACTATACCAGCTAACACACCGTTTGAATGCAAAGCCGGTCTTGTCACCTCGTGTTTTCCTAGTATGAAAACACAACATAAGAACGCTATAGTGTTATTGTGTGGACCTGAAATAATGATGCGGTATGCAGCCAAATGTTTAGAAACCATAGGATTCAAAGACGATCAAATCTATCTATCACTAGAACGACGAATGAAATGCGGTATCGGTAAATGTGGTCATTGTCAAATCGGCTTAAAATATGTTTGTAAGGATGGACCTGTGTTTAACTATACAGATATCAAACCATTCATCCATCCTCTATAAAAGCATAGGAAGGTAACTATGGTTAAAAAACCAAAAATTGCAATATTTAAATTCACTGGATGTGCTGGATGTCAGCTAGAACTCCTGCACTTAGAAGATATATTCTTAGACTTACTTGAATTATTCGACATTAATTATTGGGTTATGGTCAAAAGAGACAATGATGAAAAAGAATGGGACATAAGTCTCGTTGAAGGAGGAATTTCAACTCCAAAGGAAATAGAAGAAATCAAGCAGATTAGAAAGAAGACAAAATTCCTCGTAGCCTTCGGGGATTGCGCTATAGGTGGCTGTATACCCTCGATAAGGAATTGGATACCACAAATGGAGGCAGAGAACCAGGTGTATCCCGATACATCTACTATTCATTCCATGAAAGTACTTGGTATAGGAGAATATGTTAAAGTAGATGCTATTTTGAAAGGTTGCCCACCTCATAGAGAGACTATTGTGGAACTGTTGAAGTCAGCGCTCCTCAAAATCAGACCACGACTGAAACAACACCCAGTCTGCGTTGAATGTAAATTTAGAGATAATGCTTGTCTTATCACCAGTAAAAAAATGGCCTGTATGGGTCCAGTTACCAGCGCTGGATGTGGTGCTATATGTCCTTCTCTTGGTAGAGAATGCGAAGGCTGTTTTGGACCAATGAGTAATCCAAACGCTTCTGCATTAGCCAGTATTTTTAAGGATATTGGGTTCAGTGAGGATGACATCAAACGGAAGTTTAGGAAATATGCTGGTATGTCATCAGAATTCCAGAAGGAGGCATTACACGAATGGAAGAAATAACTATAGATGTTAACTACTTAGCACGAGTGGAAGGACGAGGAGCATTAAACATCAGCATTTCAAAAGATGGCAAAGTGGAGGACCTTCAATTTAGGATTTATGAACCTCCACGTTTTTTTGAATCTTTCCTGATCGGTAGAAAATATGATGAGGTAATGGAGCTTACCTCTCGTATCTGTGGGATCTGCCCGGTCGCTCATCAGATAACAGCGATAAGGGCAATTGAAAATGCACTTGGGATAGAACCTAGTCAACAAACCAGAGATTTACGAAAACTTATGGCCATTAGCGCTCACATACAGAGCAACGTGTTCAGCATGTATTTTTTATCACTGCCTGATCTTATGGGCTATGAAAGCATCATTACAATGACCAAGGATAACTTGGACATAGTGAAGAGAGGATTGAAACTAAAGAAACTTGGTAATGATATAACCGATCTTATCGGTGGAAGAGCTGTACATCCTGTCACTGCAGTAGTAGGTGGGTTCACAGTTATTCCTAGTAGAAATAAGATGAAGGCTATTCGGAAGCGTTTAGTTGAAGCGAAACAGGACGCCTATGATACTGTAGATCTTTTCTCAGAGGTGGAAATACCTGATTTTGAGAGAAAATGTGAACACATTGCAATTTCAGATCCAAAAGAATATTCTATCAATCATGGTCGATTCCGGTCAACGGAGGGACTGGATATTGATGAAATGGAGTATCGTGATTATATCCGTGAGGAACAAGTGCCTTATTCAACGGCGCTTCATTCACATGTGAAAAATCGCAGTTCTTTTATGGTGGGTCCACTTCCACGGGTAAATATCAACTTTGATCAGCTTTCATCTGATGCAAAGGATGCTGCGAGGAGAAGTGGTGTTAAATTCCCAAATTTCAATCCTTTTGTCTCCCATCTTGCACGTGCTGTAGAACTAGTTCATGACATCGATGAATCCATAGAAATAATTGACAGGGTTCCGCTCAAGGAAGAAAGGAGAAACTTCATTTGTAAGGCAGGGTTTGGCGCTGCTATTACGGAGGCTCCACGAGGAAGTCTATACCATAGCTATGAAATCGATAACAACGGTATTGTCAAAAAAGCAGATCTGGTTCCACCTACGGCACATAATGCTAATAACATAGAGAAAGACTTACAGGAGTTTGTTTTAACCTTACTCGACTTATCAATGGACGAAATTACTCTCAAATGCGAGATGCTCATAAGAGCATATGATCCTTGTATCTCTTGTTCAACTCATTAAGTTTAAAGTTAGATTATTCCTTTTTAATATCTTTTTTCATCTGTAAATATTCCGTACGAGAGATTTCACCCTTAGCATATCGTTCATCAAGGATTTTCAGAGCCTCTTCTACAGCTTTCTCAGCCTCAGCTTCTTCACCTCGAACTACCAAGTAACCAATCAAAAAAAGTATGCCAACCCATGGAATAATGACAAGAATAAACCATAATAAACCACTTTTTTCTTGTTTTTCAGCATCTTTGTATACCAAAGTAGCAAGAATTAGTTGTACAACCCAAACAATAATTGTCCAGTAACCCATAAATGGAACTCCCCACCAATCCATCATATGATTCATATGATGCAGATCACCGCCGTTTAATAAAATAAAGGTTGAAAACCAATCTATCATCTCCCCTTATTTATAAAGCATCAATTACATGCTCTAATTTTGTTTCAATATGTTCTGCTACTTCTTTTAATTTTTTATTATTGATCATTTCCATAGCAACGGTAGGCCTAATTATAGAGATTACAGTTTTATCTCCCTTTTCATACAAGATAACATTACACGGAAGCATAAGCCCAATATTTTCCTCAGCAACAATAGCCTTATGAGCAAAAGGCGGGTTACATGCTCCAAGGATTTTGTATTTCTGGAAATCCAAGTTCAGTTTTTTCTTTAGAGTTTCCTTTACATCAATATCAGTCAGGATGCCAAACCCCTCTTTTTTTAGTTCTTCTGTTACTTTTTCGACTGCTTGGTCAAATGGCATTCTCAATGTTTTGCTGAAATAATAACTCATTTTTCGTCCCTCAAACTACAATTTCAAAACATCTTATGGTATTATTGGTGGTCTTGGTGGCCTCGGTGGTCCTGGTATTCCTGGCTCTCTTGGTTCAAACCATTCACAATCTTTTCCACAGCCACCTGGGGGTATTTTATGACCTAATTTACATTCATGAGTTTTATCATCAAGATAATTACATTCGCTCATTTTATTCCCCCCTCAAACTATCAAGAGATATCTTTGAACTTTTCTGAAGCAGGTTCTCCTTCGATTCCCCAATGTGATTTAGGGATTTCATGAACAATTACTTCCACAGCACAAGCAGGGATACCTAAATCAACAAAGATTTTAGTGATTCCTTTAATCACAGTTTTGGCTTTTTCCTCTCCGAAACCTTCCCAGACATTCACATGAACAACAGGCATTTTTTTGCCTCCCTCACATTTTATATAACATCTATTTATTTAAAAAACTAACACCTCCTACTTTGTGTTTTGCTGGGGGAGGATAAAAAGGGATTGAAAAACAAATCAGATCATTTATTTTATAAGCAATTCCAAAGGCTAAACCACATCTCATCCAGCTCTTCATCTGTTTCAAAATCTTCTTTTCGTTTTGGCTTATCTTTGATCTGATATTTATGATGAATGCTTGGCGTCTTGCTTTGCAGTTTTCCGAGTTTTTCTGCTTCTCTCATCTCCTTAACGATCTCAGGTTCATCCCTCATAAGTTAAATCCCCACGTACAATTTCGTAATGATAATAGCTTTAAAAAACCAATCCTTGGTTTTTTTGGTGGGAGGATAAAAAAGTAATTAGAAAGGGCATTTGTTAAAAAAATATAAATAATACAATCAAGAGATAGTAGTTAAGAGATTTGTATGAAAGAATGGCTAAGAAGATATTCAGTTGAAGTTGATGATTACTGGCAAAAAGATGACAAGATCCTGACCATCACAAAAAAGAAGGACTGGATAGTTGAAGTAAATGAAGAACAGATTGGATCAGCAAAAACATTAGAAGAAGCTAAGGAAATTGCATATAAATATATGAGTAAAAATTGAGATAAAATCCTATTATTCATTTCTAAAATTCTTTTAGCGTTTCCTGCCCAGTTAAAAACCAACTCTAGTTTTTGTGGGAGGATAAAAAGGGATTGAAAATTGTGAGAAATTGCTTATACATTCTATAAAAAATCAAGCAGACATTGTGCAATTTTGCTCAAACATTAAAAAAGTTATTTAAGTTGAAGTTGTTAAACTATTTTGATGAAACATTCGCTGAAAATAGGATTTTGCTTTGGTTTAACCTCAGGAACAATCACAACACTTGGCTTAATGGTGGGTTTACATTCTGGAACGCATTCAAAACTCGTTGTTTTGGGTGGTATATTGGCAATAGCGGTAGCGGATGCTTTATCAGACGCATTGGGTATTCACATCTCTGAAGAATCTGAAAATAAACATACCGTGAAAGAGACATGGGAATCAGCAATCTCTACTTTTTTCTGTAAGTTTGTTTTTGCATTAACATTTGTTATTCCAGTGTTATTATTTGAGCTTACAACAGCAATTGTGGTGGGTGTAATTTGGGGGTTATCCGTGTTATCTTTGCTTAGTTTTTACATTGCTAAGGAACAAAAGGTAAAACCTTGGAAAGTGGTTGCAGAACACTTGATCATTGCTTTATTAGTGATAGTTATAACTCATTATGTTGGTGATTTGATAGCATCAACATTTGGTTAGGCAATCTTAAGGCAAAATAATCAAGGAAGAAAAGGGATTATTAGAGAATCAGCACAACGTTTTAGATGAAAAAACCAACACCTAGTTGGGGGGGGAGGATAAAAAAGGATTTTATTGATTTGATTATAGAAATTCGACCATACTTAAAAATATAAATATCTCCAGTAGATTCGTGATGGAAACGTATGGTGTATGTTTGTAATATTGAATTAATCAAAGATGGAGAAGAGTTCGTTGTGAGAGTTCATTTAGCCAATGGATCGACCAAAGAATACCGCCATAAGAATCTCGAAGAAGTACTTACAGAGATGGTTATCGCCCTTCAAGATGAGCTGGATGAATAACTATTGCAATTCCCAAAAACAACTCTATTTTTTGTTTCAATAATTGTTACTACCCAGGTAAAAAACCAACCTGGGGTTTTACAGGGGGGATAAAAATGTTGTACACAAGGGTTAATGATAAAATGCGGATGAGAAAAAGTAGAAGGATGCTGGTAGTATTTGGTTGTTCATTTTTCTTGTTATTATCCATTGTTTCGTTCATAGTGAGTGCACATTCGCCATCAAATATAGAATTGAGCTATGACATAGACACACAGATCTTATCGATAGATATTTCACACTCAGTAGCCGACCCAAATAATCATTATATCAAAGAAGTAGAAATCGAAAAAAACGGGGAAGAATACATGAATGAACAATATACAAGTCAGCAAAGCAGTTCCAGTTTTACAGATACGTATGTAATTACTGATGCTGATGGCGATTCATTAAAAGTTACCGGCTACTGTAGTATATCCGGTTCAATATCTGGTTCGATAACAGTCGGCTCTGATGATTCAATCAATACTTCAACTCCTGGATTTGAATTGATTATGATTCTCAGTGCAATCGGTTTGGCATTAGTCTGGAAATTACAGCACTAAATCTTACACAATAATTGTTCTTGATTTTTGACCAAAGAGGCTGTCGTAGGCCGTCACTGTGAGTTCATCTCCCGCTTCAGCTTCTACCGCATAGTTGTATGAAAAGAAGAGAAATCTAGGTTGGTTTGTATAGTTTTCTACGAGGTAACTCTGTCCATTCTTTTCAATTTCTATTTGATAGATATAATGCGATCCTTTTGGGGTAAGGGAAAAATGTATAATAAATACCTTAAGAGAACCTTCTCCATATTTCGGTATCACAAAACCTGGCGGGTGTGCTGCTGCTAGTGAGCCTAAGATGGTTAAAACCAAGATCGCCATAACACAAATTGCGCTCATTTTCACCAATTTCATTTTATATCACCTCCTGCACTTATGTGCCATATTTCACCTGATCTTAAGAGTGAGCCAGGTGTTCTTGTAGTTAAGATGTATAGCTCTCCATGTTCATCTTCACCAAAGCCGAGGATAAAACGTCGAAGTGGCTTATCGTTAATGAGTTTGAATTCAAAACGTTGCCACTTATCTGGTTCAATTTCATCCAGATAGTAGATTTTTCCTCGAGGCAGCATAAAATTCGTGCTCCAATCAGCAAACACGTATTTTCCAACAAGATCGGTTGAGATGTTACCTCGATAAACATAACCACCTATGATAGATCGCCCAACTGAATGGCTATACTCATGTATAGGTTTTTCAAGAGTCTCAATATCTATTCCCAGGAGATCAGCTAAGTCTAAATCATAGGGGTGGGTGCCTTCTAAAATCCTCCATCCATAATTTCCGCCACTTTCTACTATGTCGATTTCCTCCCATTCGTCCTGACCTACGTCTGCAAGGAACAATCGACTAGTTCCCATGTCGAAAGAAAATCGGTAGGGATTCCGAAATCCATAGGCATAAATTTCATCAAGTCCATGAATACCGACAAAGGGATTATCTGGGGGAATCCCGTATGGATTCCCAATATCAACATCAATTCGTAATACTGACCCAAGTGAGGTGTTGATATCTTGTCCATTGCCGATGTCACCATGTTGGTCTCCCGCCCCACCGCCATCTCCTAGACCAATATTGAGGTATCCATCAGGGCCAAAAGCTAGCTGTCCCCCGTTATGATTAGCTTCAGGTTGGTCAATCTGTAAAATAATCTTCTCGGATTCAGGGTCAGCAACATTGGGATCTTCAGAGACTTGATATTCTGCGATAATACTTTCATGATCAATTCCTTCTCCGGATTTTGGAGCGCTATAATAGACAAAGAACCTACCATTGATTTCATATTCTGGATGGAATGCAAGGCCCAATAATCCACGTTCATCATAAATGGGATTTAACTTAACCATTTTGTCGGAGAGATCCAAAAATGGAATCGATAGCAAGTTTTCGTCCTCAAGAATATATATTTCACCTGTAAGGTCGGCAATAAATAGGCGATCTGTACCATCACCAGAATGTGTTAACACCGTTGGAGATTTAAAACCCCACGCCACTCTTTCTAGCTGAGCAGTTAATGCATCAGGATCGCCAGGTAAAATGCTGACATAAAATGCTACTATCCGACCCCTTGCTATTCGTACTGTCGAATTTGTTGTGTCGGCTTCTATATTGACTGTGATTATAGTTTTTCCGAATCCAAAGACAAAAGGAATTTCAACAGTTGTTGTATGATCAGGTTGAAGGAGCGGTATTTCACCAGAACCTGTTTTGCCAAGAAGAATAAGCCCTCCATCTAGCTGAATGCTCCATGTAAGATTGGTAGCATTCGTGTCATCGTTATTCCGTATTATAGTGTTAACACCAATCCCTCCGTTAATCACTTCGATTTCAAGTCCGTTTGTTTTCCTCATATTGTTATTATTCTGTTTATAATTACTATTTACTGCACTTCCATATCCCGCTAATAAGATAAAGATACAAACCAAGAGGCTTAAACTTTTATGTTTCATTCTCTTGACTCCCCCAAATTAAGAATATAAATATAAAAAGACATCAATTATTTAAATATTTCTTAAATATTTTTATATTTATTTTTAGTTTGTTAAAAATAGTGGTTTGAAGTGTCCGTTATCTGATCTTATTGGAGCAATACCTAGCATGTTTTTAGATAAACATGGAAGCAACGATTGGATATTCTAAGGAAAATAATTAACAATTATCAAAACTCATAATAAACTTTAATACCGTCGGGATGGTGAAACGTTTTCTCCTGTTGGAGTGAGGTGCTCCCGTCGAGCATATATGTTAAAAGTTCAATGCTCCCACATATTTTGAGAATACCAAAGATATTTTGAGGTTTCTAACAGAATACCTAACACGAAGTCTAAATTAACTTTAATAAAAAAACATGTTTTTAAAGAAATAGCTGTTATGAATTCAGATTAGGGGAGTAAAATGAATAACTATTCCATTCTAATCGGAGGAAAAGCTGGAGATGGAATAAATCAAGCTGGCTTACTCATTGCCCGTATCTTCAATCAACTTGGCTATCGTATCTATATGTATTATGACTACCCTTCTCTGATCAGAGGAGGACATAATTTTTCTATAGTCAGAGCAACAAAAAATAAAGTAGGTACTCATCTAGACCAAATCGATTTTCTTCTTGTTTTAAACCAAGATACTATTGACTTCCATAAACATCGGTTAAAAAAGACCTCAGTTGTAATCTATGATTCTGACGGTGTAAAATCAGAAGGAATAGGTATTCCTTTGAAAACGATAATACAGGAAGAAAAGGCGACTGCAATATCGCGAAATTCCTGTCTTATTGGAGGGTTCTGTAAAGCAGCAGGCATTAAGTATAACATTTTAGAGCAAGTCTTTAAGAAACATATTTCTAGAGATATGGAACTAAATCTGAGAGTTGCCCATCGTGGATACAAAGAAGCAAAGGAGTTAACTAAAACAAGGATACTGTCTCAACGTCCTCTACCTTTGGTAACTGGAAATGAAGCCATTGGATTAGGTCTTATTAAAGGTGGTTTGAGCACATATATTGCTTATCCAATGACTCCTTCTTCAGGTCTCTTACATTTTCTAGCACGAATAGCTAAAGATTTTTCATTAAAGGTTATACACCCTGAAAATGAGATCGCTGTAATCCTGATGGCTTTAGGTTCTTCATATGCTGGAGAGCGAACAGCAGTTGGTACCTCCGGAGGAGGATTTTGCTTGATGACTGAGGGTTTAAGCCTAGCTGGCATGTCGGAAGTACCTATAGTTATTATGGTTTCACAAAGACCTGGCCCGAGTACGGGTGTTCCTACATATACTGCTCAAAGTGACTTACACTTTGTGTTAAATGCTGGACAGGGAGAATTTACTCGATTTATGGTTTCTCCAGGAGACGCAGAGGAAGCATATTATTGGTCAACAGTTGCTATAAATATCTCCTGGAGGTATCAGATTCCATCTATCATCTTGGTAGATAAAACTTTGAGTGAAGGAGTATTTAGTTTTGAAAAAGAGTCAGTCAAAACTTTGAAAGAAGAAAAACCTCTATTGTGGGATAAGAAACAACCATATAAAAGATATCTAAATACAAAGACAGGGATCTCACCTTTAAGTTTTATACCTGATAAAGACGCGGTGATAAAAGTAAACAGTTACACCCATGATGAATATGGAATAACTACTGAAGAATCGCAGATGCTTTCCATAATGCAGGATAAACGTCTGCGCAAAGAACAATATCTTATACAAGAATTGCAAAAGTATGAAACAGTAAAACGTTATGGAGATGAGAGCTCCTCAGTTGCATTATTATGTTGGGGATCTACCAAAGGAGCCTGTGTTGAAACAGCAGAACAATTTGGTTTAAGGGTTGTCCAACCTATCGTTCTTTCACCATTTCCAATTAAACAATTTCGGGAGAGGCTTAAAGGTGTTAAAAAAATAATCTCTGTTGAAAATAACAGCACCGGTCAGCTTGTACGTCTCATTAATCAGCATGGATTTAATGTAGATGAAAAGATATTGAAATACGATGGAAGACCCTTTTCTCTGGAGAAGCTAGAAGCAGATTTAAAAAAGGTGATAAAATGAACCAGAAACAATTAGCTACTTCTGCTAAGAATACTTGGTGTCCAGGTTGTGGTAATTTTGCTATTTTGAATGCTATAAAAACGGTGCTTACTGTGTTAAACGAAGAAGGTTTTCCTTTAGATAGAATAGTTTTGGTTTCAGGAATTGGTTGTCATGCCAAAATCGTTGATTACGTCGATGTAAATAGTTTCTATGCTATCCATGGGAGAGTCACACCAGTAGCTGAAGGGATAAAACTGGCTAATCCTGATTTGAAAGTGATTGGTTTCGCAGGTGATGGCGATGCATATGGTGAAGGTTTGGAACACCTAGTTTTTGCAGCTAAAAGAAACATTGATATTACAATGATAGTCCACAATAATCGTGTGTATGGACTTACTACAGGGCAATATACTCCCACATCACCTTTAGGTTTTAAAGGGCGTTCAACTCCCTCAGGTACAGCGGAGCTACCGCTGAATCCTCTTGAACTGATGTTGGCAAGTGGTGCAACATTTATCGCCCGAGGTTATTCCAACAGGTTGGATCTTCTTAAAAAAACGTTTAAAGAAGCTATTATGCATAAAGGATTTTCTTTGATTGATGTGTTGCAACCATGTGTAACATTCTTTGATATATATGAGTACTATAATAAGCATGTTTATGAGTTAACAGATCATGATAGTCAAAACTATGAAACAGCTTCAAAGAAAATAAGAGAATGGGATTACAACTCTGACAACCCTATCGCTCTAGGAACATTCTATAAAAAAGAAAGCTCATCATTTGAAGAAAGATTTTTAGAACACAAAACTAAAACAATAGATAAATACTCAAAGATAAAGGAAACCTTGACAAAGTATATTTAGAATAAAAAAATGAAAAGAGAAGATGTGTTAATATGACTGAGAAGATTAAAAAATCTCGATATAAACCACTTGGTTGATACAATCCGTGAAGACCGTGGTATTTCCACGTCAAGGGCGTTCGCGATTGTTGGCAAGCAACTTAATAAATCTGCGTCTTGGGTTCGTGACCATTATACAGCGTGACTTTTTACTTACTTTTTTTTAAAAATATTGCTGTTAGAGAGTATTACACATATATTTTCCGATTCTAGTGGTATATTGGTAAACATAATATTTTGGATTAAAAAAGTATTTTTTTAGTATATCAAATTATAAGAAGTAAACATAGTTTTATGGGGGTATAAATTGAAATCGTTACAATATTTTTTACTGCCAATTTTGGTTTTTAGCCTAGAAGAATCTGTGATTAGGGACAATTATGACCTGATGTAGAACAGCTTGTAGTTGGAAGTTCATGATAAATAAGAATCCACGCTAAAGTGAAAAGGATTACATAAGGGAAATAAAAAACCAAGCACCAAACATTAAGTGTATTACAACCAGGGACCCAATATATCGTACAACCCATATAAATCGTTAAAGAATTATTGAACCTACTTTCCACATCTATGAAGTTATTCTTCAAAATATCTGGATTTTTTCTTAACTGATATAGAGCATATTCAATCTTGTTGATAGCCTCATCTTTTGTTGTATCATACATCCGTATAAGATTAATAACTATACCTGTAAATCTGTTGAATGTTTCATCATCTATCTTACTAATAATATCTATAAACTTTTGGTCTAATGCTGTTCTATCTTCCCGCTTTGGAATTGATAAAACGCTTTCTTCTCCCTTTCCAACAAAATCACAAGTCAAATCCTCGCTTTCCTCATCTAATGCTCTTTTGCTTCTAACACTAAACAATGGTGATGCTCTGGCAATAGTAGAAGATTTAGTAGTTTGATAACCAACTACACCTGTAAACGACACCACGACAAGTATTACAACTGCTATGACACTGCCTATTAGAATTTTCTTGTTCATGTCAATCTCTCCACAAATCGTGTTATGAGTTGATTCAATAATGGAAATCTCTCTAATAACTTGTATAGCCACATATTGTTTGATTGCTGGTTCTTTGGCATTCTGACCTCAAGATGTGCCCAGTCAGATTTTTTACCTAATGCATCAATTGTCCTTACATTAATAGTATATCTTCCCCAAGGAAACGTAACGGAAACCGTTGCGTTTGTACCAGAGGGATATGGACCAATTGTTTCCTCAATATAATCATGCATGGAAAAATAAACACTATACTGGTAATATATGTTGTCATCGTCAGGGTCATATGCACGGAAAGTATAATGATAATTTACCCCTGCACCTCCTTTTGTCGGACCATCAATGGTAGGTTTTTCAGGAGACTGATTCACAATAACTATTATTGTTATTGTCCCTGTTAAATTAGCGTTATCAGTTACTCTTAAAGTAACTGGATAATCACCTGAGATGGACCATGAATGTGTTGCCGTTGAAGTATTAAAGGATTCATCATAAACTCCATCGTTATCCCAATCCCATTCATACAACATGATATATCCATCAGGGTCGAAACTTCTATAAGCATCGAAGAGAATCGTCTGTTCGGGTTCTGGAATTGTTGGATTCCATTCAAGATGTGCGGTGGGAGGTATGTTCCCTTCCCATGGTTCCATCAGTGGATACCTATCCTGGTTAATTCCACCAGGGATATTATAAGGTGTATCACCAATACCATCACCATCACCATCAGTACCATTGTAGTCATCCCAGTAGTTGCCACCACTCGGATAGCCATTGTCCCAGGAGTTGTTATCATTTATATCATAAGCGTTCTCCTTTGTGTTATTGACGAAATCATTATGGTAGATATTATTTCTTAATGAATCATAGATTTTAACGCCCCAATCATTCTCTGTAATATTGCAGTAACTAACTGTATTTACGTTACTATGGTGATAAAAATTTATGCCTATTTGGTTGTTATAGGTGATGCAGTTTAATACTTTATTGTAATGGGATTCAATACCTAGGTCAAAGCCATAATTATTGCTGAATGTAATGCAATTTATAATATCATTTTTTATAGAGGAATGAAGATAAATGCCCAGACCGTTGCCATAGGCTGTGCAGTTAAATATTTGATTACCATTGGAAACTAAGAGATAGATACCATATGAGTTTGAATTAACGGTACAGTTAATTATCTGATTTTGTGGACCGGAATATAAGTAGATTCCATTCTCATTGCTGTATATGTGACAGTTTACCATCTTGTTGCTTACGCCATCAAATATCCAAATACCGTTCCACGAATTGTGGTGGATAGTACAGTTTGATATTATGTTTCCACTGTTAGGTGTTTTTATCCCAGTCTCACCATTTCTTATTTGAAAATTTTCAACATATACATGACCTGTTTGTATATTAACAACTACGCCACTGCCACCACCATCAATAATTGTGTTGCCCCTATCTTGTCCAATGAGGTATATCTTTTTAGTTATCCACAGGTTTTCATAATAAATTCCATTATATACAAAAACAGTGTCATCAGAACTTGCATCATATATTGCCTCCTGTATAGTTGTATAATTGCCTGGTCCACTGCCACCAACATATAAGGTATTACCATCGTAGAAAGTTGGTATAGTGGATTTTTTAACTGTGTTAGTTCCAGTTGATGGAATAACACTCACGCTGATGAATAACAAGATAACTGCAACTACCAAACCCTTTTTAAGCAAGATATTTCCACTCATTTTTATCCATATAATCTAATACATAAGGTTTTATTTAAGTGTTATTCACGTTCCT
>JAUXAU010000065.1 GCA_030619765.1 Thermoplasmatota archaeon
TGTCACAAATGTCGCATAGAATTTACAAAGGATATTGTTGCAGTAATATATGTATTTAAATTTTCTATGCTGTGTCATTGTATGTCCACATTCTTTGCAAACCAATTTTTTCATTTAGTCTACATCCATTTGCATTTACCATGGTCCAATTCCCAAAAATAACATTTATCTTCTATACAATCATGAGGTTCTCTAGTAATAGATACCATAGGGCATTTCATTTTATTCCTCCAAACTTAAATCGTAAGAACAATATGGACAAAACCTTTTACCCCATATATTTAATTCGGCTCTTTCAAATTCTTTTTTACACAGCGGACATTTAATTTATTTCCCCCCTCTCGAAATTAAATTTCATTACATACTCTTTATTTAAAAAACCAACACCCCTTTCATGGTTTTTTAGGCTATGATGAGGATTAAAAGTGATTGAAAATTACGAAAACTTTGTCCCTGTTAACGTCTTGGTGTCCACAACCCCTTCAATTTTTCTAATCTTGTTTACAACAATCTCCGCAAGTTTTTCAAAATCTTCTGCTTCTATTTTAGCTATAAGATCGTATTCGCCAAATAAAGGATGAAGCTCAATAATCTCTGATACTTTGGTGAGTTTGTGGTATAAATCATGTTCGTGTGCAGGTGCAGCAATTATGAGTACAAAACCTATAGCCATTTACACTCCTCTTTATCATCAGTCTCATAACTATCCTAATTTAAGATATTGGAAGTGGTGGAAAGATTTTCCACTCTCCATCCAAAATTGCTTTCCTGTCGCTACTCTCCCTCTGTTATCAAAATTCTTATGTAATTTAAATTTATAAATGTATCGTGTTATCAAGACATCTGCCAACTTTCTTCTCTTTCTTAAAAAACAAAACCCTCCAGGGTTTTGGTGAGGATAAAAAGGAAGATTTATGCTAACTTTGCTCTCTAAAACTTTTTAACATATGTCTTCTAGTAACTCCCTAAGAACTCTAAATAATAATTCTCTAATTTTTTTTCATCTTCTGTTTTCTTGCAATTTTTCCCCATAATAATATACTTATAATTTTAAGTATATAATATTGTCGATTATATTATCGTCTATTGTCGTTAACAATCTTCTTGTGGTTTTTATTGAGGATAAAAAAGTATTGAAAAACAAGGTTTTCCACAATAATATTACTGCCAATTTGGTTTTAGCCAGAAAATCTGTGTAAGAATAGCTATATAAAGGAAAACCCTCCTTCTCTCTTGTAGACTGGATTAATAGAGTTTTACAGGTCTGATTTAATTGGCAAGCAAAAAAGATAAACAAAAAATAGAAGAAACTGTTAAATGCCCTGAATGTGGGAGTACACATCTTAGTAGAGACTATTCCAGAGCTGAATTGGTATGTAGAGACTGTGGACTTGTTATTGATCAAGATCTAATTGATCATGGTCCTGAATGGCGTGCATTTGACAGTGAGCAACGTGAGAAAAGAGCTCGAACTGGAGCACCAATGACGTATACAATTCATGATAAGGGTCTCAGTACCATGATCGGTTGGACAAACAGAGATTCGTATGGAAAATCTATCCCAACGAGAAACAGGGCACAGTTATATAGAATGAGAAAATGGCAGAGAAGGATTAGAATTAGTGATGCCACAGAGAGAAACCTTGCTATTGCACTTTCTAATCTTGATAGAATGTCGTCAGGCATGGGTCTTCCCAGAACGGTTCGGGAGACTGCTGCTATGATTTATCGTAAAGCGGCATTAAAGAATTTGATCCGTGGTAGAAGCATAGAAGGTGTTTCCGCTGCAGCTTTGTATGCAGCATGCAGACAGTGTCTTGTGCCACGGACACTTGACGAAATAAGTAGTATTGCACGTATGTCACGGAAAGATGTCGGGAGAAACTATAGATATGTCGCTCGTGAACTAGGATTAAAATTGATGCCTACAACACCCCAGGATTATATATCAAGATTTTGTAGTGAATTAAAGCTTAGTGGCGACGTAAAGGCTAAAACAACAGAAATACTCAAAGAGGCGGCAGATAAAGAACTCACCAGTGGACGGGGTCCGACAGGTATTGCAGCAGCATCTCTCTATATCGCAACAGTACTTTGTGGTGAACGACGAACACAACGAGAGATTGCAGATGTTGCGGGCGTAACAGAAGTAACAATCCGAAACAGATACAAAGAACTTACAAAAAAACTAGATATAGACATCATCCTGTAGGCTTACCGTTCTACCTATTTGCCCTTCTTTTTAGTTAAACATATTTCAATTGAAGATACATTAGATGTTCTACCTTCTTCATTGGTAAGGCTCTCAGTACTAATTTTTATCTCTTTTACTTTTGCATCTGTTACAAACCTGTTTCTTGTGATTTCTGCTGCATCTACTGCTCTGCTAATGGCTCTGCCTCTAGCTTTTATTACTACTTCAGTCGAATCGCTAAATTGAGTTACTATTGCAAGTACATAACTCATTGGCGGTTTGTTTCCAACATATATGACGTTTTCATCTGTTCTTCTTTCTTCTGTCATAGTTTTTCTCCTCCCTCAAACTACAATTTCATAACTGCTATTGTTTTAATAATCTATTAGTTTGATGTATTTTGAGATATTATGGTAGAAACCTCAAAATATCTTTGGTTTAATTTTACATTTTAGGTTAACAGGGTTGGATAATAACTTATTATCGGTAAAAGTGTATTCAAATCTCGTCTTGTCTGGTATATCGTTTTAGGAGTACTAATCTATACGTTTAGTATAGCACCCTTCGGCGGATTATTTAAGTGTTAAGATTTCTGTTTTTTAAATCGTAATCTTTATAAGAAATCTTTATATACTTCAGGAGGGGAAATTCCTTTTATGACAGACATAAAAATTGAGAATGTCGTAGCATCAACACAGATTGCAAAATCGCTGGATCTCAACAAGTTAGCAGAAATTATCCCAAATTCTAGATACAACCCTGAAGAGATTCCAGCTCTTATTATACATTTTGAAAAGCCTAAAACTGTTGCAATGCTTTCTTCCAACGGGAAAGTTGTTTTTACAGGTCCAAAAACTATGAAAGACGCCCATGAAATAACAGAAAATTTAGGTAAGAAATTAAACAGCCTTGGAGTAAAAGCATATAAACAGCCAGATATAAAGATACAGAACATAGTTGCGTCAACAGATATTAAAAAGAATCTTAATTTACATTCAATTGCAAGTTCATTAGAAAAGGTGGAATATGATCCTGAATATTTCCCAGGGTTGATTTATAAATCTGATGACCCAAACACAGTTATACTTCTTTTTGATTCGGGAAAAATTGTTTGTAACGGAACAGAATCGGAGGAAATATCGACCGCTATAGATAGAATGACGAATGAACTTTCGTCTTTAGGAATATTGTAGAAAAGAGGAAAAAGATATGCCGGAAGTAAAAGTAGAAAACATTGTAGCGTCTACATCTTTTTCAGAAAAATTGGATTTAGACGTAATAGCACAATCTCTAGAAGAAGCTGAATATGAACCAGAACAGTTTCCCGGATTAGTTTACAGATTAGCACATCCAAAGACTGCAACACTTCTCTTTAGAAGTGGAAAAGCTAACTGTACTGGTGCTAAAAATATCGAAGATGTGAGGGCCACTATAGATATAATCGCAGAAAAGCTGAAAAAATTAGGTGTAGATGTTTATAAGGATCCTGAAATAGTAATACAAAATATTGTAGCTATATCTGATCTAGGTGGAGAGCTTAATCTTAATGAAGTTGCTATGGCTCTCGGTTTGGAAAATGTGGAATATGAGCCAGAGCAGTTTCCAGGATTGGTTTATAGAATAAAAGAACCACGCGTAGCTATGTTATTATTCGGCTCTGGTAAAATAGTCTGTGCAGGTGCGAGAAAGATATCAGATGTGTCTCTTGCGGTAGATAAATTATCTAAAGAACTAACATCACTAGGGCTTATCCACTAGTAAAAATCCTTCTTTTTTCTTTTTGAGCTCTCATCGGTAAGGGAACTGCAATTTACCGGTAAAAAATTGAAAATACCAAAGATATTTTGAGCTTTCTACCAAAATACCTAAGAATATATCAGACCAAAGAACACTTTTTGAGGTTCAAAGCCCCCACACAAAAATGGTGTTTTTGACGTGTTCAACAGGAGGAAATCACTCCATATAAGCCGCCGAAGGGATTTGAACCCCTGACCTGCTGATTACGAATCAGCCGCTCCACCTGCTAAGCTACGGCGGCATTCATGGGCTGAATATGATTTTATAATAAAAAATTGCCTATCAATTTACTTTCCGTAACATCTTTTTACTTCCAAACATTACAAGATTGAATGATTTGTGGCGTTGATGAATCCGGTCGTGGTCCAGTTATTGGCCCTCTAATAGTTGCTGGGGTTACATTTGAAGATGATTCAGAATTAAAGAAACTTGGAGTTCGAGATTCAAAAAAATTAACTCCAAAAAAACGACAAGTCCTATCTAAAAAAATAAAAGAAATTGCAGTTAATTATGATATTTTGGTTATTCCTGCTTCCAGTATAGATGATATGAGAAAAGTTATGACATTAAATGAAATTGAAGTATATGCTTTTAGTAAAATTATTGATAAATTAAAACCAGAATTTTGTTATGTGGATGCCGCCGATGTCAATGAAAAGCGTTTTGGCAAAGACATTTTATCAAACCTATCTTTTAAACCAAAGATTGTGTCAAAACATAGGGCAGATGATATATACCCTATCGTAGGAGCTGCTTCTATTCTCGCTAAAACTGCTAGAGATGAAAATGTAAAAAAAATAGCACATGAATTGGAAAAGAAATTAAATCTTCCTCTTGGGAGCGGTTATCCTGCAGATCCAATTACCCAGAAATTTCTTAGAACGTGGATCAAAACCTATGGAGAGCTACCTTCATATGTTCGATATTCGTGGAAGACCGCTCAGAATCTCATAAAAGAAAGTAAAATGAAAAAATTGGATGATTTTTAATTTATGTGGCAGAAATGCCAGCGTAGGAGAATACTGGCATGTCTCCCCTATTTCCCGCCTATCTAATGAAGATATCCCTTTCTTTGTTTATAAATATAAAAAAGGGGTTGGCGAAAGTATTACTTCCCGTGATCGTTACCTATTGAAGTATATATTTATGTCTTTCTGTCAACGTATTCGGGCGTCGTGCTCGGGAGGTTTTTCTTCCATTTTCTAACACTTGATTGGAATATAGTTTTGCTCGGTGAATGTCGTAGCGTCATTTTACTTTCCTTATCCAAAAACTTTGACTTGCTTTACCTCTAAACATTTTACTACATTTTTCGGGATGTTTAAGTTTCATGTAATTTCCCGCCCAGATTACCTCAAACGTGTTATTGAACATTAATAATGCCTGAAGCATATATGCCTCATTCGAGAAAAGTTTTTTGTTAATCACCCAATCCTTTGGATATTCTCTTGGAAGAAAAATATCATGAATATGAATTAATACCCCTTTATTTAGACGAGGTAAAATCTCCAAAAATTCATAACAAACGTCACTATCGATTTTTACAATGCTTGAGGAATCAATAAATAAAATATCATTTTCCTCAAGTTTTTCAAAGAATCCAACATCTATGTTCTGTACTTTCTCCTCTATCAACTGTACATAATCGGGAAATCCGCTTTTTAGCGTTGGATTGGGATAAGGATCGATGGAAATTAACTCCCCTGTAATATCATATTCTAATTTATTTTTATTCAACGCATAATTTAAAAGATAAGTTGAATAACCGCTACCGATTTCAATTACTCTTCTTGGTTTATAATGTCGCAGCATAGAATACAAAATATCGCCATCAATTTCACCAAACCATCCATTATAAACAAAATATCGACAATCGTCTTTTGGTTCATATAAACCAAAATCATCATATTCTTGTTTATATCTTGAGCAATAATAGTCAATAAATTCTATTTGTTTTTCTTCGTTTAGATCAATTCCTTTCATTTCTGTTTCTCGTTCCCAAACATCATCGCCAAGAAGTCTTGTATCTGGAATTGGCTCACCGTAATGATTTGGTGTGATATGGAAACCTAGTCTTTGCCAAATAGAAAAAGTTTTCTTGATTAAAAACCAACGTAAGCCCATTTTCATAATCGAACTATTGCATCTCTGTTAATAAATATTTTTAATTCACAATATTCATAGTCCTGAAATACAAGATATTGCACTGAGACTCAGAAACAACAAAAATAAAATGCGAAAATGAGGAAAATCTATAAATATCCAGTACCCGAATGCGACAAACGATTGTTAATACCCGTAAAAGCGACAGAACCATTTATGTATATATGAATATATTCGTCTCTCACTGGACCAAGTTTATTATGAGCGAATTTTTCAAGGTCAGGAAAACCTTATTTTAGACTTTTATTTACTGATTTTTTTCTTGGAATTCTTTCAGGAAATCAGCAAGTGCCTGTACACCCTCAATTGGCATAGCGTTGTAGATGGAAGCTCTCATGCCACCAACGGATCTGTGACCCTTTAGACCAACCATTCCTCTTGACAATCCTTCTGTAATACACTTCGCCTCTAATTCTGATGTAGGCAGATTGAAAGTAACGTTCATCAGGGACCTGGAGGCAGGCTTGGCATGCCCTCTATAAAAGCCGCTAGAGTTATCGATAACATCATAGAGTATCTTGGCCTTTTTCCTGTTGATCTTTTCAATAGCAGGGACCCCGCCCAGACTCTTCAGATATTCCAAGGAAAGTTTGCACATATAAATCGCCCAACATGGACCTGTGTTGAACAAAGAGTCCTTTTCTGCATGGGTTTTCCATTTCTGCAAGGTCGGAGTGTTTTCAGGTACTCGGCCAAAAAGATCTTCCCGCACGATCACTAGGGTAACTCCTGCAGGTCCTATGTTCTTTTGTGCACCTGCATAAATAACTCCAAACTTCTTTGGATCAATAACCTTATCCATTATGTGCGAGGACATATCGCAGGTAAGAGGAACATTGCTTGATACCTTAGGCCATTCATGGTATTCGGTTCCATAGATAGTGTTGTTCCCTGTAATGTGGGCGAATGCTGCATTGTCACTAAACTCAATATCGTTTGGTATATAGGAGAAATTTTCGTCCTCAGAGCTAGCAACGACCTTCACATCACCATAGAATCTCCCTTCCTTGATAGCCTTTTTAGACCACACACCGGTATTTACATATTCCATTGATTTCTCCTTTTGCTGGAGATTCAAGGGAACCATATAGAACTGTGAAGACGCGCCACCCTGGAGCCACATGATTTTGTAATCATCTGGGAGATCCATAAGTTCCTTGACTAACCCTGATGCCTCTGCGTGCATCTTAGCATATTCTTTGGAACGATGGGAAATCTCCATAAGAGACATTCCTGTTCCCTGGAAGTCTAATAGTTCCTCCTGTGCCTTCTTCAATGCTGGGAGTGGTAAGGTTGCTGGACCTGCATAAAAGTTGTAAACATGCTTTGTCATAATAATCACCATTCTGTTGAAGCAGTGTATATTTAAAAGGAATTTAAAGGATTCGGAGAATGCACTCTAATATTTTGCAGTAATTTTCATATCCGTCTGCTACCCAAATCTTCCATGACTTAAACTCTAATACCTTGTAACTTTACTTAGGTTTTACATGGGATACAACAATCGGTGGCGGTTTACATGCATCTTTATCTTTTTTGATTTCATCGATTTCTTTGACATTTATTGTAACTTCAGATCCAACTTTCTTATGATAAATCTCTGTTATATCCTCGGTAATCTCATCCACAAAAATACCAACATCTCGTAAATTTATATTTATTTTTCCTCAACAACGGGATATCCATCACCCTTCATCATTTCTATATCTAAACTATCATAGGCAAATAGAGGAAACAGGTCTGTCAATCTAGTCGGAACAACCTGAGAGAGTGGAAATTGAATTATTTTCTTTTCTTTTTTGATACCTTTTATAATGAGTTTTGCTGCTTTTTCCGCTTGAATGGCACCTTTTCTGTAATGGCCTTCAATCATTGGGGTTTCAACAGAACCAGGTTTTATCGTTATAAAGTTTATATTATATTTTTGCTTTGCTTCACCCCTCAGGCTATCCATAAGCCAACTCACTGCTGCTTTACTAGCACCATAAGCACCCCAACCTGGAACTCCTCTCCGATCAGGTAATGTAGAGGTTGCTGCGATAGTTCCTGAATTTTGCGATTTCATAATAGGAAGGAGGTATTCTATAAAGTAAACGTAACCTAGAAAATTTACTTCCATCGAATTCTTTATAATACTACTATCAAAAATTTCAATGGGATTTGGTACTAATATCCCTGCTGTTAATATCGCTATATCAACTCTGCCAAATTCTTTCTGAGTAAATTCAACGGATTCTTGTACATCATCTTTGTTTTTTACATCGCATTTTTGAAAAATGCATTTTGTTTTGTCATTATTTAACTTAGTAGAGATTTCCTTGAGTTTCTGTTCTCTCCTGGCGAAAAGCGCTAATTTACATCCTTCTTTAGAAAGTTGTTTTGCTATTTCTTCACCAATGCCACCGGTGGCTCCAGAGATTAGAACAACCTTTCCATTTAAATCCATTTTATCACCAAATTTTTATATTACATACATAATGTAAATTATATAAATTATGTCGAATACCCTTTTTATGTTTTCTATACAATTTACTTAATCGCCCATGATTTTACAAAATACAAAAAATATTTAGCATTTAATGCGGAAAAATTTATTAAACATTTATGATTCCAAAAACAGATAAAATGGAAAAACCACCGATATTTATCATCGGTTGTCCTCGTTCAGGAACCACATTGGTAAGAGTTATACTTGATACACATCCAAATATCTGTTGCGGACCTGAAACTCATCTTATAGGAAACATAAAAACACTAAATGAAAAAATCGATAAAAATTGGAAAAGACTTGAACCTTATGGACTCAGCAAAGATATACATGTTAAAAAACTTGGTGATCTTTTCAAAACATATCATAATAATTACATGAAATCAAAGAAAAAACAAAGATGGGCTGAAAAAACACCAGATAACATATTTTATGTAGATTTTATAAACAAACTTTTTCCAAACTGCCAATTTATTAACATAATTCGAGATGGAAGAGATGTTGTCTGCTCATTTAAAGAAAGATGGGGAAGCAAAACCATTTTTACTGCAATAAAAAAATGGAATAAAAGCATAGATCTAACATATGAATACCGTACTAAATTCAATAAAGAACGGTATATGGAAATCAGATACGAAGAATTGGTTTCCAGTCCTGAAAAAGAAACAAAACGAATGATGATTTTCCTCGGAGAAAAATGGATTCCTGAACTCCTCGAACATCACACGAAACAACATGATTTCTGGTTCAACACAAAAACAGGAGAAAACATCGACTTTGAAAAAGAAAAAAGACCATTACGACACTCTCCCAGCAAACCTATATTTCAATCAAGTGTTGGAAAATGGAAGAAAAACTTGAATACAATTGAAAAAGCAATAATCAAAATTTCACTCAAAGAAAATCTTAAAAAAATGGGATACAAGTAGAAAAATCATTACGGTTTGTTTTCTAAATATTTGAAATAGGAGAGATAAAGTTTCATCCGTTTGAGTATGAATTTTTCTTTCTTTTGAATTTCTTTTAAACTTGTTGTTTTCCGTGGTTTAATAAAACCACTATATCGTACATGAGACTTTGTTTCTATGTTTAGGAATTTTAGGATTTTTTCAATTTCTGAATCAGGTTTTTCACATATATCTTCATATCTAGTGCAGATATAATCTTCCCGAGTTAGTGATTCAATATTTTCTAAAAAAAAATCTGTAGACTTAACTAAATTTTTAATAGCTTTGTTAGATCTAATCGGTGTAAAAGAAGAGTACATAAATCGATAATAATTAAAAAGAATTTTATTGTCAAAAACTCTATCATATTCCGGTGATAACAACGCCATATAATCGCTCTTGTATTCTAATAGAGTTCTCATCGCTTTAAGTTGAGAATTTAGTGTTTTAATAGGGTTCCTATGAATAAAGATAAATTTGGTTTCTGGGAAAACTGATTTAATGTATACAAAGTTAGAGAAATCAAATGGATTTTTTAGCAACAGTAGTTTGTCATTTTTTGATATGAATTGAATTTTCTTGCAGAACTCTGTAAAGATTTTTAGTGTTTCATGGGTTAATTTCGATTGTCCAGTTTTTTGAGCTAGTACAAAACCGTATTCCTCAGGAAAATCAGGAGTTATCTGTAATTTGTCGATGCCTCTATCAGTTTGAGATTTATTTTTAAAGAACTCTTCAAGTTCGAGTTTTATTTTCCCCTCCAACTTTTTTATATTATTGTGTAGAAGTTCGTTATATTTGATGATATGGTATGCTGTGACTATGTTGAAGTTATTTGTCTGACTTAGTAGTTTATAGAGGATGCTAGTTCCTGATCTTTGCACACCCATTATGAATATCGGGTTAAATGTTACATTCTCTACTTTATTTAGATATTGTTGATCCAAATCCAGGGGTTTCTTTATGTTTTTCATAATAATCTCATTATGTTTTACATGGTTTAATATATATCTGAAATTAACAAAAGTATAGCATATCTTATAATTTTACTTACAAAATATTTAAATCAAACTATAATGTATGGTTCATTTAAACCTATTCTTGGAGAAAATGGATGAGTATATAATGAGCCAGAATAAAGTTATATATATATCCATTATAAAATTTGTTAAATAAATAATTTTAGGAAATTAAACTATCAAAACCACACGAAAACTTCAAATCCAGAAGCATGCATTGAATAAAATTAATACCATACAAAAAAGATTCAGTATGGAAATCATGAGGTATAATAATCATGAAAAAAACGGTAATGATAGGAATAGATGGTGCAACTCTTGACCTTATGAAAAAATGGATGGAAAATGGAAAACTCCCAAATTTTCAAAAAATACGAAAAAACGGCACATGGGGAAAGCTCAAATCCACCACTCCACCTTTCAGCGCACCAGCATGGACCTCCATAGTCACCGGCTGCAACCCAGGTAAACATGGAATTTATGGTTTCGAAAGTACCGATACTCTAGAACCACATCTCATAAGCTCTCGGTATAGGAAAATTCCTGCTATTTGGAATTATTTAACAGACATTGGAGTAAAGAATATTATAGTCAATATCCCTGGAACATATCCCCCAGAGAAAATCAATGGGGTGATGATTACAGGATTACTAACTCCGTCTAAGGAATCAAATTTTACATATCCCAAAAAAATCAAAGAACGATTGACCGGAAATGATCTAGGTGAATACGAGTTAGAACAGCTCTGGCTTGAAGATTTCTCGCGTTCACGTACGAAAAAACGTGCTCCTGAAAAATTACTGAATCATATTAATAAACAAATGACCTCTCGCTTACGGGTAGGGTTAAACCTAATGAAAGAAACAGACTGGGATTTTACTATGATCGTTTTTCGCGGTACAGATACTGCACAACATTTTCTCTTCGAAGATAAGGATCTATTGCTATTGTGCTATCAGAAAGTTGATGAGCTTGTCGGGAAGATTATGGATAGTTTTCCAAATGCAGTTTTTTTTATTGTTTCTGATCATGGTTTCGAAGAAATTAAAAAAATATTATATCCAGATAATGTCTTATATAATGCCAAATATTTGACACCTTCTCAAGATCCCTATAGTAGCCTTGTTTCTCAATTTTATCTTTTGATTCATCGAGTTGTTAATTATTTTTTAAAGCTCCTTCCACAAAAGTTTCTTAAGGAGTCAAAAGGGATTAGAAAGCTTCTTTTTTCAGGTTCTTCAAAGGCTAAACTAATTGATTTTTCAAAGACTATAGCTTTTTCTACTGCAGAAGGTCGTTGTATTCGGATATGTCGTAAAAACAAATATAAAAACGGAATCGTGGAAGAAAAAGACTACGAAAAAACATGTAATGAGATAAGCAAACTACTCAAGGATTTGAAAGACCCCAATGATGGCAGTCAAATTATAGAAAAGGTGTATCGCTGGAACGAAGTCTATGGTAAAAATGCAATTGATCCTCCGGATCTCATATTCGATCTAAAAAAAGGAATAACTGCAGCTGAATGGATACGTTTTCCAAAAAGTCTCTATGATATAATGCAATCAAAGAAACGAGATATTCCATATATTTTCAATCAAGACCCTGCTGGACGTTCAGGGGATCATTCTCAATACGGTGTATTCTTTGCTTATGGTGAAGGAATTAAAACAAACTATGGAGTTAGTAATATGTCTGTTGAAGACGTGTTGCCCATGATTTTTACAGCTATGGGCATTCCAACACCTAATAGTGTTGATGGGCGGGTTCATGAGGATATTTTCATTAAAAAGCCAACCGTAAAAAAGATAGACTGGACTCTCTCCTCTAGCAAGCAAACCTTGGTAAAAGACGAACTAGAAAAAATTCGAGGACTGAGAAAATTTTTTTAACCTGAAAGACAACCAGATAAATAAAATAACTGTAGGGATTTAATATTCATTCAGCCATGTTAATATGTTTTTTTCGAAATAATCCTGAAGATTTTTTAAGGAGAATTTTTGTGAGTTGGTCATAGCCTCTTTCTTTAATTCCTGCAACTTTACTGAATCTGATATCAATTCTGTTACGATTTTCTCGAGTTCTATTGAATCTGAATATTTCAACGTGGAGCTTTCTAGATCAGGCAACATGTTAAACTCAGCCGGCACAACAATTGGTTTAGCATATTGAATTGCATTGAATATGATACCGCTCCCAACAGTTTTCCCATATGTTTCTTCGATGTCACTGTCTGCTCTTGTTTTGATTCGTATTGGGGCTAAGATGATGTCGCTTTTTATAAGAATGTCATCAAAGATGTCATTAGGAACAAAATGATCAAATATTACGATATCATAACCTTTTTGCCCCATGTCTTTGAATTTGTTATAGACTTGCTTACCAAACCTAGCAACTGGAAGTCCGGGTACGTATAACTTAATTTTTCCTTTATAGTTCTCAAAAAGGTTTTCAAAGGCTGGGAAGACAGCACTGTAATCCTTCCGATGTTCTTGGATTAAACCCGGAATCACTATTCTCAGTTTCCCATCCTCCTTTTGTCCTTCTGTTGTTTTGACATTTTCAAAGATGGATGTCGGGAGTGTAAATATCTCCTTTTCGTAATCGGTGTTTGCTCGAATGTGATCTTTGAGTGGGTGGTAAATAACATTGATAGCGTCAAATTTGGGGAATATGAATTTACGAATTAATGCAGATGAGAGATTTGTGTCAATAGTTCGTATTGGATGTTTTATGTTGAATATAAGTCTGGGTTTCATCCAAGCATTGACATGATGTATAAGAAGAATGGTTTTGGACTTTGGATTAAATTTAAGATAATAGATAAGGTCAAGTAGGGTTTCATGGATTGTATTGATAAATAAAACGTCGATTTTTTTATTGCAAATAGTTTCAACGCGTTTCATGAAGGAACGGATATTTTCAGTGTCTCGTTTAAGCATAATGTCATAGTTTTTCCTATCTTTTTCCCCCATGTAAGATTTCAGTCGTGAAAATAGTTCTTTAGTTGTGAATATGGTCACGTTGGTATTGTTTGTTTTACATATCTTACTAAAAGTGTATAATATCGGTATGTGACGGCGTATTTCAAAGATCCCAATTTCTACGGGACGCTTTAAGGTAAAATTATCTTTGAGGGTCATGACTTTTTGCTCCATGAAAATATTGTGTTTGGATGGTTATTGTCTATTATAATTCCTCCTATAAAACCAAATCAGTCCTTAGCATTTTGGAGAAGCTTTACAAGCCTATTTGCAGTGTTTTTGTCTCCTTCTGGTTGGGGTAGTTTTTTTGCTAATATCTGTGCATTTTTTAAGTAAATGTCATAATTGTTGAAGATTTCTTTTATTGCATTCAGGAGGTGTTTTTTCTTGAAATATTTTTTAGATAACATGAAACCTACGCCATGACCAACCATTTTTTCCAGATTGAGGTGTTGTTCGAACTGCATAGGAAAACCAATAATCGGCCTGCTAGCATATGCTGCAGCATAGACGGTTCCCTGACCACCATGCATAATCGTGAGATCTACCATTTTATGCAGTTTTTCAATGGATGGTACAAATTTCATTAGGAGAATGTTTTCATTAATGGTTGGTAGTTCATCTTCATTTAGGATGTTTGTATATACAGCAATAATTCTGTGAGGAGTCTTGTTCAGCCCACGTAATATGTTAAGGAAGAGCCGTTTGTCACCACTACTACCCATAGTTAACAGAATCGATCTCTCTGATTTGTTTAAATGCTGTTTAATGTCATGTTCAATTGCTTTTGTCTTTTCTTTTGAAAAACGTTCTGAAAACACTTCTTTAAGAGAGATAATTCCAACATAATCTTCATCTGGAAACAACTGCTGATTTGAAAAGACATTAATAAACTCTAAAAAATTTGTTCCCAGTGTCACGTCACCATATACAACATCCATCGTGTTTTTAAATGGTTTGAGACCGTATTCTTTTACAATTGTGTTGAATGGTTTTAAAAATTTTTTAGCATGTTTGAAAACCCAATTATAAAGTGGAATCTTTATTGATTGTGGAATCAAACGAGTGAAACTGTTTTCAAAATCATCAGGGATCCTTAGATGAAAATTTCCTGGCGCGGGTGAAATACAGACTAGCGGTATTCCTGCAGCTCGAGCTGATATGGAACAAGGGAAGTTTACGAAGGATACAATCATTTTTACTCCTGTTTTTTTAAAAAAAGCAATTTCTTCTGAGACAGCTTCCCTTAAAAACGCTTCCGTATATGGAATTCCCTTTTGTTCCCCTCGGTTTATTCTTATTTTTTTTCTTATAGATTCTTCGGTGTAGATTGGGTTGACTCTAACTATATCATATCCAAAATCTTTGGCTAGGTATTCATACTTTCCACCATGACTAAAAAAAACTGCTTTGCCACCGAGTTCAATATACCGCTTTGCTACTAGTATAGCACGACCTGTTTCAGCAAGGTTATAAAATAACGGAAAGAAACCTATTAATGGTTTTTCACTAGGTCTGCTCATTGTTTTTATTCAACTCCTTATATGTATTACTACTTATAGTTATGTTAGTCCTTTTTGTTCTAAAATTTCAATAATTTTTTTCACTGCGTTTTTATCTCCCTCAGATTTTGGTAGTTTTTTAGCTAAATCTTGTGCATTTTTTAGATATTTATCTTGATTATTAAAGATTTCATTGATTCCTTGCAACAATTTCTCTTTCTTGAAATACCTCCTTGATAAAATAATGGCCATCCCATGTTTAGCCAACATCTCAAGATTAAGATGTTGTTCAAATTGCATAGGAAATCCTATGACTGGTTTTCCAGAATAGGCAGCTGTATAAATGGTGCCTTGCCCACCATGGAGAATCGCTAAATCAACTGACTGATTTATTGTTCTCATGGAGGGGACAAATTTTTTTAGAAGAATATTATCATTTAACTTAGGCAATTCACCTTCTTTTAAAATTGAAGTATAAACAGCTATTACCTTGTAATCTGTTTCATTCAATGTTTCTAAAATTTTTAAGATCAACTCTTTTGTTCCAGAACTACCTAATGATACCATGATTGATCTACCTGGTTTTTGAAGATGCCGCTCGATATCATTTGCTTCTTTTATAGAACTTTTTTCAGAGAAAGATTTAGCAAAAAGTTCATCTAAAAAAATAGGACCTATATAATGTTCATTAGCAGGAATATCCGATTTTTCTAAATGCAAAAGTTCAATAAAATCTGTGAAAAAATTATAGTCGCCTTTATTAATATCGCTTGTCAGTTTAAGGCTTGGAATATGTGGATATTTTTTTGCAACCTTTTCAAATGGTCGAGCCCAGATTCTAGATCTAGGAACATACCAATTGAGAATTTTGAGTTTCCATGAATGCGGTATGAAACGAGTAAAGAAAAATTCAGCATCATCAGGATATTTAGTAAATTCTCCCGTAATTCTTGGCGTTACAGATATAAGAGGTATTTGGGCTGCTCTAGCAGAGATACTGCACGGAAAGTTGTTGGTTGTTAAAATTATTTTTACATCTGCTTTCTTGTATGCAGCTATCTCTGCTTCCACATGTTCTAAGAGTACTTTTTTTGAAAAAGGGGGTCTAAGTTCTTCCATTCGTGAGCACTTCCATAGATGTTCTATGAACTGCTCGGTGTAGATGGGTTTAACTCGAACGACTTTACATCCTATTTCTTTTGCAAGATATTCGTATTTACCACCGTGGCTGAAAAAAATGGCTTTTCCACCAAGCTCCTTATATCGTTTAGCGATGATTACAGCAAGACCACTTTCAGCAAGATTATAAAAAAGAGGGAAGAATCCTATAAGTGGTTTTTTGTTTGATGTCCTTTTTTTAATCATGTTACCTACTTTCTTTTAACTTGAGTATCTTTTTTAAGTGTATCTTCTATTTCTAATAAATTCATACTTTTTTATTGTTCCCTCCGTCAACAACTGATTCTATAAACCCATAGAAACCGGTAAGGGCATCTGTTATAAGATGACCTGCAAGTGAAAGAACTAATGTTTTTTCCCCATGTTCTTTTTTGATAAAGAAACCATATGCCCCTAACATTACAAACAGGAAAACACAAGCAATCAGGAAAATCTCAGGTACTTACTCAATGGTTTCGAACAGTTCAGAGAAGAAGAAGACCTGATTACGAAAATGTTACGATTATCGTTAAAAACTGAAGAATGAGAAGATTAGTTGGAAATCTAAAGCCTCGTCGGCAATATCATTTATAGAATCAGAAATAAAAACTATTAAACGATTGGGAAAGCAATTGTAATTATTTGATATAAGGTTCCTCTCTGATTTTTTTATCTATCAATACTACGTATTAAATGTTAAGGGCTGTTAATTACTTACTGCAATCAGGATTTACTTTTCTCCTTATAGATCATAATTTCAAGTTTGCTACTTATGAATTAAATATAACGATATTAAATATTATAAAACAATTTTTATTATATTAATGAACAAAGTTTTTTCCTGCTCTTTGTTATTGAGAAATAAAAAACTATATATAGAATAAAAAACTATATATAGGGGCGTTAATTACATAAATAACTAACTTGACTTTGTCACATTAGATTTTTTATTCAATTAAGTAGGATATGCCATATCCTATTTAAACCTCCACCCACCCTTCCCATCCAGTGGATGGGATGCCAGAATGAAGTTTTTATTATCCGTAAAGGATATACAAGGTTCAACTGATACTATCAATCATCTCCATGAAGGATATACGTTCCATTTTCTGACGAAAACCCGAAATATGACCAAACAATCATTTCAATATATTCAAGGGAAACTGCTTGGAAGAGGAAGAGGTAACATGTGTCGTTATGCAAAAGATGTCCCAGATTGTAACAATCAATCTTTGCAGCATTTTGTTTCAAATTCTCCGTGGAAGCATCAACCAGTGCTCAATCACATTCAACGTGATGTCACCAAAGCTGTTGGAGATAAAAACAAGGGTTCATTGCATGTGGATGAATGTTGTTTTCCAAAACAAGGAAAGGACTCAGTGGGTGCATCTCCACAGCATTGCGGTCGCCTTGGAAAAACTGCGAATTGTCAAGTAGGTGTCTTCCTTGGATATACCAAGGATTCTTATCGAACGTTGATTGATGAACGACTATACCTTCCAAAAGGATGGATAAAGGATAGAAAACGTCGGAAGAAATGTGGTGTGCCCTGGTATATTCGTTTTAAGAAGAAAAACGAGCTTGCCTGGGATATGATACATCATGCACAAAAGAAGAAGATACCTTTCGGCTGGATTGGGATGGATTCTTTGTATGGTCGTGATTCCTGGCTGAGAAACAAGATAGATACACAGGGTTTGATCTATATTGCTGATATTCCTTGTAACCTTGGTGTATGGTTGGAACGTCCAAAAACAGGAGTGCCACCGCGGAAAGAAGGTGTTCGTGGTCGTAACCCTACTCGTGAGAAAGTGATTGAAGGAACAGATCCAATTAAGGTGAGAGATCTTAAAGATCAACTGGATGGTGAGGAGTGGCATCATGTGTTTATCCGTGATACCGAGCGAAGGGAGTTGTGGGCAGATATGGCCTGTCTACGTGTATTTCCAAGTGAAGACGATGGCCTTCCAGGAGATGAGTGCTGGTTGATCATCCGAAAGGATCCAAAGAATAAAGAGATAAAATATCAGTTATCAAATGCTCCAGCTGATACAGGTATTGACCGTTTAGGGCAAATGTCTGGAAGCCGGTATTGGATTGAACGAACATTTGAAGATGGAAAAGGTATCGCAGGGCTTGCAGATTATCAATTACGTGGTTGGACTGGTTGGCATCATCATATGACAATGACTCTTCTTGCCATGCTGTATCTTCTGTTGACAACGATGAAACTTGGGAGGAAAGCTGAGTTTTTAACAGTGCAAGATGCCAAAGAGATTCTTGAAGTAGTTATGCCGAAGCGAAAGATTACTCATGGGGAAATTGTGCAGCTTATCCTTGAAAAACATAAACGTCGGTTGTCCGCTCGACGGTCACATCACCGGCGAAATAAATAACAAGTAAGTAAACCGGTTATAATGGGGTATTTTTCATCCCTCTGTGTGTAGTGTTAGGATGATTAATTTTTAAAGTTTTTTCATCTGCTGATTTTTTGTAGCAGATAAAAAATGAGGAT
>JAUXAU010000104.1 GCA_030619765.1 Thermoplasmatota archaeon
TTCATCTGCTGATTTTTTGTAGCAGATAAAAAATGAGGATGCTATACATAGTATCATGATAACGCTCTCATTTATACAGCAAAAGTGTTTATGATTAGCAAAAATCAGATATGATTTTGCTAATGTGACAAAGTCAAGTTACATAAAAAGATTTTTGAATTTGGATTCAAGGATTTAACTTCCATTCAAGAAAAATGTATACCTGAAACATTAAAAGGAAGAGATGTGGTCGGTCAAGCGGAAACAGGCTCTGGCAAGACACTTGCTTTTTGTTTACCTATTTTGGATATGGTTAAACCAGATAATGGTTTACAAGTGCTTATTTTAACTCCAACAAGAGAACTATGTATTCAGGTAACTAATGTTTTTAAAGATTTTGGGAAAAATCTTGGAATTAAAGCAATTGATATATACGGCGGAGTAAACATCGAGCCTCAAATAAGAAATATTACTAACTCCAATATAATCGTTGCAACACCCGGAAGATTATTAGATCATATGAGTAGAAAAACTATAGATTTAAAAAATATTAGATTCTTAGTTCTTGATGAAACTGACAAAATGCTTGAAATGGGTTTTATTGAGGATGTTGAAAAAATTATATTTAATCTTCCAAGAGACAGGCAAACTCTAATGTTTAGTGCTACTATATCAGAAGATGTCTACAAGATAGCAAGAAAACATCTAAAAAATCCATTGATGTTTAGAACAAAACCAGTTGTAGATACGGATAAATTAAATCAAAAATATTATGATATATACAACCAGAATGACAAGTTTTCCCTTCTCGTACATTTACTTAAAAATTCAACACCAAGTCTTGCAATTGTATTTTGTGCGACAAGAAAAGAAACAGATATTGTCGCAAAAAATCTTCGACGACAAGGAATAAATGCTTCTGAGATACATGGTGGAATGAATCAAAACAAAAGATTGAAATCACTTGATAGCTTAAAAAGACAAAAAACAGATGTACTTGTTGCAACTGATGTAGCTGCAAGAGGTCTTGATATAAAAGACGTTTCACATGTGTACAATTATGATGTGCCTAAAACTCCTAAAGAATATATTCATCGAATAGGTCGTACGGCAAGAGCCGGTAAAAATGGAGATGCAGTAACATTGCTTACAAGTCGAGATCATGATAATTTTAGAAGGGTTCAGAGCGATGAAAAGCTTAGAATAGAACAAGCAAATTTTCCGCAATTTAATAAAGTACCTTTCTTCAGAGGATACAACAGAAGTAAAAAACAATATCTGAGATACTCATGATCAAATTTTGACTCAATAGATAGAAAAACCTTAAAAACGGTCCCAATAAGGGCTCGAATCCCGATGCGGGCATAAAACATTATTAATTTTTTTTGTTAAATATGTAGAATAGAGCTCCGATTAATACTATATGAAATGCAAATCCTATCCCTAAATGGACAATGTCGAGTGTCCCATCTTGAAGTACAGAGTCAAGTGACATAAGTGACCAAAAGTTTGGAATTGGGCTAAATATGTATTTAAGATTACCAAGGTTGAGAAAAAAGGCAAATATTGGAAGTATAAATACTGTTCCACCTATTTTGAAAATAGCGAAAGCTTGTACCTTATTTGATGCAAATGAACTTACCAATAACGCAAGAAATGGTGTAAAAAGCGCAAACAATAGAGCAACTGGAATATAAGCGGGGTATGAAAATTGTGTGCCATCTACAAGTCCTGAGAGTGGAGGGAATATTAGTAACACAATAAAGGCAAAAAGTGACATGAAAAACATACGATATATTAGATAGCTATTTCTTGATATAGGCATAACTCGTAGAACTGTTAGTAAATGCTCGTCTCTTTCGTCTAGTATTAAAAATGCAGCAAGGAAACTGTAAATCATTGGAATCGCTATTGAAAAAACCATGAAAAGCACTGAAAAGTTTGCTGCTAGGGGAAACATATCTTTAATTCTTGGCGCGATTAAATGTATAAGTATTCTTGAAATTACAATTAACATAACTGGATAAGCAAAGAATAAAAAAACAAACATACGATCCCGTATAACGTTTCTTAAGTCATTAACTGCAAGTTTGAGAACGAATACCATATCTTTTATCCTCCTTTCAATACTATATGCTTATAAAATGCCTTTTTTGCAAGGAAATACAATAGCCCAATCCAAAATACTTGATAACCAATTCCATATGCTATCTCCCATAATTCCAGGCTAGCGGCATTAAAAACACCGGTAAAGAGCGTAAATGATGCTTGTGTAGGCCATAAGTAGAATATTACATTTTCATATAGTCCAGATAAATGTAGCATTGGAGGAAAAAGTAGTCCTAGGAATGCAACTAACATCGCAAGTAAGTATTCATTAATGCTGTTTACACGAGAGACTAGGATAAATCCTAGAAGAATAAGCATAACTGATGTAAGAATTATACTTATAGCTAGATATGGTATGTTAAAATCAATACCGCTAAAAATATTCAACAGGGTTACGAATATTGCTGCAGAGATTACTGAAAGGATTGTTAATGATGTTATCTTTGATAAAAGATAGTCATCAGTTTTCATAGGTGTTATTACTAGTGCTTGAAGTACGTTTTCTGATTTTTCAAACAATACTAATGCACCAATAAACATTATGCCGATAATCGCAGGGTCAAAAAATAAAAGCATCGTATGAAAAATTGGTTTATTCATATCAGGAACAGCTTGAGTTGTAAGAAAGTATAAAATCACGCTTAGAATTGAAATATGAATAATCTTATATCTAGACAAAAGGACGAATTCCCATTTAAGCATATTTTTAAGATTGCTCATTTCAGCTGCCTACCTGTGGCTTTTATAAATATATCATCAAGGGTAGCTTCTGCGGTATGAATTGTTTGAACTGTACTTGTTCTTAAAAGACTTAAAAAGTTTTTATTATCTGCAAGATTTTTTAAATCAAATTCTTTTTGTTCCAATTCGCCATCTTTAAGATATTCAATTTTTACTATTTTTATACCATGTCTTAGTTTTAATTCTCTCGGACTTTCAATTAATATTAATTTCCCATCGACAATGAAACCTACTCTATCGCATAGTTCATCTGCATCATTCATGTTATGAGTGGTTAGAAAAATTGCTTTTCCTTCCTTTCTTTTCTGAAGTATTATGTTTTTTATTAATCGCCTGCTAACTGGATCAAGACCGGTTGTTGGCTCATCGAGGAAAATAACTTCAGGATCATTAATTAAAGATCGTGCGAAGTTAAGTTTTGATTTCATTCCTTTAGAAAACGTGGCGACACGCTCGTTTGCATCTTTTTCCAGTTCTACCATTTCTAAAAGCTCCATAGGAGGCGTTGTTTTTACACGATAAAATGATGCAAAAAGTTCCAGGTTTTCAAGGGCAGTGAGCTTTTGATAGTGATTGGGAAGTTCAAAGCCTACTCCAATTCTATTGTAGATGTCTGTTTTCCAGTCTTTTAGATTTTTACCTAATAATTCTACATTTCCAGAATATTGTTTTAAAAGCCCAATTATAATTTTTTGCGTGGTAGTTTTCCCTGCGCCATTTGGACCAAGAAAACCAAAAATTTCTCCTTTTTTTATTCCAAATGAAACGCCATTTACTGCTTTTTTATCAGATTTCGGATATGTGAATTCTAGGTTATTCACTTCGATTGCAACCGGTCCAGTTGTTGATCTTGATACAGGTTTTTCCTCAGGAAATGCAAAAATACCTTTCGCATTACATTTTGGACATGTGATTTCTTTTGTTTCCCCTGAAGTGCCATGAACAGTAATTTCGTTCTTACAGTGAGGACATGCAACTTTTTTTGTAATAGTGTTATTATCTCCCATCATTTTTCACCTTTTTCATAACATTGAATCCCTACATAATGTATTGTAAAGTATAAAGGTAGATACCTCAAAATACTTTTGGAATAATTTTACAGTTCGAGTTTACAGGAGAAAACATGAATAAAATGGTCCCAAATAAGGGCTCGAATCCCGATGCAGGCTCAGTAATTATTGATATTTTACAGATATCTACAAAATTTAGGCATACCAAAAATTATTTATACTCATTTTGACATATTATAATTTAGGTAAACCTAAAAATTTATTTGGTGAAAATCATGGACAAACAAATCATGCCCCTTTCACATCTTCCAATCAACAAAAAAGCAAGAATAGCCAGCATACATGGAGGATATGGATTTCAAAGAAAATTGGGTGTTATGGGAATCAGAGAAAAACAAGAAATAAAAATCGTTTCAAAACAACCTTTTCATGGTCCTCTTACCATTGAAGTATGCGGTAGCCAAATGACCTTAGGACGAGGCATGGCACAAAAGATTACGGTGGAAGTGGTTCAATAAAAAAAATTGTTTTGATGGGAAACCCCAACGTTGGGAAAAGCGTCGTTTTTTCTAGACTCACTGGTGCAAACGTTATTGCATCGAATTATCCCGGAACGACAGTAGACTTTTCAAAAGGAAATATGAGGATCGATGGAAAAAGAGTTGAAATTATAGATGCCCCCGGAACCTACTCTCTTGAACCAACTAACAAAGCAGAAGAAGCCGCTTCAAAAATGTTGAAAAAAGCTGACGTTCTTATAAATGTCGTTGACGCAACAAACTTAGAAAGAAATCTTTACCTAACCTTGCAACTTCTCGAAAGAAACATACCAGTAATAATAGCCTTAAACCTCTGGGATGAAACGCATCATCTTGGAATACACATTAATGAAAAAGAATTAGAAACATTATTGGGAGTTCCTATTGTCCCCACAGTCGCGCTGACCGGTGAGGGCATAAAAACACTTGTATCTAGAATAAAAGATGCAAAAATCAATGAAAAAATAAAGCCAACAAGTGAAGAAGGAAGATGGGTAGAAATTGGATCTATTATCGGCAAGGTCGAACAAGTTGAGCATCGACATCATACATTTAGAGACAAAATATCTGATTTGACAATTAGGCCACATACTGGAATTCCTATTGCTATTGGTATTATCTTTTGCGCATTTTGGTTTGTTAGACTAATAGGAGAAAATCTAATTGAGTACATATTTGATCCAATCTTTGAGAATTTGTATTTACCCATAGTTATGAGATTAAGTGAATGGTTGGGTCCCGGGATAGCGCATACCATTCTTATTGGAGAATATGGCGTTGAGATTGACTTTTTTGAATCTTTGGGCATTCTAACAACTGGCCTTTATGTCCCTATTGCAGCGGTCCTCCCGTATATTGTCGCGTTTTACTTTACACTCTCAATACTTGAAGATACAGGATATCTACCTAGACTTGCAACGCTGGTTGATAAAATTTTCCACAAACTTGGAATGCACGGTCACGGCATTGTCCCATTGTTTCTTGGATTGGGTTGTAACGTTCCAGGTGCATTATCAACTCGAACATTGGAAACAAGAAAACAACGTTTCATATCTGCAACACTTCTTGCTATTTGTGTTCCGTGTATGGCACAAATGGCAATGATATTTGGAGCCCTAGGTACTTATGGATTGTATTATATTGGCTTGGTATTTCTAACTCTTACAATTCTCTATATTGTAATTGGACTTATATTAAATAGATTTATTAAAGGCGAAAGTCCTGAAATCTTTCTTGAAATTCCTCCTTATCGTCGCCCTAGTTTGAAGGCTACTTTTAAAAAAACGTGGATGAGAATCCGTTGGTTTTTAAAAGAAGCAATTCCCTATTTATTTGTAGGGGTGTTGATAATTAATGTACTCTACGTCATTGGAATTCTTCAATGGTTTGGTAATGCTGTTTCACCAGTAATGGAGGGTTTATTCGGCTTACCCGGTGATGCAAGTATCGCTTTAATTACTGGATTTCTTAGAAAGGATCTTGCTGTTGGTATGCTAATTACATTAAATATGGCACCTTTACAGCTTGTTATTGCGGTTACTATGCTTACTATATATTTTCCCTGTGTGGCAACTTTTGCAGTTCTAATCAAAGAATTGGGAATCAAAGATATGTTAAAATCTGCAGCTATCATGGTGGGAGTTGCAATAATTGTTGGATTTTTACTTAGAATTATTTTGTTGGGGGCTTGATATGAGAAAAAAAACAATTGAAGATTATGTAGAGCTGATTTATATCTTGCAAAATAAAGATGAAAAAGTTCATACTAACAACATCGCTTCTGCTTTAGACATAAATCCTGCAAGCGTCACCGAAATTTTTCAGAAATTAAGTGAAGAAGGATACATAGATTACGAAAAATATAACGGGGTAACGTTAACACAAAAAGGGAAAAAAATCGCTATTTCTACAAAAAAGAAACATGATACATTAAAAAATTTCCTCACAATCCTAGGTATAGATGAAAAAATTGCTAATGTGGATGCTTGTAAAATAGAGCATGTCGTTAATTCTGAAACAATGGAAAGATTAACGAAGTTTGTTGAATTTGTGCAACAATTTAAAGATGGACCAAGATGGATAGATCATTTCAAATATTTTTATGAAACTGGGGAATACGTTGAATGTAACCCTTTAAATGAGAAAAAGTGTCCAGTACATGGGAGTAAACAGCAATAAAGAATTTCTTACTATAACTAAGGCAAACGTATCTTGTGGTGGAAGACAAAGTATGTCAAAGCCTTTTAGACCAAATACTTGTGAATGTTTAAAACAAGAATTCTAGCCGGTAATAAATCCAAAAACTTAAAATTCTTATTTTGCAATACCTTTTATCATGAGAGAATACAGGATTAAAAGAGGACATAAAGTTGACTTGGAGAAGTTGGTTTCTACCTATTTTGGTGCAAAAGGAGACATTTACAAAAGCATTAAATTCGAGGTTGAAGGTATAGGAGAAATTAGCATGAGACATGAGAAAGATTCTCTTTTTATAGGTATAGTTCCACCTAAAACAATATGTAGCGATTACAGCATAATAAAAAAGTGGAATACATTTCTCTTTGAAGCTACCGGTAAAGATACAAAAGAAAGAAAAAAGGACTTTGGCAAAAGCTAACAACAAGTTATAATTTAACTTTCAATGGGAATAGACCAATAAAATAATTCTTTTGTTATACTCTTTAAATGTTGTCTTTATACCCTATTAGCAACGAACAACGGCTAGTATGATTTTAACCCACGTATCGTGATAATAGTTAACAAACATATATTTTGAAAGTAACATTAAGGTTATGTCGGAAGTTGTTTTTCCTCATAAATTACTGCAAAACCTCCAGCACTGAACTTAATGTCAATTATTTCTTTGTCCTGATTTTCTTTTAACCAATTATTGACTCCTTTGTCAGTCATAAAATATTTTACTTGTTTCATTATTTTTCCTCCTCCAAAATTGCAGTTTTGTAACATTCTTTCTATATAAAAACTATTGCCGCTCTTTAGTTATCCACAATAATTACTGCCAATTTTCTTAGCCCAGAAGAATTTGTGGCATGGGGGCAGTATTTATATATCTTTATCACCTTTTATAACTGTTAAGGGAGGTTATAAAATACAAAAGAAAACAATAGGAATTATTGTTTGCACGCTATTGATTATGATTAATGTTTTTCCTGTTTCAGTTATTACAACAAATGGGAAAACATTAGTCTCTACAGGTGACTACTTCTACAATGAGCAGGAGGTATCTGTTGAAGATACAAATTGGGAACAAGTAGTTGATAAGGGATTTGGGAACCGAAACAATGTTTATGCATGGTCGATGAAGGCATACAAAGGTTATCTTTACGTAGGCACTTTAAATTATGTGGACGGTTGTCAAGTCTATAGATCAAAAACAGGCGATATTGGTACCTGGAAGCAGGTGAACAAGAACGGTTTTGGAAATTATAACCAAGGAGAAGTCGTGTATAAAAGGGGTGCTCGGAACATGATTGTGTACAAAAATCTTTTATGGGTTGCAACAAGTAATCGTGAGACGGGTACTCAGATATGGGTTACTAATGGGGAAGATGATGAAGATGGTATACTCAACTGGAAGCAGGCAAATGAAAATGGATTTGGAGATGGTACGGAAGTGTTTTCAAGCAGAGCTATGGTCATATTTAGAGATAAATTGTACATTGGTTCACGGACTGAGGACAAAGGAGCT
>JAUXAU010000080.1 GCA_030619765.1 Thermoplasmatota archaeon
TTCATCTGCTGATTTTTTGTAGCAGATAAAAAATGAGGATGCTATACATAGTATCATGATAACGCTCTCATTTATACAGCAAAAGTGTTTATGATTAGCAAAAATCAGATATGATTTTGCTAATGTGACAAAGTCAAGCTACTTTCCTTTGCATAATATTGTTGCCTCCCTTTGGTTTTTATAATAAGTAAAACATATATAAAATTAACTGAGGTCAAGTGAAAAATATTTATTGCAACATATGTAACAAAACCAAGGTTAGTGGAATGATTTCATTTCCACAATATAAAAAAATAAATGGTTTTAACCCATGAATCATAAAAAAAATCCAAAGCATTCAGTATAATAAAGTATTTAAATAAAATGCGCATTCGGCATCAGAATTGTCAGACAATTGGTGTCTTTTTTCGTTTCTAATTCCTCTAAAACTGTTATCTCAACATTGCTATAACCCTTAGGTTGAGATTTAAAAAGCATACCATATTAATTGAATGTCTGAATGATAACGATTATAGCTCTTATTGTAATAATTTATAGCTTGGTTTTCCATTATTTTTTACTAAATATAGTGCAATAAAAATCTGAAAAATCTCTATATTTAAATATTGGAGTACCACCTAACCAGTTGCTCCATAACAACAATGGATGACTATGTATATTCATCCCAGCTTTTAATTTTTAAATCTTCAGGTGAGGTTGCATAAATTGCTTCAGCAAACCTCTTCGCAAGTTGTAAATTAGTAATCAAAGGAACATTGAAGTCAACAGCTTTTCGTCTTATGCGATAATCATTATCGAGCTCTTCTTTTTCAATATTTTTAGGTATGTTTATTACTAAATCAATTTTCTCATCTGCAATATAGGTAAGAGTATTTGGTTCTTTATTCTCTAACGGCCAGTACAGAACCTCTGATTTAATTCCATTTGTTTTCATAAAATCAGAAGTTCCTTTTGTCGCATAAAACTTAAAGCCCATTTTATCTAATATTCTCGTACCTTCTAAAAATTCTGCCTTGCTCTCTATAGGCCCAGTAGATAGCAGAATTGTCTTCTTAGGTAATTTGAATCCAACTGAGATAAGACTTTTTAAAAATGCCTCATTAAAATCATCTCCTAAACAAGCAACCTCTCCAGTAGAAACCATCTCTACCCCTAAGATTGGATCTGAGCCTTTTAATCTAGTAAAAGAAAACTGCGGTGCTTTTATTCCAACGTAATCTAGATCGAAAGAAGATCGATCTATCTTGGGGACACGTTTATCCATAATAATCTTGGTAGCTAAATCAACAAAGTTTATTTTAAAAACCTTAGAAACGAAAGGAAAACTCCTTGAAGCTCTTAAATTACATTCAATAACTTTAACATCATTATCTTTGGCTATAAATTGTATGTTAAACGGACCTGTTATCTTTAAAGATCTTGCTATCTTCTTTGCAATTGTTTTAATTCTCCTCATAGTTTCCAAGTAGGTTCTTTGGGGAGGTAATACCATGGTTGCATCTCCAGAATGTACTCCGGCATTCTCAACATGCTCTGAGATTGCATAACAATATAAATCACCTTTCTTAGCGACAGCATCAATTTCTATTTCTTTAGCTCCTGTAATAAATTTACTTATAACAACAGGGTGTTCCTTACTAACCTCAGAGGCTTTTTTAAGATATTTTTTTAATTCATCTTTGCTTAATGCAATACTCATCGCAGCACCGCTAAGAACATAACTTGGTCTAACAAGAACAGGATAGCCAACCTTGTTTGCAAATTCTTTTGCGTCCTCTATACTTGTCAATTCTTCCCATTCTGGTTGATCTACTTCTAGTTTATCCAATAATTGGGAAAACTTGTGTCTATCCTCGGCGTTATCAATATTGAGAGGCGATGTACCTAGTATTGGAACACCCACATTATGTAAGGGTAACGCCAATGTATTAGGTATTTGACCTCCCATTGAGACTATAAGTCCCAAGGGTTTTTCCTTTTCATATATATCCAAAACTCTTTCAAAAGTGAGTTCATCAAAATATAACTTGTCACAGATGTCATAGTCTGTGCTCACTGTTTCAGGGTTATAGTTAATCATTATGGTTTTGTAATTCAAATTTCTTAACGTTATCACTGAGTTTACACAACACCAGTCAAATTCCACTGATGACCCAATTCTATAGGCACCACTTCCTAGAACAATAACCTGTTTTTTTTCTTTGAACGCAAGGTCATCCTTACAACCATTATATGTTAGATACAAATAGTTGGTTTTCGCTGGATACTCTGCTGCTAATGTATCTATCTGTTTCACGTATGGTACAATACCTAGTTCTTTCCTTCTTCTCCTCACCCCAAGTTCAGTATTGTTTGTGAGTATTGAAATCTGTAGATCAGAAAAACCCTTTTGTTTCGCTTCTTTTAATAAAGGAATTGGGAGATTTTTTAGATCATACTTTTTTAATAATTCTTCTACCTCAACTATGCTTCTCATTTTATACAAAAACCATGAATCAACCTTAGAAAGATTGTATATTTTATCAATAGAATATCCTATTTTGATTGCTTCGACTATCGCAAATAATCTTTTATCAGTTGGTTCTTTAAGCTCCTTCTCCAGGTTATTAAATTCAAGGTCATTGCAAACAAGACCGTTCATCCCGATATCTAGCATTCGTATTGCTTTTTGGAGTGCTTCTTCAAAACTCCTTGCAATTGCCATTACCTCCCCCACAGATTTCATTTCAGAGCCTATACTTGAACTGATTTTTCTGAATTTCTGCATATCCCATCGCGGATATTTAACAACAACATAATCTAAAGCTGGTTCAAAACAAGTTTGCGTTTCTTTAGTTATAATATTCTCCATTTCAGTCAAACTATATCCTAAAGCCAGCTTCGTTGCAATAAAAGCCAATGGGTAACCAGTTGCTTTAGAAGCCAAAGCTGAGCTCCTGCTTAACCTAGCATTGACTTCTATTATTCTGTAATCTTCTGATTGTGGATCAAACGCAAATTGTATATTGCACTCGCCGACAATGCCAAGATGCCGAATCACTTTTATTGAAAGGGCTCTTAATTTAAAATTCTCAGAGGAAGTTAAAGTTTGCACGGGGGCAACGACAATGCTCTCACCTGTATGAATGCCCATAGGATCAACGTTCTCCATAGTGCAAACAACGATGCAGTTATCATAACGATCTCTCACAACTTCGTATTCGAGTTCTTTCCATCCACCGAAATATTCCTCTATCAAAATTTGCTTTGTAAAAGAAAAAGCCTTTTTCGTTATCTCTAATAACTGTTTTTTATTTTGGGCTACACCTGATCCTAAACCACCTAGAGCGTAAGCTATCCTACACATAACAGGGTAACCAATGTTATCTGCTACCTTAACTGCTTCTTCTACGTTAGTTACGGCTTTACTTATCGGAACTTTTAGATCGATCTCTTGTATTTTTTTAACAAATAGGTCCCTATCCTCTGTATTCAGGATAGCTTCGATAGGAGTTCCTAGGATTTCTACGTTATGCTTTTTAAAAATTCCTTTTTCGGCGGTTTCTACACCAACGTTTAATGCTGTTTGTCCACCAAAACCAAGTAATACGCCGTCAGGTTTTTCCTTTTTAATAACTTTTTCAACAAAATATGCATCTATTGGTAAAAAATACACTTTATTGGCCAAATAATCAGATGTTTGAATCGTTGCAATATTTGGATTAATTAAAACAGTTTTAATTCCCTCTTCTTTTAATGCTTTAATTGATTGAGAACCAGAATAATCAAATTCTCCTGCCTGACCTATCTTAATCGCACCTGAACCTAAAATTAGAATCTTCTTTGGTTTCCTTCGTTTTTTATTCATGGTTTCATTGCTCTTAAAAACATATCAAATAAAAATTCAGTATCATCCGGTCCAGGTGATGCTTCAGGATGAAACTGTGCTCCAAAAAATGGTTTTGAAATATGGAGAATACCTTCATTTGTCCCATCGTTATTATTGTAAAACCATTCTCGCCAATCCTCAGGCAAAGTGTCAGAATCAACGGCGTAACCATGGTTCTGTGAAGCAATATAACATCTTTTGGTTCCAACCTCCACACACGGCTGATTTTGACTCCTATGACCGTATTTTAATTTATAGGTATTAGCACCAGCAGCAAGCGCTAAAATTTGGGAGCCAAGGCAAATACCAAGAACGGGAATATTTTTAGACAGGACCTTTCTAACATTATTTATTGTATTTTGGCACGTTTTTGGATCTCCTGGCCCATTTGATATTACAATACCATCTACCTTTTGTTCTAAAAAATTATAATCCCAAGGACATCGAATAACGGATATATTTCTCCTTAGAAAGGCCTTGATTATATTATTTTTTGCACCACAATCAATAACTATAATTTTTTTTCTACCTTTTTTGTATGTGATAGGGTTTTTAATACTGACCTCAGCCACCAAATTCCTTTTATTTGGATCTTCAAAGTTAATATTTTCTTTATCGTAAACAATCTTTCCAAGCATCGTTCCTTTTTCCCGTAACTTTTTTGTAAGCTCTCTGGTATCCACACCATATATTCCTGGAGTATTATGTTCTACCATCCATTCCGATAAAGACTTTTTAGCATTCCAATGAGAATATGCCTCAGAATAATCTGTGATTATCAAACCCTGAACTTGTATTCTGTTCGATTCAAAATATTTCAATAGGTTGTCTTCTGTTTCATTTTCTGGAATGCCGTAATTACCTATCAAAGGGTACGTTAAAACCAAGATTTGTCCTTTGTAAGATGGGTCTGTTAGGCTTTCTGGATAACCAACCATGCCGGTGTTAAATACAACTTCACCGGTTACAGTTTTTTTAGAACCAAAGGAATAACCATGAAAAATAGAGCCGTCTTCAAGAATTAGTTTTACCTTTTGTTTCTTAAACTCCACGCTATTGAATCCCCCCCTAATTTGGTTTAGGGTTTATGTTCAAAAATATGTATATCGCATCGCTCAATATAATCTTTTTCATAAATGATGATAGGTTTGTGAATAGACCTATAGTCTTTAAGTTGAAAGAGTTTTAATAATAGTTCGACATATTGAGATTAAAAGGAGATAGCAAATGAATAAACAACATATTATCGTTGCAATAATAATTATTTTGTTAACTGTTGGGCTTATCGGATGTATAGAAGATAATATCTTATGGGAAAAGGCCTATGATGGAACGGGGGATTGGGACAGGGCTGCTGCAATTGCAATAGATCCTTCTGGTAATATATATGTTGCTGGTTATGCAATAGGCTTTTTAGGAACTATGGGTCGCGATTTGTGGATTAAAAAATTTTATCCAAATGGAAATGAAGATACTAGAAATTGGAATAAAATTTACGGAAAACCTGATCATGTAGATGAGATTTTTTCAATTACGACGGATGCTAGTGGAAATGTTTATGCTGTTGGTTATGAAAGCGACTTAGTAAATCCTGAGCTTGCAAGGATTAAAAAATTTTATCCAAATGGAAATGAAGATACTACAAATTGGGATAAGACGTTTGGCGGTAATAGCTTGAGTGATAGATTTTATTCAGTTGCTTTGGACAGTATTGGTAATGTCTATGTTTTAGGATCTCAAGTGCTGCTCATAGATGGTCAGGATGACTCAGGTGAGGTAAAAACCACATTGTTGATTAAAAAATTTGATCCAAATGGAAATGAAGATACTACAAATTGGAATAAAACATATGATAGTGAATATTCGTTTTTACCATCTTCAATTGCTTTAGATAATGACAATAATGTGTATGTAACAGGATATACAGTTGTCCCTAATAACTCTAATATTGGTGAGATTTTAAAGTTTGATTCAAACAACAATCTGATTTGGAAAAGATCTTACAATTGGTTAATGTTTGAGGGTAATTCATATTCGGTTGCTACAGATAATTATGGAAATATCTACGTGGGAGGATATATTTCAATTCAGGGTGAATCTCCAACATCGGATTGGTGGATTAAAAAATTTGATTCAGAGGGTAATGAAAATACCACGAACTGGAATAAAACATTGGATGGAAACGGGGGACATGACTTTATATATTCAATTGCTACAGATACTGACGGAAACGTGTACGTAGCTGGGAATGGTGTAAATCTAATTGGATTGACAGGTATGGATTGGTGGATTAAGAAGTTTGATTCAGAGGGTAAGGAACTATGGGATAAGCGATATGATGGTAACGGAGATTATGATGTTCCTTTATCATTGGCAGTAGGTAATAACGGAGACGTTTATGTAGCTGGTGGCGGTACGAATCTTAAAGGCTCAACACAATTGGATTGGTGGATTAAAAAAATAGTGTAGAGCTTCTATATAACTATTAATAGATTATTTTACAATTTTTTGTCTTTTTCCAATTGAATTCTATTGCTATGTGTACTTATAATATTTAGGATAACATAAATTGAACAAACAGAAGTTTTAGGTAAGAAGAGATAGGCGAACAAAGCTTATATAATAATATAGGCGTTAACAAGTTGAAATAAAGAGATGAAAATATGGCATATTGTGCAAAATGTGGGAAGAAAAATGAGGATGATGCAGAATTTTGTAGTAAATGTGGCGCTTCTTTAACTGATTCAGTAAAAGACTATAAGAAAGATAAAGAGGATCGCTGTGAAGAGGAATGTGTAGGTGGGAAACGTAGTCCATTTGCCCCGATTTTCTGGGGAATCATTGTTATTGTTGTTGGTCTCTGGATTCTCTTTGAGATCGTCATTAAAAATACTACGTTATATGATAGTTTACCAACATGGCTTCAAAATTTTGAATTCTGGTGGATTATCGGCTTAATTATCGCAGTAGCGATTATCATGACAGGTATTCGAATAATTATCAAAAAATAAGATCATTTATACACCTTACATGTTTCAGTACAGTTGCCACAGATTAGCCCATGACGCCAGTTAGAAAGCTGAATTCTAGTATCTAACCATAGAAATGATAGTAGTATGCCTGCAACTCCATAAATTCTATTTCCTGTAATTTCAAATATACCAATGGTAATTAGAAGGAAGCCAATAACAAGGAAAATATTGGAGATGACATGAATGATCGCATGTCTTATGGGGAACATGATTTCTATATAGATAATACCTATTATGATAAATCCAAGGATGATAAAAAAGTGAAATGTGGTCGAGGAGTTATTACTAGCAAAAATTAAATAGATAATCATAAAAAAAATTGATATTATAGAACCTATGGTTAGGCCTAGGCAACCTGCACAGTAGGTTTTATTTTTTATTTTAATAATGTGATTCTGAAATTGATTACAGTTTGGATGATGACCTTGACGTTCCCTATTTATTTTTTGTTCTTGTTGCTTGTTTGCATCATGGTTTCTAGATATAACAAGTTTTTTGTGCCAGCTTGGCCAAATTGCTAGTGAGATACCAAATATACAGCTAATGATGAATACTCCACCTATGGCTAGTTTATCATACGTTCCAATAATGCTTATGTTGGAAGGGCTGAAAAAAGCTAGTATTAATAATAGAAATGCTGCGGCAATTGAAAGAGTTAGATAATAAAATATGTTTTTCAGCTTTTTCAAATTAATCTCCTGAATTTTGTCAATACATGTTGTCCAGCCATATGGCGGTAGAGCGTTCTTTTTAACTTGTTTTTCGAAAATATTCCTGCTATGTTTCTCCTGTAAGAGCCGTAAAATTCTTGATAGCATTTCCAAAGTTCATTTTGTACTTCTTTTCGTGTTAATGTTTCTGTAGGCATTACCGCATGAGCCATGTCATAGTTTGCATAATTTGTGTCTTCAATCCATCCGTTTTTCTTTGCGTTTTCATAGTATATGGTGCCTGGAAATGGTGTGAGAGCTGTGTATATTGAAAAATCTGGCTCTAGATCTATCGAGAACTGTCTTAACCTCTCGATGGATTCGTGGGTATCCCTTTTCGCGCCAATGACAAACATAGCATGTGAGAATACATCGTTATCTTTGAGAATTTTCATTGTTGCGTAGGCATCTTTGGTTTTTGTCCCTTTTTTGAATTCTTTTAGTGTCGCCTCTGCATCGCTTTCAACGCCACACATGATCCAGTATGTACCAACTTCCCGTAGTTTTGTGACTAGATCGGGGTGTTTTGCAACGTCGTCTGTTCTAGCCTGTAAAAACAGCATGATATCCTTTTTGCATTTGCTATGTCTGAGCTCTTTGTATAACGCCTTTCCTCGTAAGCTAAATTTAAAGTGGTCGTCAGTGAACCAGAGGAAAACCCCTCCGTAGGTTTCGTTTAGAAATTCAATTTCACCTGCGATTCGTTTTATTGACTTTGTTCTCCAGACGCCTCCCCAGTGTTTCCATTGTGTACAAAAAGTACACCTGTAATCGCATCCTCTTGCTCCTTCCAATACCATGTATCTCGTGTTTTTTCCAGCCATCATGCTGAAATGATAGTGCTTAAGGTGGTCTTCAACAAGATGGTAAGCTGGATAGGGAAGTATGTCGAGGTTTTTGATTAGTGGACGTGGTGGTGTATGGATAATTTTCCCTTTATGCCGAAATGATATTCCCTTTACCCGTCCAATGTTTTTTTCACTTTTTAATGTCTTTATTAATTCTACGAGAGTTACTTCCCCCTCACCTCTGATGATATAATCGATTTCAGGGAAATCAATGAGTGATTCTTCAGGTACAGATGAAAAATGTATGCCGCCAGTTATGGTGATAATGTCCTTGTCAACGGTTTTTGTTATTTCTGATGTTCGTGCACAGGTATATGCATTACAGGTGAATCCCGAGGTTAAAACAATTGAAGGGGCATTTGATTCGATATATTTACTAAGACTGTCCCAACCTATTTTTCCTCCCTGGCAGTCAAGGACTTCTATTTCTATATCTGGGAGTTCTCTTTCCACATAAGCTGCAAGGATAAGAAGGGATGTGGGCGGTGGGAGGTATTCACCCATCACAAACCAGTAGTTTCTTGGTGGCTCCACAAATAATATTTTTGTTATGTTCATCTCATCCATTGTAATTGATAACCTGTTGAAATAGGTTATTATTCAAGAACAATAAGAAATATTGAGACTCCACTCAACAAATATATATTGTAACCATAAAAAATCAAAAATGCATTTGATAAATTAATACTCAAAATGCTCTTATATCCCAAACATATAATGAATCCAGACAACTTCTAACAAAACTGGATGATAGCATGGTGAATCAAAACGTAGAGATCAAGTTGGTGGATACCTGGATTGAGGAAGAGATAGTTATCCTATATAAATCTGCAGGATGGTGGAAAGAATCTTATGACCCATCTGGAATTAAAAAATTGATTAAAGGCAGTTTCGCCTTTGCAGTTGTTATCGACTCTGTTACAGGTAAGACTATTGGTACAGGTCGCGTCCTATCTGACGGAGTCTCCGATGCCTATCTACAAGACCTGGTTGTTCTACCGCAATACCGTAGAAAGGGTATTGGTAAAAAACTTGTTGAATTCCTCTTAGATTATTGTTTGTCGCAAGGAATCCTATGGATAGCACTTATATCAGAACCTGGACAGGATAGTTTCTATTTATCTCTCGGTTTCAAACCTATGAAAAGGTATATTCCCATGAAATATCAAAAGGGGGACTAGCATGCTCTCAATTGATGACTTTACACCTGTTACACTAGAAGATAAACACATATTTGACAAACATTATATAAAATATCCTCCCGTACATAGCGACTACGTTTTTACAACAATGATAAGCTGGATGGAATACGCCGACTATAAATTTACAATTCTAAACGATAATCTGATAATAATGACCGACGTGAAAAACTTTCGCCGATTCCGACCTCCAATTGGTAAATACAATAAAGACATATTTAATCAAGTGATGACACTCGCAAAAAAAGAAAGTTCTGAGTATCCATTTGGACTTATTGATAGAAAAACAAAAGATTGGCTTTCAAAAAATTATCCAAGATTAGAATTAACTCCACATAGAGATTATTTTGATTATGTATATCTCGCATCTGATCTTGCAGAACTACCCGGTTCGACCTACGGAAAGATCCGTAATCGCCTTAACAAGTTTACACGAAATTATGCTTACATAACTGAAAGCATCTCGGAAAAAAACATGAACGAAATAAAAACTTTTCTTAAACGTTGGTGCCTTTGGAAGGACTGCGAATCTGATCCACTGCTTGAAAATGAAAAAAAAGCAATAATGTATTCCATGGCTCATTTCTTTGAACTAGCATTATCAAGTATCGTTATCCGTATCGATGGAAATATTGAAGCTATTGCTGTATATGAAAAAATGAATTCAGATACAGTTGTAGTACATTATGAAAAAGGATCACCCGATTACGATGGAATATATAAAGCCATTAATGCAGAAACAGCAAAACTAGCTCAAAAAGAGTCTACATTTATCAATCGCGAACCGGATATGGGTTTACCGGGATTAAGAAAGGCAAAAATGTCCTATCGACCTCATCACATGGTAGAAGTTTTTCATGTAGCTAGACAAAACATCATAATAAAACCTAAAATGTAATCAACTGAATATGTCTAGAGAAATAGAGGGTTTTTGACGTATAATTCTCCTTCTGATGTAGAACAGAAAAACAATAAAAAATATCCCAACAATTGACATTCCAAGAATGCCATTAATCTCGTGAATAAATGCTAAAAAAATTAAAGAAGACAATAATCCGCTTGCCAAAGAAAGCATATGAAATGAATTATTTGTTTTACCAGAATATTTGATAACAAAAAGCACTACTAATAAACATAATACTACTCCAATAAGTTTTTGTCTAAGATATGAAGGTGCTTATTTTGACAGTATCCGCCAATAGGCAGAAAAATATATGATTGTGTAATTTCATAAGCCCCCTACTATATGGCAGAAAAGACGTATGATTTTATTGTCATTGGTTCAGGGATAGGCGGCCTATCCATTGCAGCATTGTTGGCAAATAAAGAAAAATCTATTTGTTTAATTGAAGGTAATAAGTTTATAGGCGGTTATTCTTCAACAATTCAAGTAAAAGGATATTCATTCACTCACGGGGTAAAATACCTATTCGGTTGTGGACCCCATAATCCAATTGCCAGGTTCCTTAAAGAGCTTAATTTAGACAAAAAAATCAAGTTTAATTCTTTTTCTCCGGACTGTTATGATCTCATACACATACCCGGTAAAGACGTTAGAGTTCCTTTTGGAGTCAGCAATTATAGAAACAGACTTATCAAACTCTATCCTGAACATAAAGAAGCTTTAACTAAATATTTTGACACATTCGAAAGGATATTCAAGGAATTACGACTTAATAAATATCTTCCGGATAAAAAGTATATTTTACTTCATCCTTTAAAACACAGGATTTTGTTTAAGTATGAGAAAACTACAGCTCAAGAATTCTTTGATTCATTTGATTTTCCCATGGATCTGCAAACAATACTGGCTGGCCAAATAGGCAATCTGGCTTTGCCGCCTAAAGAAGCTTCTCTTATTGCACATGCTGGCATGGTAGTTTTTTATTGCAATAGTGCCCATTTTCCTGCTAAAGGAATGAAACATTTTAATGATGAGCTTGCAAAAGTCGTGTCGTCCTGTGAAGATTGTGATATCTTTTGCAATCAATTTGTAAAAGAGATCCATATTGATGGGGACAATTCGTATGTCGTTACGGAAAAAGATAAAAAGATTTATGGCAGGAATATTATCTCAAATATTGATCCTTGCCAAACTTTAAGGATGGTGAAAGGTGCTAAGATACCTAGATTTAAAAAAGCTCTGGAATACAAGTATTCAGACTCTTTTTTCCAGGTGTTTTTGGGGTTGAAGAACATTGATTTAAAGAAATACGGTTTTGGCAAATGGAATACTTGGTTTCATCAGGATATTGGGGTTAATAAAGAGTATGATGCATTGATGAAAAGAAATGATTTTGCACATTCAGTGTCATTTATTGGAGTCCCTTCTTTACTTACAGATAAGAATATGCTTGCCCCTCCTGGCTGTGCAACAATGGAGATTATTACGACTGTAAACTATCATTATTTCAAGAAGCTCTATGAGAAAGACCGTGAAAAATATAGTCGCATAAAGAGACAGATTGCTGACATATTTATTGATGTTTTAGAAAAACATTATATCCCCACTATACGAGAGCATATTGAGGTGAAAGAAGTATGGTCTCCTATAGATATTGAAAAAACATTCCGTACGGTTAAAGCAAATATGGTTGGAAGCGCATTCGATACCAATAACGTCAGCCTCGATAGAATCACCTGGAAAACGCCATTCAAAAATCTTTTTTTTATAGGGGCAACAAGTACGATGCCTGGGATTACGGGTGTTATAACGGGAAGTTTACGATTGTATGATGAATTGATAAAATGAAGTTTAGATGCCATTAGAATATTTTGAAAACAATAAGAGCAGCCTTCTGTTTGTGAGCTAATCGAGACCTACGACACTAGATGACGTTCAAGCATTTATTACCAGAATTCTTCCGCCAACATCTTTACTAATAATCAAAAAATCTCTTCCCTTTTCTTGAAGACTTTTAGCACATGCTAATCCGGAAATTCCCGCTCCAACAATTATTGTTTCACATGTTTTTTTTCTTATCATAGAATTATTATTTCCTTTTTTGTCTATTTTCACGAAAAATTTATGGCTTATAAATGTAATTCAAGAATCATTATAATGGTTATTTTGTTTAGATTTTGAGTTCTATAGCGTTTATAATGAAAGTAACTCCAAAGCAGATGAGAATTACTCCAAATACACCTATAAATATCCTGTAACCTTTTAATCCTATGACATTTGTCCCTTTTTTTGCCAAGTGTGCTACAATTATTAGCCAAACGTAGTCCATCCATACATGACAAATATACATAAAAATAACGCCTGCTAAAGAAGCAAATGCAAGGGATATTAGAATGAGTTCTGCTCCAACAGTTAACCACCAAACAATAAACAAAGGGTTCAAACCTGTAAAAGCCAAACCTATGAAAAAAAGATGGTAAAATGATGATTTACTTGCTTTAGATTCTTCAGTTTTAAATAGAAGGGAATTTCGGATTTGGAGTATGCCAAAAAGGATAAGAAATATTCCTCCAATAATTCCGACAATAAGTTGAACTATTGGTTCATTTGCTACGGTTAGGAGTCCAAGAGCAAAGACCATAATGAGGGAAAATTCAACTACAGTGTGAGATATTGAAAATATTAATCCACTCTTAGCACCGAATTTAGAACCATAAGAGATATTAGCGAAAAATAAAGAACCCGGAGCAAGAGCGCCTGATGCTGTTACCAGAATAATAGTAGCAACGAAATTAAGTAAATCCATATGACATATGAAAATCAGAGATTTGTATAAGACTTTTCCTACCATGATAAATTAAAAGAGTAGAAAACCAACTTTGTGATTTTGGGGGATAAAAAACGTTAAAAATCGAGATAACGTTTTATATAGCAAAAAGATTCCTTTAAAGACTTCACTGGATAGGATAAGATAATGATTAATTCGCTAGACTCTGTTACTGAAAAGAGATATTATTCATGTTAGAATTTTTGATATATTGTTTTGGATGGGAACACGATGAAGGATGAACCTGAAATTATAAAAGTGTTGAGAGTAGAGGAAAAACTTGGGAAACTTCATAGCGACCATGGGGGTAACTATGAAGAACTAAAGATTTCAGAAAGGTCGTCAGATGGAAACACGAAACAGAAAAATGATTTTATTGAAAATGATGGTTTCGATTCAATGACCCCATTTTAAAAAATGAGGTCTCTAAACATTGAATCGAGTGAACTCTCGGAGTTCAACTATTGGTGAATGTGATAGTAAAAGAATATCACAAGAGAGAAACATAAACTTTTACCAC
>JAUXAU010000071.1 GCA_030619765.1 Thermoplasmatota archaeon
TTCATCTGCTGATTTTTTGTAGCAGATAAAAAATGAGGATGCTATACATAGTATCATGATAACGCTCTCATTTATACAGCAAAAGTGTTTATGATTAGCAAAAATCAGATATGATTTTGCTAATGTGACAAAGTCAAGCTAAATATTTATTAAAAAATAAGAGTTTGAACTATTAGGAAACTTATTGGGGGAATAATATTGAATAAAACCATTATAAAAAGGATGCTGTGGGCATTTTTAATAACTATCTCTTTGATGCTTACAAGCTCTGCTATTGCCATAAAATTAAAAAATCCACCTACAACAGTAAGCTTTGATGACACGGATTTAGATCCATTAGTTGATGTTGTTGTTACTGTTGAATTGCAACAAATACGATCCCTTGAAAAACGAGGCGTTAGTAACTTTGCAATAGATAAAATTGATAAGTTCAGCGACCCTGATTTCTTCGTTAAAGTTTTCATTAATGATCTTGAATTTGTGAGTACAGTTTGGCATAATACTAAATATATTTCCAATCCAGAATGGTCAGCAACACTTAATGTACCTGATGAAGAAGAATTCGTAAACATAAAAATTCAACTATGGGATTGGAACCCTGGTATCAACAGACTCTGCGATATCAGTAGTGATTCTGGAGGTTATCTAGACAGTTTTGATGTAGAGCTTGTTTATAGCATAAAAACTGGCCATTGGTGGGGAGACGACTACGCATATTATGAACCAGCAATGTTTGATCCAAGTGGTTATGGGCGACTCAACGGATGCGACGATAATAGCATCTATGAAAACGATCGAGATTGTGATCTATGGTTTGACATTTATCAAAACGATTTTGATGGCGATAGCATCCCATATTGGACGGAGGTAAACGTCTATGGAACGGATCCCGAGATAGATAACTCAGGAGAGGATGCAGATAATGACGGTGTTCCAATTGAGTGGGAACATAAATGGGGCCATTACTACAGTCAATGGTGGGACGAACATTTCTGGAAATATGATCCATTTGAACCAGATGATCATACGAATCTGGATCCCGATCAAGATGGATTAGACAACATTGAAGAATATCTTACATCTCAATGGAATTCTGATCCATTTCGAAAGGATATCTTTCTTGAAATAGATCAAATGGAAATGGGACCTAACGGTGAAGGGTCATTTGTACCAGATTTATCAAAGGAATTGATGATTGAAGCATTTTCGAAACACAATATAGTGCTCCATATTGATGATAATGGTGATAAGATACCATTTGACGAATCTACTACAGATGAAGAGTTGCAAAATTTATACTTTAATTATTTCCTTGATGGTTACCATAATAATTGGAAAAGAGGGGCTTTTCATTATTGCCTTATTATATACAATTCCGCTCGGTATCCAGGTTTTGTCTTTTCAACTACTGTTGATGAAGAGCACTATATGTTGGATAGTCTTCAGATTTCAACTAAGAATCATGATGTTGGCCCATTAAAAGAATATCCTTTGATTAATGCGTTCAGACGTAAAAGTTTTAATAAAGAGTACCAACGAGCAATTGTATATGCTGGTGCAATAATGCATGAAACAGGGCATATCCTTAGTATTTTTCGTGGGAATACCCCAGGATGCGATAACCCGGATAGTGTATTTCCTTTTAGAGACTGGTGGAAATTTCATAATTACCGAAGCTGCATGAACTATCATTACACTTATTATTTAATTGATTACTCAGATGGTTCACGTGGAAAGAATGATTTTGATGATTGGAATCGTATAGATCTAACATTCTTCCAACGAGATGTATGGTAACATAAAAAGTAAATTTGGGAGCTAAAAATAATAAGATAAATAAAATTAATGACATGGAAATTAAATTTTTCTACCGTTTCACTTAAAAAATAATTAGGACATCTCGAGAAACAATTATCTTTTTATTAAAAAGAAAGCATCCCAGCCGGTTAGTAAGAGAATAGGAGCCGGATGATGTATCCTTTTTTCAAGAATAATATCTTTGTGTGAATCAATACATTCTAAAATACCATCTGTGGCAATATCTAATTCTCTAACAATAATAATACTGTGTTTTTTAGCACTTTTAAAAATGTGGTGCAGAATCTTTACTTTAGGATACGAGCAACTTGAAATAATTATCACATCAAATTTATTCGCAGGATAATTTACCCCATCTCCGTGTTCAATATTTATTTTGTCATCTAATTTGTATTTGTGGATGAATTCTTCCGCTAATTTTACAGCCCTAGGATTTTTATCAATTCCTGTAACCTCTATACCAAATAATTTTGCAAGCGTTATCTCTGTCATAGGGTATGCACCACAGCCAATATGTAATACTTTTTTGTCTTGTGAAAGACCAAATGTTTCGTACTCCATTTTATATTTAGATCCTATTGATTTTTCATATATTTCAGCAAATTTATCAAATTTATTGGACAGAATGTCTGCAATTCCCCAGAAATAATTTGATGTTTTATTAGTTAAAAAAATCAACAGTCTTACTATTGCATCCGGTTTTTTGGGTTGTAGGTTTACGCAACTATCATTTGCTGATTTGACCATTTTTTTCATATATCGAATACCATTTTCATATTTCTAGTTGTAGTTTTGACAATCATAATTAATAAATCTGACAGTACTAACCTATGACTGTAGAATTTTTCTAGCAAATGTAAGATAACCTGTATGGCCTAGCATATCAAAACTAGGCCTAGTGCCATGGATGGAAACAACCATTTCCCGCTGTATGTTTTCAAATGTTTTAATCTCGATGAAACTGTGTTTTCTTAGTTCTTTAACTGTTTTTTCAACCTGAGAGATAAGTGGGGAGTACGAACAGAAATACCCTCCTACTTTCAATGCATTCCATACATTTTCTATAGCTTCCCAGGGATTAGGTATATCTAGAATTATTGCATCTAATTCTTTTTCTTCTATTTCTTTTGTAATATCTTTCAATTTTGTGGAAACGTATTGCTCCAATCCAGTTTTTCTAATATTTTTCAGAGCATGTTCTATAAAATCCTCCCTGACATCATATGATATTATTTTGCCATTGGGTGCTACAGCACTTGCAAGAGCAATTGTTAGTGAACCAGAACCTATCCCCCCTTCAAGAACGTGCTGTCCCGATTCAATGGAGCAATTAATAAGTATATGGGCAGCATCTCGAGGTAAAATAATCTGAGCGCGACGATGTACACTTTGTAATTTATCTTGTACCGATGGCAATAAGATCCAAAATTGCTTATTTCCTATCTCTAACTGTTTTCCATATTCCTTCCCAATAAGACTACTTGGGTCTAGCACTCCAACTCCTTTGATTTTATCTGTCTTACTATTTGTGTCAACAATATATTTTCTAAAATTTGAATCAATTAGAACAACTACATCATTTTTTTCTACATATTTTTTCATTGATATCTACCAGAAAAATCAATCAAAGAACCAAAACTTAGATTTTCTATATTAAGTTGATCAAGCCATTTTACCCTACATTTGCAATCAAGATCTTCAAAAACTTTTGTATCTTGCAACAGGGAAAAATCCGCTATTGCATCGAGAAATTTCCGATCGCATTTGTCACAATTATGTGCACCTCTTATGCTCCCGCCGCCAGCAATGTCACACTGAATTCTTATATTTCCCGCTAATTTTTTACTTGTTTTCAATATTTCAACAACACTCCATAACCATGCAGGTCTATACTGTTTTCTTTTCCAAAGATATTCCACTACCGTATTACGTTGAACATTTGTTGGATTAAATGATATAGTATCAGTATATGTTTTAATTTTATCAACAGTACTTATGCTGTCGTTAACGGACTCTTCTTCTGTTAAAAACAGCGGTTTAATGAGCACATATGTTTTTAGTTTGAAGTTAAACTTTTTCAAAATTTGAGCAGCGTTCTTGTATTCGTTAAATGTAAACCCCTTGTTTATCGCATGTTCTCGTACAAAATTGTTTGCCGTCTCCAGACCGCATCCTATTTCAAACGATTTAGACCGAAAAATTTCTTTTATGGCTGATAGCCTCTCATCTGTGATATACTCTGGCCTAGATTCAACCGATACTTTATCTGCCTTTTCAGCAATCTCCCTTAGGATTTTATTTCTAATTACAGGTTTAATTTCATTATCATCTAAAAAACTGCCTGAAGTAAATATTTTAACAAATTTTTCTCCAGAATAATTCTCCATAGTTTTATCAAACTGTTTTAACAAATCTTTATCCGATATCTTATCCCACAGACTGTCATTAAAATATCCGCACATGGTACATCCAGATTCAAGAGCCCATGAACAACCTCTCGTTCTGAAAATAATGACATAAGCATCTACCATCTTACCATCTAGAACGTCTTTTTCAGACCAACATCGAACTGGTTTTGATGGATCGCGTATTCTGGGAGTAAAATCCTTTTTTAAGAGTTTACAGAGTCGTGTTAATTCGTTCATGTCTTTTTATCTTTCTTTCTGTATTTGAAAATTAAAGCAACGACGATCAATGATAGTATGAACACCATCACTTCAAATCCTGGAGTAGCACCAACATAACGAGGTCCGGGAAGAGATATTTCTGGAGGTTTTTCTCCACCTATCTCGATTGCATCACTGACATTAAAATAATATGACTCATAGTCCACTATAGTATTGTTAAATTGCAATGGATAATTTGTAAAATAATAAATCACCTCTGCATATGATTTAACGGCAACGTTTTTGTTTTTTACCCATCCCTCATATTTTGGAGAGGTCACATAAAAATCATCGCCTTTAGTAATATTAATTTCATCTCCGTCATCAACGGTATAGTAAAATCTACTAACATCTGATACAACGTCGAATTTGATATCAGTGGAATATGTCACTGCAGGACCAGGCGCTATTGTAGCTCCAATGGGTTCAGCAAGTTTAATTGCATCATTACTGTATCTAAAAGAGCCTTCTTCTTCTGTTATATGACCGCTTACATCTTTAGCGGTTATTTTGAAGGTATAGGTATTGTCTCCTGTTAAATTATCAGGGCTTTCGTGAGTATATCTAAAAATATTGTCGTCAAAAGTAAAATCTGCAGCTATTTGTTTACCATCTGGATCGAGTAAGGTAAATGATATGTCTTGTTTTTTCACTCCAACATTATCAATTATATGGGCAACAATACTTACTGTTCCACCTGGCTCTTGCATACCTGGCAATACAACAATATCGACTCTTGGTTTTTCTTCATCATAAAATGGCGGGTTAACAAGTATTATGAGCACAATAAGCCACGTAAAGATATAGATGGCATATGATCCAAACCATCCTTTTCGTCCGAAATCAGTAAGATCGATGTCTAGTTTGAGAAACAGATATTTCAACCATGGCATGTTGAAGACTCCAAGTAATAGAATCAACTCCCAGCGGAAAGTGCTTCCACTTAAAAGACTCCAAAAGCCAAATGATATAAGGGCAATTACAAAACCAAAAAGAAACGAAATAAACAGTGTTTTGATATTTCTACGCTCTCTTTTTAAAAATTTTTCTTCATCAAACTTTGGTAATTTAAAGTCAAGTTCTTCTTCTGCCTTCTCTTTACGTTTCTTAGCCATACAGCGCTAGGATAATGATTCCTATTTAAAGGTTTTTTCCATATTTTTATTTACTTTTTTTCTTTGTTTTTGCTTCAGCTTTTGCTTTTTTCTTCTCTACCTTTAATCGTTCTTTCTCAACATTAGCTCTTATTATTTCTTTCTCGACTTTACTTGAAGGTTGAGCCTGCACAACCTCTTCTGCAACAGATATCCCTGCACGATATTTATATGTGAAGAGCAAAGCAACCATGACGTATATAACCAATACAAAAATTACCGGCGTTAATATCTTAGAAGGTTCTGGAAAAATAACTCTAACAGCCAGCAACACTGAGAGAAATCCTAGACCTGCCCAGGCGTGATGTCTAAATGCTTGGTATTTTCTCTTATATGTTGATAAATCTTTTTTAATCATATTCTCATAAAAATTCAATGCCTTTGGGCAATTCTTTCAAATAGCTTTTAAAACCTGTTGGCCATTTCTTAGGATCTAAGCCTTTTTGCGCTAAAAATGCGATTGTCCATCGTTCAAGTCCAATGCCTGAACACCCACTCCAGAGTTCACTTTTCTGAGCTTTTATGTTGAATGCTTTGATGTACTTATCTCCAAGGATACTCAGGTTTAGAAATTCAAGCCATTCTGATTCTTTACGGTTGCCACGATAGGGCATATATGCTTCAAAATCGATGGTGCCAGTATCTTGTTGTGCGCTTGCATCACCAATTTTTCCTGCTTGCTGCATATACCAGGGAGTAACCCATGCCATGCGCCACTCGAGATCAAAAATATTGTTGAGAACATGCTTGTATCTCTCCAATAACTTCTCGCGAAGGTCAAGGAGTTGCTCTCTCGTTCCAATGTAAACTGGTTCGATGCGGTGAAATTCATCAACCCGTTCTATGCCGTGCCTCCCTCCAGATTCATATCTAGCAGAAACAGCAGTTTTATCATAAACTAAGATTGGGAGGGATTTTTCTGATATTGTTTTCCCTTTAAAAGACCAGTAGATAACTGGACACTGGGCATAGCAAATCCCCGCATGTGGAGTGCTCAGATTCTTGCTCAATTCATCAAATGACACTTCCTTTGTAATCTTAGTGAGATCAATGAATCTCTGCCATTTCTCAACATCACGAGTTGCCGGCTCTGCAACATAATAAAACTCACCCGGCATACCTTCCAAATGCCCGGTTTTCAACCAAATGTCAAAAGGAACTACTTGTGATTCTATGATCTCTTGAAAACCAAGAGGTTTCAATACTTCGTTTATGGCTATTTCTTCCATAGCCCTCAATATTGCTGCGATTTGAGGGCGATAAAACCATTTTCCCTTCGTAGGGCCTTGTTTTAGCCAACCAAGCTCGACCATTTCTTCTGTTGGATCTTTTGCCCAAACAGGTTTTTTCCCTTCTGATTCCCATATAGACTTCCAGAATTCCCCTTTCCCTTCATAATACTGGTTTTCAACCTTCTCTTTTACAAGATTAATCATCCGATCGATATAGTTTCTTCGTAAAAACTCCTCAGAAACATCTTGCAAGATAATGGTTACTTGTTTTCCTTTTAATTTTACTTTAGCAAAAGGAATGGAAATTTCTTTCAATGGTTTTTGGTCTAATTCAAATTCTATTTTGTAATCATGTATATCTATTTCTCTAATCCCGATATGATGTTTTTTACCGAGTTCTTTACTTAGAGAGTTTTTTATCTGAAGTAATGCATTATGTGGTCGAAAGTTTCCATAAGAAACAATGTTGAGAAATAACGAGTTTTTTTCAATCTTAAAAATTTCAATATTTGCAATTTCCTTATGATGTTTCTTTATCAAATCTTCATTAGCATTAGAAATAAATTTCTCCATATTTTTTTTTATGCAAGATATGTCACTGCTAAACGTAAAATGCGCTTCTAAATTAAATCTCATGGTTAGATGGTTATAATATAAGTATACTTAATTCTTATCTATTATCTTTTCAGCAACAGATATACAAGCCAGATAATCATCTAGCGTATGAATAAGCGATGAAACAGATTTACTTTCAATTAATACCTCAAGCCTATTTCTGTTCAACTTGGATTCAACAAAATTAAAATCATCGACTTTGATGGAACGAAGGACCTTCTCTGTTTTCTCTGAACTACTGTATTCAAAAATTAGATTACAAGACACTTTCATACTATCCCTTTAACTGTTGTACAAGAATTTTATCAACTTTTTCCAAAAACTCTTTTTCTTTTTCTAGAGTTATGGTAGCACCTGCCGCAATCTTATGTCCACCACCGTATCCCCCTATCGCTAAAGTGACTTTTTTCATTGCATCTCCAAGATCTAATCCGTCCTTTACAAGTTTCTGATTACCTCTACAAGAAACATGGATTTCATCTTCTTTTTTTGCAATCGAAAACAACGGTTTTTTATCATCAAGAATATAGTTAATGGCAATTCCTGCAACAACACCGCCGAGTGAGGAACTATCGCTATAAAAATGCCTCATCCCTTCCGCTTCTCTTATCTCACCTTCTTCTAATTCTATGAGATGACCTAGGATTTTTTGTTTATAATCCTTTTCAACGGTTTTTGCCTCTCCAAAAGCATTACTGTCACCAAGACAGAGTGATAGCCCAAGTCCACGATGACCATTCTTCCCACACGCATCTAGAAGATCTGCAAATCGTTCCAATTCACAACCTAGTGATTCAGAAAAATACCTTTTCCTGATAGCAATATCTAGAATAATTTTTTGGCAATCTGCTTTTATAAGTTTGAATAAAAGAAAAGACTGCAATCGTATCAATTTGTCCTTTTCTATATCATCGATTTTTGTATTTTTATCAATATTCAGTTTATCGAGAATCCTTTCAATTTCATCTTTATTGCCAGATAAGCCCTTGTAGTATGGATCAATTGAAAAATAGAGAGCATCAAATATCGAATCTCCGTAAAGTTTGATGCCCATATGTTCTTTTAGGAATCCCTTCTCCAAAGCACTTTCTAAAATTTCTTTATTAAAACCTCTGATGCCACCAATATGTTGTTTATCACCAATCACACCAGCAAGTGCCAGAGAAGATAAATCTTCATTTTCAGCGTTAAGTGTTTTTGCAAAGAAAGAGCTAAGCGTAGCACCAGATGCTTCATAGTTGCCATCAATTCCGCATAGGTTTGCATTTATCTGCAGAACATCTTTTCCAACTTCTGACTTAAGATACTGATGGTGATCAAAAACAATAACTTTGCATCCAATTTTTTCTATAGTTTCGATCTGTCCGCTACCCATATCAGAAAAGATGATCAGTTCATTTTCTTCTTTTGCCAGTCGTTCTAGCCCTTTATTGAAAGGATTTCTCATGAGAGTTGCATGAAAATCATAGCCTTCACGATAAAGAGCATTACATATTATACCTGCAGCAGTAATTCCATCAGCATCATAATGAGAAACAACTCTAATACTAGTAGACTTTGGCAAGGATAAAATAACTTCTGCCGCTTTTTTACTTAATTTTGAAATATCATCTGGCATGTTTAAAAGTAAAAGCTTACACTATCTGAAAAAGATAGTGATTAGTCAAACATCAGTTTTGCTTGGGCAGGGCTGTATTTCCAACCTTTCGGAAGTCTATGCTCTGCATGATAGTATTTTGTAAGACGACGTATTTTCGACTCAGTAAGATGTAAATTCCTTTTATTTTTCAAATCCTTTTTATTTGTATCAAGATGTTTTCTTAGCGTGAGTGCAGTTCGTATAAGATTTCTTAAATCTTCCGGTATATCAGATTTGATGTTGTTATTTTCCAGTATCTGCAAAATCTTTTTACCTGTTGCAATTTTAACATCTGGAATAGCATACTGGTCTCGTAAAATCATCCCTATCTCGCTTGTGGATTTCTCGCCCTTTCCAAGTTCTATGATTCTCGCCTCTATTTCTCTAGGGTTAAGTGAACTCCATTCAGGATGTTTCTTTCTAATTGGATGGGTAGACCCCGATTTCCCTTTTCTTCTTGCATGCATTCGTGCCATTGTCTTACACTCCAATGCTCTTGTAAGGGAAGCCCTAATAAGGTAATAATATATAAAATTAAAGGTTGAAGATTATTTCGTCTTTTCGAATCTACTTCCCAATTTTTTCATAATCTTGGGTAATGTTGTATATTCCATATCTGCCATTGGAAGACGGTGCGGTTCAAACGGTCCATGTCTTCTCATATAATCCATGATATGCTGTGCCTCCACTCGTGTACGATCAAATGCAGGGTCATCAAACAGATCGACAGGCTCTGTCAATTTACCGTTTTTAAGCTGAAAACCAAGAGCAACTACCCGCGGTGGACCATCAAATCTGGTACATTTCGCCTGACCAACAGAAACCGGCATCAGCGGACCGTTATGAGAACCACGCATCCAGCCAGAGACAAGATGACCAAGTGCAAATCCCTCTAATACCTCCCCAAGAGCAGGAAGCCCAGATTGTGCTCTAACAACACCAGCAGGATCATCTTTACCAACATACTCCCCAGCTATCTGGTATAATTTTTCAGTTGATATGACCGAAGCTGGTTCATCTGCCGGTAACTTGGAACTCTTCTTTGGAAATACTCGTTTTATAACAAACCGTGATTTTGCACCTATTAGTGCAAGGAGGCCATACATCTCCTCAGGCGTTTCCATGAACACATGTTTATGTTCTTGGATGTCCCATACTTCAAACACAAACCCATCATGAAGATTGGGATCTATGATTAATCCAGCGGTGTTAAATGGGTCTGCAAAAATTTTGAAAATTGGAAAGTTGAATGCTCCTGGCTCTGTTTTATCCATCATGAATGCAACAATTGGCTCAGCTTTTCTCTCAGTGAACTCCATTTCAGCTATACCTGGACCCATACCTTTTATATTCCCAGAGAACGCATCCTTCAGTAAATCCTGCCCTGCTCCATAGAGCCCTAGTTCTTTTGCTTTCTCTGTTGCTTCACAAAAAGTATCCCAAGCAAGACCATGAATCTCTTTGCTATCTTCGCCATTGGTATGCGTCATAATAAGTTCAAGGTCATCTCCACAGTTCGTAACATGAAAATCTTTTAATAAACCAGATTTACGTGCTTCTGTGAGTTTTTTATTTGCTGTTTCCTTAAGATCTGGATGTACATATGCATGACCGGGCCATCCGCCCACATCTGCTTTAATAATACTAAACGTAGTTTTCATTATAAGTCTCCGTTTTTAGGTATCATTAAAAGATATTTAAAGAATTTGGCAACACTTTTAGTAAAGTATATATTTTTGCTGTTATTAGCGATAAAAGAAGGCGTTCATCATATGACGTTAAGACTCTACAATACACTGTCAAGAAAAAAAGAACGTTTCGTTCCTGTTGATATAAAAGCAAAAAAAGTGAAAATGTATGTTTGCGGTATGACCGTTTATAGTGATGTTCATATTGGTCACGCCCGTACGTATTTAGCATTTGATGTAATTAGAAGATATCTGGAACACATTGGATACGATGTTACGTACATTCAAAATATTACAGATGTCGATGACAAGATAATTGCAGCAGCAAGTAAGGAAGGTGTCGATCCCATCAAATATTCAGAGCGTTTTGCTGATAGATGCCTTAAAGATTTAGACGATCTTGGAATAAGAAGAGCTAATTTATATCCCAAAGCCTCTGAAACCATTCCTGATATGATTGTAATGATACAACGTATACTGGATAAGGATTTTGGATATGTGGCTGATGGTGATGTTTACTTTTCTGTTGAAAATTTCAAAGATTACGGAAAACTTTCTGGTCAAAAAATTGATGAGATGAGAGTTGGGACACGTATTGAACCTGGTGAAAAAAAACATAGTCCCTTTGATTTTGCACTGTGGAAACAAGCGAAGCCAGGTGAACCATCTTGGAAATCACCATGGGGAAAAGGGCGGCCAGGTTGGCATATTGAATGTTCTACCATGAGCAGTAAATATCTCGGATTGCCATTTGACATCCATGGTGGCGGTATGGATCTTCGTTTTCCTCATCATGAAAATGAGGTTGCTCAAGCTGAAGCTGCAACTGGAAAACAGTTTGCTAAGTACTGGATGCATATCGGTCTCCTCACAGTAGATGGAGAAAAAATGTCAAAATCTCTTGGAAATATAATTAATGTTAGAGATCTAATGCAAAAGTGGGATCCCGAAGTAATTAGAATGTTTTTTGCTCAGGCACATTACCGAAGTCCGCCTGATTTTAGCCAAAAAGCACTTGAAAACACAAAAAAGGGTTTGGAAAGGATATATAGGTTAATGGAAAAGTTAAGGGAACTATCTAAAGCGGATATTGATATGGATGAGAACAATTTAACAGAAACAGAGAAAAAATATCTTACAACAATATATGATTTTAAACAGCAATTTGAACAGGCCATGGATAACGATTTTAACACTCCGAAGGCATTTTCAGTAATTTTTGATTTTGTCAATAAGAGTAATAAGTTTTTAGAAAATAATCAACCGATAGATGTTGCACTATGCAAGCATTCACTTGAATTATTGTTGAAATTAGGTGACATTCTGACACTTTTCCAACCTAGAAAAGTCCAACGAGATGAAACTGTATTACTTGAGAAATTGCAAAAATTCATTTTAAAATATGATAAAGAAATTAAAGCTAAAAGTATTGAAGAAATTATAAGAACATTGATTAACATTCGAGAAGAAGCTAGAAAACAAAAGGAGTGGGGAAAAGCTGATGAAATAAGAAGCGTACTCCAAGATCTAGGATTTGAACTACAGGACACGAGTAAAGGTCCTGTTTGGAAGAAAAAATGAGAGTATGAAAAGAATTTTAGTAGGATTTGATGGATCTGAAGGATCAGAAAACGCATTGAACAAAGCAATGATGGTTATCGACGAAAATGGGAAGCTCATTTTAATTGCTGTAGTTCCGGTTCCATCTGACAAAAATCTTGTAGATCAAACAGCCTACGAGCTTTTGAAAAAGAGGGCACACAATCTCATAAATACCGTTGTAAATGATATAGGATCTCATGAGTTTGAAGTGATTGGGATGGTTGAAGAAGGAGATATTGCCGCTAAAATTATCGATACTGCTAATGACTTAAACTGTGATTTAATTGTCCTTGGCAGTAAAGGAACAAGCGAATTAGGAATGTATCCGATTGGCAGTGTTGCAAATAAAGTAGTGCAATATGCCCATAAGCCTGTTATGGTAGCAAGATAAAACTTATTTTCCTCTGCTTTGATGTGCACGTATGCTTGGTCTTACTTTCTCAGCACCTTTACCTTTGTACAGCATCCCCCTTCCTTTTTGTCCTGCACTTGTTTTTCCCCTCAAAACCCTTCTTTTGTTTGATGGATCAGCAATCCAATTTATCTTCGGATCATTCAATATAGCGGGATGTGATGAGTCTACCAAGATAACCTCGTAGTAATAATAATTACCATCATCTCCAACCCAATACGAGTTTAACACTTCCGTGTTTGGGTATTTTTTTGCTGTACGTTCTTCAGCAATTCTTTGTATGCTTTTTGCGGCAGTGATTTTTTTCATACCTTTCGATGAGGGTTTTCTCCCTCCTTTTATTTTGTGTTTTCTCAGCCCACCTCTTCGTACTCGCGCTCGTACAACAATATATCCCTGTTTCGCTTTATACCCTAATGATCTTGCTCTATCTATTCTCAGCGGTTTTTCAACTCTAGTGAAACTTTCTTCTTTTCTCCACTGAATAAGACGATTTTTAAGAGGTGATTGATATGAAGTATCAGGTTTTTTCCACTGTTCTCTTACGTGGCCATACATGCTTTTAACCATTTTGTACACCTGTTCATGTTACTGGTAGGGGCTAAGGAAAGGAATTCTTTATTTAAAACTTTTGTCGCTTTAATTTTTAATTTGGTGAAAAACATTACTTTTGTCGCCAAACTTAATAATACTAATTCTATTTCGTGCTGGGAGTCTTATGGATTACATTATTAACTCGAAAATGGAAACGATGCCATGAAAAAAAATCTGAAAAAACTGTTAAAGAGAAAAGGACCTCTTGCTGAAAACGAGGTAAAAGATCTATTGAAGGCATATGGGATTCGAACTACGAACTACAAACTGGTAAACAAGCCGGATGATTTAGAAAACCTTGGTTTGAAATTCCCAGTGGCTTTGAAAGTATGTTCTAGTAAAATTTTACACAAAACCGATGTCGGTGGTGTAAAACTTGGCATTCAAAACATGAATGAACTTAAGAAAACGCTCCAAGAGTTTAGAAAAAAATTCCCAAAAAAAAATCTGCTTGTCGATCAAATGGAAGAGAAAGGTGTTGAAATCATCGTTGGTCTTGTCCAGGATCCGACATTTGGTCTTTCTATCATGTGTGGAATCGGTGGAATTTTCACCGAACTTTATAAGGATGTAACATTCCGTGTTATTCCTATTGACAGGTATGATGCTGAACAAATGATAGAGGAGATAAAAGGTAAAAAACTGTTAGAGGGGTTTAGAAACATACCCGCTAATAAAGAATTGGTTGCCGATCTTCTTCTTAAGGTTTCAAAAATCGGTCAAGAACTTGATGAACATATTGACCAGATGGATTTAAACCCCGTTTTTGTATACGGAGATGATTTGTGCGTTGTTGACGCTAAACTTATACTAAAATAAAAAGGAGTTGAAAGAATTGGTAATAAAAACGAAGGATTATGCTATAAAAGACCCTAAACTGGCAGAAGAGGGAAGAAATCTGATTCATTGGGCAGAAGACCACATGCCTGTTCTAATGAGGATAAAAAAAGATTTTGAAAAAAAGAAGACGTTAAAGGATTTGACTCTTGGATGTTGCTTACATGTTACAAAAGAAACAGCTGTGCTTGTGAAGACGTTGAAAACTGGTGGTGCAAAAGTTGCGCTCTGTGGCTCAAACCCACTTAGTACCAATGATGCAGTTGCTGCAGCACTAGCTGAAGAAGGAATATTTGTCTATGCATGGCGTGGAGTAAATACTGAGGAATATTATTGGTGTGTAGACCGAGTGCTTGATCATAAACCTAATATTAGCATGGATGATGGTAGTGACCTAGTAACAAGACTGCATACGACTCGGAAAGAGGGATTAGAACATATTATTGCAGGTACTGAAGAGACTACAACAGGTGTGAACCGGCAGCGGATCATGGCTGAAAAAGGGGACTTAAAATATCCAATTATAGCAATTAACGATGCAATGACCAAACATTTCTTTGATAACCGATATGGTACCGGCCAGTCAACAATTGATGGCATTCTTCGTGCTACTTCTGTATTAATTGCTGGGAAAACATTTGTTGTCTGTGGTTATGGCTGGTGTGGCAAAGGTGTAGCAATGCGTGCTTGTGGTATGGGGGCAAATGTTATCGTAACAGAGATTGACCCAGTGAGAGCGTTAGAAGCAGAAATGGACGGCTTCAGGGTAATGCCAATTAAAACTGCTGCAGGGATTGGTGATATTTTTGTTACGGCCACTGGAAACAAGTATGTAATAGATGCTCCTGTGCTTGATATGATGAAAGATGGGGCTATTGTAGCAAATAGCGGGCATTTTGACAATGAAATAAACGTTGGTCACCTGGATAAAAGTTCAAAGGAGTGGATAGAGATCCGGCCAAACGTGAGGGAGTACCATCTGAAGAACGGGAAAACCATTTATTTACTTGCTGAAGGAAGATTGGTAAATCTTTCTGCTGCCGAGGGTCATCCAAGTGAGGTAATGGATATGAGCTTTGCAAACCAAGCACTTACAGCCAAATGGCTATCCAATAAAAGGAATATTACAAAGTTAGAGAAAAAAGTATACCCTGTGCCAGAGGAGATCGATCGAGAGATCGCATTGCACAAGTTACACAGCATGAACGTGAAAGTAGATGAGCTTACAAAAACACAAAAAGAGTACATGGACAACTGGCAAGAGGGAACCTAGAAATCATACAATGACAGATCAAATTTCATGGATATTCTTTTAATAGCTACATGTTATAAGGTAATCTATGATTGTCTTGATTGGTACAGGACATGTATTTGATTTATCCTCTTCTCTTCTTAAAATATTTGATGAAAAAAATCCTGATGTTATTTGCGTAGAGTTAGATAAACAACGATTTCAAGCAATTATGATGAAACGAAACAACCCAGAATCTTATAAAGAGGCAAAAAAGAACCTGCCCCTTGTATACAAACTACTTGCTCGATTTCAAGAGAATATGGCAAACGAATATGGTGTGAGCGCTGGAGATGAAATGTTGACAGCGATCACCTATGCCCAGTCTCATCAATTACCTGTAGAATTCATCGACATGAATGCACAACATCTGTTTATAAAGATGTGGAGATCAATGCCATTTTCTGAAAAGTTCAGACTCTTATTAACTGGCTTTGGGGGTATATTTGTAAGTAAAAAAAGAGTTGAAAAAGAACTTAAAAATTTTCAGGATGATTTTGATTCCTACATTGAAAAAATCGGGGAAAAATTTCCAACGATCAAAGAAACCCTTATTGATAAAAGAGACGTCTATATGGTAAACAAATTAATGGAACTAAACGAACATTATCAGAGCATTATCACGTGTATAGGTGATGGTCATGTCCCTGGTATATCTAAATTACTAAAAGCAAAAAATATCGAATTTAAAACAATTAGACTTTCTGAACTAAGAAATCATAAAGATAAAGATACAGATTCAACATCTGCTCATTTTTCAATAAACTATAAATCAATGTAAAATGGCTTGCCAAGTTTTAAAAAATCTGTCTGTATGTTGTTTTTGGATTGTTGTTGGGCCTGTAGCCTAGACTGGATAGGGCGACAGCCTCCTAAGCTGTAGATCGCGGGTTCGAATCCCGCCAGGTCCGTGTCTTTTTTCCCGGAGAAATTTTGATCAAGTAGCTCTAAAATTCTATTCGAATCAAAGAAATTCAATTTTAGAGAAAAATTAGTATAAACTGTGTAAAATGCCAAATTTTTTTTAATTCCATCTCCAAA
>JAUXAU010000092.1 GCA_030619765.1 Thermoplasmatota archaeon
TGTGTGCGTCGGAAGAGAAATCATTTTATAACAGATGATTGCATTCTTAAAACGGGTGTATTACAACGACACATGATGCAAAAAAGTTCAGGTTAAGGAAACTATTTCGTCCTACTCTGCCTTCAGTTAAAGAAAAGGATACTAAAGTTAGTCTTTCAGCGCTTAGAAAAATGGCAACTACGAAAGAACAAAAGGACATCTTAAAACGCATAGAACATGAGACAATACCTAGTGTTAGGGATGCATGGATAGATTATTTCCTTAAAATTACAAAACGTTCTCAATGCAAAAGTGATTAATCCAAAAATACAAGGTTAATTCTTTTTACCAATTGCTTTTTTAACATATTCTTTCGATTCATCACGTGATAATTTACGGAATTTTTCTTTTTTATCAACTATTGCTATTTCAATAGCATCAGGATTCAGCCTTTCTTCAGATCCTTTATGAATCGCTTTTATACCCGTATCTATTGCTTCTTCTAACGCCATATCTTCTCTATAATTTTCCTCGAAATATGCCATAGCACCACTACGTCCAGTTCCTTCACTGCCTGCCTTATATTCCATAAAAGCACCAGAGGGATCCATGGAAAACAATCTGGGCCCTGTTTCGTCTACACCTGCAATAAGGAGGCTAGTGCCAAAAGGTCTGACTCCACCATATTGAGTATATGTCTGTTTGAAATCGCAGATACGTTTCACAAGCGTTTTAATCTGTATTTTTTCATCATATGTTATCTCATTTATCAGGGCATCTATGCGGGCTCTGTCCACCAGTACTCGTGCATCGGCAACAAGACCAGACGTAGCACATCCAATGTAATCATCTATTTGAAAAATCTTCTCAATAGAATCAGGTTCTATCAAACGAGAACTAATTCGTTTATCTACAATTAACACTACACCATCTTTAAATTTCACTCCAACTGTTGTAGTTCCTCTTTTCACTGCTTCCCGTGCATATTCCACCTGAAACAATCTTCCATCAGGGGAAAATATTGTAATAGCTCTATCATATGCCATATTAGATGGTTCCATTATTCAAATCCTCTTCATCGAAGCCTTAGCTAAAGTTTATCCTGTGGGTTAACTGCCCGGAATACAATCTGGTGTTATATATTTTCTTGATATTCTTGCAGTATAATTGATAGAATTCTTTCGCTGGTTTCATTTCATGGTACTGCAACTCTCTTTTTCAATCATCCTTACATCCATCAGACAAACGAGATTTGAATACACTTTTACCGGTAAAAAATAATGTTTTTCTTCTATAAAGCAACCATGTTAATGAATATTATGCTCCCGTCGGGATTCGAACCCGAGTGGCCGGCTCGAAAGGCCGGAATGATTGGCCGGACTACACCACGGGAGCAATTTTGAGCAGCCCTGAGCGGATTCGAACCGCTGTCGCTGGCTCCAAAGGCCAACATGTTAACCACTACACCACAGGGCTATCAGTTACGAATGTGACGGAGGGGATTGTGGTAAACATTTATAGTATTTTGGATGTCTTAATGTCTTATTAATTACTAAAACATACATTTGATATATTTGTTGCAGTTTGGTTATGACAATCCCAAAATAAGAATATGATTTATATAATTTACAGATTTGAGATGAAATAGGTTATCAGGATGTTAATTAGTAGCCCCGAGTGGATTCGAACCGCTGTCGCCGGCTCCAAAGGCCAGTATGATTGTCCACTACAACACGGGGCTATCAATAGATTTTCACCGGGTAAGTGTTTAAATCAGTTATATACCTGGCTATCTAACTTTTATTAATTTTAATATCTCTTTTTTAACACAATGGAAAGCTGGGATTAACCCTCTAACGCATTTTCTCTCATTTTTTGTATAAAACATCATTCAAAACACTTAGAACACCTTATTTTTCGACAATTGTCGAACATAATTACGGCATTATTTAAATATCATTTAAACATATAATTATATGTTGAAGTGGAGGAAGGGTTTCAAAACCCAAGTTTTCTTCATATTTATACCCCCAGTGTTTTTCCCTTCCTTCCAAAATATCCCTCCTGAATTATATTGCCTAGATATGGCATTTTTCAACGTAAACTCCTATGTAATAGTGGAAAAAAGAGTTATAAAGTATCAGTTGATTTCAATATTATAAATCTAGGAGGAAGAAGATGGGAATAGATCTGGATTTTGTTAAGAAGGTTGATGAAAACTGGGAAGATCATTTAACATATCTCGATGGAACACCATATAAAAAACCTGATTTTTTTGAAATTACAACAATGAAATTAGACAGAATTGAAAAGAATCGGTAATGAGAAATTATAATAAATCCATTTGAATTGTCAACCGTTATCACTATATGGGAATTAGGTTTACATATAATTATATTTCAGGCTTTTTTAAGGGAGATAAGTACAATAATTCGTTGTAAAAGTAAAAGTTATTTCTTCATTTGCTGTTGCTTCTGAATTTTTGCCCATATATCACGAAGTCCCACGGTTCTATTAATGACAAGGTTTTCCTCAGTTGTATCTGGACCTATACAGAAATAACCCTGGCGTTCGAATTGGAATCGGTCAAATGGTTTCAAATTTCGCAAGGCAGGTTCAACTTTGGACGACGTTAGTACCTCAAGGGAGTTTGGATTCAGGAGTTCCTTAAAATCAGTATCCTTCTGCCCAGCAGGGTTTTCTAATGTAAACAACCTATCGTATAGTCTAACCTCTGCATCGATGGCATGAGCAGCCGAAACCCAGTGTATGGTCGACTTAACCTTTCTTCCATCTGGAGCATAACCACCTCGGGTTGCGGGATCATAGGTACATCGAAGCTCTACCACGTCACCGCCCTCTTTTATTGACTCCTTGCAGGTTATGAAATAAGAATATCTAAACCTTACCTCACGACCAGGTGCCAAGCGATAGAACTTCTTTGGCGGATCTTCCATAAAATCACCTTGCTCAATATATAGCACCCGTGAGAATGGAAGCTTGCGGGTCCCTGCATTGGGATCCTCAGGATTATTTATGGCCTCCAATTCTTCTACCTTGTCTTCTGGATAGTTCTCGATAACGATCTTAAGAGGACGTAGGACACCCATGAATCGGAGAGAAGTTTTGTTTAAATCATCCCTAATACAATGCTCAAGGAATTCTAAGTCGACAATGCTGTTGACTTTAGCCACACCAATTCGCTTGCAAAAATTCCTAATTGCAGTAGGCGAATAACCTCGTCTACGCATTCCACTAATAGTAGGCAGTCTTGGATCGTCCCATCCACTGACATATCCACCTTCGACCAGCTCTAGAAGCATCCGTTTGCTCATTACAGTGTAAGTGAGATTAAGACGGGCGAACTCAATCTGTTGAGGATGATAGACCCCAAGATTATCGAGGAACCAATCATATAGAGGGCGATGGTTCTCAAATTCTAGAGTGCAGATAGAATGAGTAATATCTTCAATAGAGTCTTCCAGACCATGTGCCCAGTCGTACATAGGGTATATACACCATTTATCCCCTGTACGGTGATGACTAGCATGTAGTATTCTGTAGATTATCGGGTCACGCATGTTGAGGTTTGGATGAGCCATGTCAATCTTTGCCCGAAGTACCTTCTCACCATCAGCAAATTCACCAGCCTTCATTCGTTCTAATAGATCGAGGTTTTCCTCTACAGAACGATCACGATATGGACTATTCCTGCCAGGTTTTGTTAATGTGCCACGGTATTCATTGATTTCTTTAGCATTCAAGTCATCAACGTAGGCTTTTCCATCTTTTACCAACTGGACTGCATATTCATACATCTGACCAAAATAATCTGAGGCAAAAAAGAGTCGATCCTCCCAATCAAACCCGAGCCACCGAACATCTTCTATGATTGATTGTGTGTATTCTTTCTCTTCCTTTGTGGGATTAGTATCATCGAAACGAAGGTTACAGAGGCCTTTATACTCCTCAGCGATGCCAAAGTTAAGGCAGATGGACTTAGCATGACCAATATGGAGATAGCCATTCGGCTCTGGGGGGAATCTTGTGTGGACACGGCCATCGTACTTATTGGTTCTCAGGTCCTCATCAATGATATCCCGTATGAAATCCCTAGTTACATTGTTTGTTGGATTCATATTATCTCACCTAACATACCTATTAGAGGTTAAAATACAGCCCCGACCAGATTCGAACTGGTGACTAGAGATCCAGAGTCTCTTATGTTAACCACTACACCACGGGGCTATATCAGTTGTTTGACGTAATGGAGTTCAATCAATTTTTGATATATAACTTTTAATGTATGTGATGGTAACTATTTATATATCGATGAACTCATCCAGAAACTGAGGGATTCCGTTGATAGATAGACAACTTCTTAATAAAATCTCTGACAAACTTAAAAAACATCATCTATCGGTGGCTACTGCTGAATCTTGCACAGGAGGCTTTCTAGCACATATGTTAACCAATATTTCTGGCAGTTCGGAATATTTTGATAGAGGTGTAGTTTCCTACAGCAATCAAGCGAAAATAGATCTTCTAGGGGTTCTAGAAAAAACGCTCCAGGAATATGGAGCGGTAAGTGAACAGACGGCAAAGACCATGGCTATCGGAATAAAAGAAAGGTCAAATGTAGACATAGGCATCTCTACAACAGGTATAGCTGGACCCACTGGTGGAACCAAAGAAAAACCTGTAGGATTGGTTTACATAGGAATTGCTAATTCAAAAAACGTTAACGTTAAAAAATTTATTTTTTCAGGAGATAGGTTGCAAAATAAAGAAAGCACGTGTAATGCAGCTCTTGAAATGCTTTTAGAAAATTTATAAATGGTGAGGTTTTGTTACAAATAGATGGTTCTTATGGAGAAGGCGGAGGACAGATATTACGATATGCTGTTGCCCTTTCTGCACTTACAAAAAAACCTGTAGAAATAAAGAATATCCGTGCTAATCGCCCTGTTCCCGGCATACGGCCGCAACATCATACTGCCATTTCCTGTATTAAATCCATTTGTAAAGGGGCGATAGAAGGTCTATCAATTGGATCTTCTAAATTGACGTTCTCTCCTGGAGAAATTCAACCAGGAGAATATAAATTTGATATTGGTACAGCGGGAAGTATAACATTGGTTTTTCAAGCATGTATTCTTAGTTCTCTAAACACCACAAAACCTATTACCATAAAATTGACTGGTGGTACAGATGTAAAATGGGCCCCGACTTGGGATTATTTTACTCAAGTTTTTTTAACTTTGATTCAAAAGATGGGCGTAAACACTGACGCACAGTTAATAAAACGCGGTTACTATCCAAAGGGCGGTGGAGAAGCTGTTTTAACAATTCATCCTATTAAAAAACTACAACGTTTACAGTTAGAAGAAAAGCAAGATTTTGGTAAAATGAAAGGTATCGTACATATAGCTAATCTTCCCGATCATATTAGCGAACGAATGAAACAAGCTGCATTGAAGATAGCAGTAAGAAGCAATATACAATCTTTTATACGGGTGGATAAAACAACATCGTTTTCCCCTGGGACTGGAATAACATTGTGGTCTAAATCAGATCATACTGTTATGGGATCAACCTTTCTTGGTGAAAGAGGAGTTACTTCTGAAAAAATTGGGGAAAATGCTGCAAATCAACTTATAAAAGAAATCAAAACAGGAGCTACGATTGATACATTTGCAATAGATCAAATATTACCATATATGGTTCTTGCAGAAGAAGAGTCAGTATGTATGGTTAGAGCGCTAACTAATCATACCCAGACCAATATGTGGCTTCTCAAACAGTTCTTTGATGTGGAATTTGAAGTGAAAGAAAAACAAGATATAATAAAACTTATAGTAAGATAATTTTCTATCAACATAAGGTTTATAAACCCCTAAATCTATTATTATAATATAGTGATAATAATGAATAAAGTAATGAATAAGATAGAGGAGTTCCTAGAAGATTACCCTAGCAATTCGACACGCAGTGCCTACAAAGCACACCTAAACAAATTTTTCAACACCATAGAAGCAGATCCAGAACAGTACTTTAACAACGGCCGTGACCATGAGCAGGACGTAAAGATCTTCTGGAAAGCAATAATCGACGAACCACCCTGTACAAGAAAGATGCGGTTATCCACCGTAAAAATCTTCCTCGCAGAAAACGATGTAAATATCAAGCCGAAGGTATGGAAAAACTTTAGAAAACGAGCAAAGGGAAACCGGCCCGTAACACAGGATATAGTTCCAACAAACATACAGCTAAAAAAGATACTCGCTCATGGAGGAATAAAAGAACGCTCATTGTTTCTCATAGCCAGCAGCAGTGGAATGAGGATAGATGAAATACTGCACCTAAAAGAATCGGACATAGATCTAAACAGCAAACCAGTTAAAATCAACATACGCGGCGAAACCACCAAAACAGGCAACCCAAGAATAGCATTCATGAGCGAAGAGGCAAAAACCTACCTGGAAGAATGGCTGAAAGTTAGAAAAGAATACCTGCGAGTATCAGTAAAAAGGGCTAACTTTAAACACTACACAAAAACAGCAGACAACCCATATATTTTTCCTTTCACATACGCAACCGCTTATGTTATATGGAATCGGTTGACACGTAAAGCAGGGTTTACCGAAAGAGAGGAAAGAACAAATCGTCATAAAATGCACATACACACGCTGAGGAAGTACTATCGTACTCGTATGTCTCTTGAAATACCAGTTGATGTTGTAGAGGCATTGATGGGGCACGAAGGCTATCTTACCCAAGCATACAGGCGGTACTCACAGGAGCAACTCGCTGAATTATATGAAAAAGCAATGCACACCATAGCAGTATTTGACTTACCAGCAGACACCCGGGATTTAGAAGAGAGGCTTGCGGAGAAAGACGAAGAAATTTACTACTTGAAAAAAGAGATGAAAGAAGTCAAGGTAGATATGGAGCAGAGGCAGAAACAGGAGCAGGAGCAGCGGCAGAGGTTGGAAAAGATAGACAGCCGGTTCTCAGAAGTGCTAAAGGACAAGGACATTCAAAAATTGCTAATACAAAAGCTGAAAAAATCAGCTTAACGGTATGCCTTTATCCGGTTCTGTTGAATGGAGAGCTGCCTGAATCTAATGAGAATTGTGAATATTGTAAATGGATAAAAGAAATACAATTTTAACTTTACTATTAATTTTATTAAAGATAGAAATGTTTATATAGACACAAAATAATAATAATATGGATGTGATTCAGTGGTTATAAAACTAACAGAACAGACATTGCTTAAACCATCCACTGAGATAAGTGAAATGTGCCATATTTCCAAAAACCTCTACAACGTGGATGACTGGGACAAAGAATTAAGGAAGCGTAAAACAGAGGCAACCCGCTCCAGTTACAAATCTCAACTCCGTATGGTGCTTTCAGATCTACAGATGACGGTGGAGGAGTTTGTTGCATTTGCCAGAGAGGAGGCACGTTTTCATAGGAAAATGAAGGAGTATTTCGAGGAGCTCCCACTTGCACCCCTTACGCGAAACCAGCGAATGGCGGCAGTCCATTCATTCCTAAAGTATACAAACATAAAATTTGACTCCTCGGTTGTTGAAGCAGACCGCAGCAGCACCCTACAGGGAATCTTTGACGTCGAGATCCCTTCCCAGAAGAAACTAGGGGAGATACTTAAAAACGCAGATATTGGGGCAAGAGCAGCGATAGCGCTTCTCGGTTTCTGTGGACTTCGACCCATGCTGGCCACTCAAATATGCGTCAGGGACATAGTAGACTGCGAAATCATTGATGGACATATAAAATTCACGAAATACCCTGCCCGGATCAATATCCAAAGGAATTACCCCGGCAACAAAGCCAAAGTGGAGTTTTTTGTGTTTCTCACCGAACAGGGCGCTGAATACATTGCGGCATGGCTTAACAAGAGGAGAGAAATCGATGGTAATACAAAAATCCTTGGGAGGGAGAAGAGGGCAGTCCAAAACTGGGTTAATAAAGCATTCGAGCAGTCGGCTTTCCAGAGTAAGGTTTACATCCTCCGCAGTTTTTATGATAATGCCCTTGCCCTTGAATCGTATAAGCGGTCATTTTACATGGGACATACAGGTGATCTACATACAAGGTACATCATGCGGAAGAAACTGTCACCGGAGAGGATCGATGAGCTGCGGGCAGAGTTCGAAAGAGTTGTTGAGCCAAGACTGGAAACACCATATCGCTCAACTTCTGACTTTATACCCCCCTCCGCACTGAGAAGATGAGGGACCGCAAGTCTATAATCTATTTAATGTTTCCCCTTATCATCGTTAAGCAAGTATTATAAATTAGTTGTTGCATTCTGTTTTGAGGTCTTTTGTTATGGCATTTGAAATGCAAGTTGTGAGCAATACTCCTTTGATTGGTGATGAAGATTTAGGAAGCGTAGCAAAGAAATTTTTTGAACAAATTGGTTATCTTTCAAAGGGGTCAGATCCTACGATTCCTTACAAGATTTTTTCAGATTTCTTCTTAAAGCATCCAACAAAAGCATGGTTTGTAGATGAAATTGCAGCTGATCTTAAAACATCCCGGCCTACCGTATATAGACATCTTAACAAACTTAAAGGATTTGATATTCTTGAAGAAGTTCAGGTTTTTGATGAAGGGACTAAACAAAATAAAAAAGCCTATCGTATGAGATATGGGGACTTTCAAAAAGCATGGAATTTTGTTGAGGCTCACGTTAAAGTAGCAGTTGAAAATTATGGTAAAACTGTGGAGCATCTGCAAAAACTATTAGAAAATCAGAGGATGGGATTAAATAAGTAAAAAAGAGGACGTGAAACCAACAGAAAAATTAGGTAATAAATACTGCAATAATTACTGCCCGTACAATGAAGCAATAAAAAGGTGTATTTTCCCCTTAAAAACTCACAGAAATCTGCTGCAAAATGCTTTCTTCATTAAAGAAATATATCTGAATAATTGAACTTGGCACCCGAGAATGTAAATGGAAAAACAACTGATAAACTTGCAGAACCTTTTAAGATTTCAGGGGAGCAACTCAGAAAGGCCAAGAAAATTTATTTTGATGCACCCGAGAATGTAAAGAAAAATTGAGATTACTTTTTATCTGAAAAACTTATGGTTGTGTGCGTGGCGGTGCAGGATAAATCTGTTCTCTTAACTCCAAGTGACCAAGTAGTTGTTTGATCTCGTCCAGCTCAGAACAAGCATGGATCATCTCTTCCTCGGCGACATCCATCTTCCTTTTAGCATCCTCATAGGCTTCCTTTGCGTGGATCTCATTCGTAATCGCACTGCGTAGCTCCTCAGTAGCACGAACATTCTCGGTACGAGCCTCCTCATATCTAATCTTATCCCTTAACTTCTCGAGATCCCGCCTCTCTTTTTCAAGACCATCCTTTACCTTGTAGACGTCTGATAGTGTAGATTCTGGTGCAACCGGCGTTATATTTTTTGGTTTAATCTCTTCCTTTAATTCTCCAGCCGAAAGCGTTTCATTCTCCTCTCTATCGACGAGGTATTCAATGGTTTGGTTGAGAACATTGAATCCTTTATTTCTTTTTATTTCCTTCAATTTCTTCCAAGTTTTTTTGGATATTGGAATGTTTTTCATCTCATGTGCATATGTGATTTTTGATTTATAAAACGTTGGGCTGATTTTGTAGAGTTTTTATGAATGAAACTCATGCATTTGACCTGATATCTTATTAAAAAGGTAAAAAAGGGGATAAAATATGGAGAAATGTCATGTTAAACTTCTGCGGCAAGCCTATGGACGGTGAATGGCATGCTTTTTCGGATGCAAAACGAGATAATCAGGAGGCATGGAATTCGACATTAAGAAAACCCCTAAGGATAAGGAAGCGTTAGAGAAGGCATTCAGTAACTGGCGGCATGCCAGCTGTGGTAGGATGGAAGAAGGATGACAATGAGTATGGTCCAGGATTTTATTGTATATAATGGGTATTTTTTGCATGTATTTTTGCATATAATTACTTAAATTTAATGTGGAAGATTGTCATAGTTAAGTTTTTGACTTAATTTTTGTGCATATAACTGACCTTATGTGCATCTTCTACTTCTGTTGGACTTGTAGTTTTCTAAATATATAACGTATTTATATATTTGTTATAAAATTACACAACGTAGTTATGACATATAGAACAAATATGGGTTTTTTTAAAAGCCACTTTTTTTAAAAGTCAGATAGATACATGTCCACAAACTGTTATCAAACTGCTATGAATATATGGATGCCTGCATACCATAAAATTTACAAGAGGTATTTTTTGCATATAATACTATAAATTTACTGTGGAAGATTGTCATAGTTAAGTTTCGGACTTAATTTTGTGCATATAATTAAAGTTATGTGCATTTCCTACTTCTGTTGGATTTGCAGTTTTCTAAATATATAACGTATTATATGTCTGTTATAAAATTACACAACGTATGTTATTACATATAAGACAAATATGAGATTTTTGAAAAAGCCACTTTTTTTAAAAGCCAGGTAAATACATGTCCACGAGCTGTTGTTAAACTGCTATAAATATATGAATGCCTGTATACTATAAAATTTACTGTGGAAGATTGTCATAGTTAAGTTTCGGACTTAATTTTGTGCATATAATGGATATTATATGCAAAGAATAACAAAAAGCACAGGAGAGCATTGAAAAAATAGCAAAAATTGTTTAAATTTATAAAATGATATAAAAAGTAGTCAAAAAAAAAAAAAAAAAAAAAAAATCGACGGATTGAGAAAAAAAATTAAAAGAAAAAGTTTGTTGTAAAACTTGATTTTATCTAAACAACCGAGGTTAAAAATGCCTATGTTGCAAGAGAAAAAAAGAAACAGATATTTATGAAAACATTTATAATCTCATAAAAATATAGATAATACAATATAGGCGCTGGCATGGATAAAAAGAAAAATGTAACGTTTAGTAATAACAGTAGTCTTGATATTGACAAAATAATTG
>JAUXAU010000063.1 GCA_030619765.1 Thermoplasmatota archaeon
CCGTAGCTTCCGAGAGCAGATAATGCCACTGCCTTATAGCCATTTCCCTCAAGTAAAAGATTATGTGCAGGTAGAACAGAAAGAGCTGTGTCTTCTTCAGGTGCTCCGATGACAGTACTTCCGAATGCAAAAAAATGAGAAGGAACGAACATTCAACAGGAGGGAAATAGGCAAAAGGACTAAGCTATTTTTGACATGTTGGCAGACCTAAATCTGCGAAGGAAGGTGTTTTTACCGTCAAAATTGGATTATCAACTAGTAAATGTCATATGGTTCTCGTGCTGGATGCCAGTCAAACTTAAATACTGGAATAAATAGAAACAGGTTATGGTCGAAAATGTTGATGTTGAAATAGAAAAATGGAAAATTCAGAATGATAAAAAGGCAAAAGCCAGGTATCAACTTTGGGATTAACCTAAATCGACCCCAATAATTACCATCCCACGTATGATCAAACCACCTAAATCTCAACAGACCTACCGTATACGCATCTACCATGGCATTTTTCTCGTTGTTGAAAATATTATTCTCCAGCACTTTATTTTGACTTGAATAACTAATACTTACACCCCATTTGTTGTCAATAATAGTATTTCGTTGAATTGTATTGTTATTCGCATTATTTATGAAAACACCAACTTGTTCGTGTGATGATATATTATTAAAAATGACAAGATTATTGCCACTATCATACGTGATAAAAACTCCATGATATTTATTTGATGAGATAATATTTCCTGAAATAATATTATTAAAAGCCCATGCAAAATAAATTCCAGCAAAATTGTTGTTAGTAATAATATTCCCTTCGATTATACTGTTATTTGAATAAATAAAAGGTATTTCTCCTAATTGGATTCCCATCTTATTATCTGTTAGAATATTATCTTTGATTATATTGTTATGAGATATGATTTCAATGCCATTATCATAACTACTATTCTGAACAGTGAATCCTTGTACTGTTACTCCATCTGCTTTTATAAGGATGACATCTGCATCTTCCTTCTCGTTACCATCAATAACGGTAGTATGTCTATTCTCACCAATTAACTCTATTGATTTATCAACTACTAGATTTTCAACATAGGGTGACGAATCATCATAGACAAATACCGTATCCCCATCAGATGCATCGTTTATCGCAGATTGAATAGTGGAATAGTTACCAGGGCCACTGCCTCCGACATAGAGTGTATCTCCTAATGAAGTTGATATTGGAGTTCTCTCCATCAATACAGTTCCAGACACAGGTAAAATAGCAGTACTAATCAACAGCATACAAATTAAAACTACAATGTATTTCATTTTCATTTTATACCTCCCGATATAAAATCAATGAGTCCTATATATTTAAGTTTTATGTAAGATATTTGATAAAACAGGTTGTTTTTACGTAAAAATGTCAACAAAATCCTCAAGTTTCCGCTGCCAAAAGCCTCCAAAAATGTTAATTAATGATAAATATGATACGAAATTAAATGAAGTTAAAAACAAAGAGGTTTCTTCTTGCGATAATTGTCGGTACGATAATTTACATATTACTTGGTTTCGCATATGAAATACCTCTCCCGAGTTTAACACCATTTTGGATTGCTGTCCTTTTCGGTAGTTATTGTTTATGGATCTTGCTGTTTTACTTTTTGATTGGATTGAGGAAAAGCAAGGAGTATCTCCGAAAAGTTGAAAAATGGGATTCTCCAAAGGCATTAGTGCTGATGCTAATTCCTCTTTGGATTGTGTGTGCTGTTTTGTATTATATGAATCCTTATGGATGGATTTTCCCTTATGGAATTGCTTTCTCCCTCGCATATCTATTTGGGGCTTATATGAGGAGCATCTATAGAAGAGAGTTAAAAACATAGCTCTTTGAAAACCTCCAAAAAGGTTAATACTTCGAAAATAATACCTCATCGAAGGATGTAAAGAGTATGAAATTTGGCAAAATCGACATAATTTTTGTAGTTATTTACCTAATAATATTGATAATCCTGTTGATGATAACACCTGTATCCATGGTTGGAGGATATGACTCCGTAATAGAAGAAAGCACGACTCTTTGGGATAACCTCTTTTGGATAATACTTTATGCCATTGCTGTTCCAATAATCTACTTTTTAATCCGATGGGCATCTCAAAAGAAAAAGTAGACTTTCTCTCTAAATAATCAGATGTTTTTTTGTTTTGAAAACCTCCAAAAAAGTTAATACTTTGATAGTAATTCTTATTTAATGATATAATGAATAGAAAAAAGATAATACTGGGATCAGGTATTGTAACTTTCATCATAGGTTTTATCTTTATATCACTAGCATCGTGGTTTCTAAATATGAGTGCTGGAGGAGATAATGCCCCAACTTTTGAATTTTTATCTGTGATGGGATTATGGAGTCTTCTTGGTTTAGCATTAGTAGCGATAGGAGTAATTGTCATTTTGTTAATCAAATTTGAAAAATAACTTCGGGAATTTTTTTTTAAATAATCAGATGTTTTTTTGTTTTCTACGAAAATGTTAAGAATTCGAAAATAATAATAATTTTAGATTTAATGGATATTGAAAAAGAGGACATCGTTTTTCCATTTCTATTTTTATTAGTATTTGCTTTTGGCCTTGCCTTTCTTTTGAAATATGATTCCAATTTACCAGGTCTTTTAATTCTATGGATAGGTGTAACCCTTTTGATAATAGGTTATTCCTATATATACAAACGAAAAAACAGAGATATGAACATTCTAAAAATCCGTTTTTTGTTTGTAATCCCAGCATATCCTGTTGCATTGTATTATTTCTATTTAACAAATATAATAGGATATGATCTTTCAAAAAATGAATCATTACTACTGAATGGTTTTGTTTTAGTTTGGATAATCTTAGGTACCATTGTGGAATATATTTATCGTAGAAAAAAAAGTAAAAAAATTTGATTTATCTTTATCGGAATGATTTCCTAAATAATCATGTGATTTTATCTTATAACTCACGTTTTGGAAACAACCGAAAACCTGGCTCAGCTTGCTCTTTTTTATGAGGGAAAATGCAATCGGGATCAAACTCCTCCATCCTGCGCTGGATTAACCGCCTGGATCTCCAATAATCATCATGTTTCCTTTTGTACCTTTCCAGTAGCCTCCTCTGATCCTTATTTGATACCTTTACACCAAGAAGATAAGCCATCTCCTCAATCGCCCTATAACTGATAATACGGTCTGGCTTCTCCCTGAAATAGCCCTCGATTGTTTCTTCCTCCCTTCCTTTCAAATAAAAGAATGTTTTATCTTTGTATCTGGCGGACATTATCATCGGGAAGTGGTTCTGTAACCGTCTTGTAGTACTGATTACAAAATCAGAAATAAGATAACCATCACACATCAGCCTCTTTAGGAGCTCTATCCCTCCTTTCCGTATGATATGATTGCCCTCAGCCTTATGCCCAGGTAATCCCTTGGTGAATCCCAAGACAGTATTCACGGGTACATTGTACATCTGTGCAGCTTCTGCTTTGCTATATCCCTCTTTTATTTTTTTGATAATTTTGGTCTTTGTTTCTATTGGTACGTATTTCGCTTGATAGGGATATTTTGCTCTTCTATAAATTACTGAGACATGGACTCCATATTTCTTTGCTAGCTTCTTGGGACTGTGTCCTTTTTCAAGGAGTTTTTGAATTGTTTTGATGTCATCGTTGGTCAGTTTCGGTGCTGTCATTATTGTAAAAATCGAAAGCGCTAGTATTTAAAGATGTTGAAAACTAGGTATTTTTGCCAGTTGTATCGTGCTAGAGGATAGCATTTATATATTATGTCATCTATGAGAATAAGGACGGGAGGTATAAAAAATGAAAAAGAAAGTAATTGGAATATTTGTTTGTACGATGGTGATACTGAGCATTATTATCCCTGTATCGGGTAATGTTCTAGTAGAAAAGGATTCACACCCAATGATAAAGGATGAAATCCAGGTTCTGTATAATGTGAGTGTGGCAAATTTAGTGTGTAAAATCTAGTGTGGCATTGCCAATTAGTATTCTTTTATTTATTCTATTACCTCACCTTTAGGATTAAAGACTATTATTCCAATATAGTAGAAAAAACAATGGAATACCAATTTTAAAGATTCGTCTCCTTCGGGGATATAAATATCCCAAATAAAATCAAAACGCCCAAACTTAAAATCGTAGTATTCCAAAAACCAAAATTGGTCTAAATACAAAGTTGATACCGCATAGCCGGGTTTTAATTTAAAAGGAAAATCATCGTTAAATTCATCCAATATTCTATTTTCTCGTGTAGCAACAATTGTAACGTTTCGTTTAAGAGTAATAGGTATATTATTGTTGTTTACTATCAAAGTATGAAATAAGTTAATATCGTCTCCAAGTAAAGTAAAAAAAATTTCGATAGGATATGAACCATGAGCCTTTATTAGACAATTATCGAGTAAACTCCCATTACTTGCCGATGTGTGTTTCTCATCAACCAAAACTCTTTCACTAATTAACTCTATATTGTCCCCAGATACCATTGGAACGGATGTCAGAATCATAAGGCATATAACACCAAGTACCAAACCTTTTTTGAATTTATTTTTCATTCTTCCCCCATATTCTCATAGATGTTCTAATATTTAGTTTTTATTGGTATTTTGTGCTTTTTTATACCATAATGCTGTTTTCATTAGCGTAAGCCACTTGTCATTGCCGTCTATTGTTATCCCTGCCATCTCTGATGGAGTTTTACCATCTAAAGCCATGTGCGGTTTAATAAAGTTGTAATAAAGTCTATGTCCATCTATAATAGGAGTGGATTCTACCTTTACACCACGCATTGTTTTCTCACGACTTCGTATCGTACCATGCAGTCTTTCAACGTGGTTGTTATTCGTATGATGCCTTAACCCGACATTCCATAGGTGTTCTGTTTCATGTGTATTTGTATGAAACTCTTTCTTTACAGCACTTTTATAACTACCAAGACCATCAGTAACAATGTATTTTGGCTTACGTCCACCGCAATTGTTTTTTGCCTTCTGGAATACCATACGTGCATCTTTTGTCTTACGCACTTTAGAAACCACACTTGCAAGTTGGAACCTTGTACGTTCATCCATCACATTCCAGAGATACTCCCAACTTCCACCTATGTTTACCATCATTTCATCGGTGTGCCAAACATCGCCAATATCAGGTTGAATATCATTTACATATTCGTTCATTATGCCGATGTACTTTTCAATCCAATTGTAGACTGACATATGAGTAACTTTGAGATTGTAGAACTGTTTAAGATGATGTGAAATCTTACGAAGGCTTACACCTTTAAAGTAAAGGTCAATTGTCAATGCAATTACTTTAGGATTGTATTTCATGTTTTCAAAGTCTATGTTATCAACAAAATTACGTTTACAGTCCTTACAAAGATAATTCTGTTTACCATTCTTTTTACCGTATTTAGTAACGTTAAGAGAATTGCAGAATTTACACGACATTTCAGGGATTTTCTTATCTATCCCTATGCTCTGTTTAACGTGTAGGTTCAACTGTTCAAACTTGTTTCTTAGGTTTTTCCATATCTTAACCGCACAGATATGTTTGCACTCTACACCACGTTTAAGAAAATCTGGGCAACTGCATTTCCAATGTCTTTGAAATACGCTTACTTGGTATGTACCGCAACCGCTTTGTGATGGCACTATCCAACTGTGCGAGTTGATTTCTTTCGGTTCAAAGCCTTCTTCTAAAAGTATCATGCCACGTGCTTTTCGGGCATTTACCATTTCCTTAATATTTATTTCTTTACTCATATAGCTCGCCAATAATAGTAATGTATTAGGAGTATATAAACTTTGTGGCGCCACACTTATATAGTAATTGTTATTTAGGGTTTTTTATGAAATTACAGAAACATAAAGCCCGAGAATACAAAGGCAAACCTATCTATAAATGGACTATAGTTATACCGCCAGATGATATTAAAAAATTAAATTGGAAACATGGTGACGAATTAAATGGCATTATTTTTAATGATAAACAGTATCTTATTAAAAAGTAAAACTATAAATTTTGATGCAACCGAAAATTTTAAAAGCTGATTTTCTTTAACGATAATTGCGTATTAATATTGGTGAGTACGATGCCAAAAAAAGTTATATGTTCTAAAACTAAATTTGAAGCCATTAAAAAAGTATTAGAGGATTTACTTCCAGATAAAAAACTCATAATTGATGAACTTGCCAAAAAAACAAATAAAAATGTAGCTTGGTTAAATAATGTTGTTCCTATCATGGTAGAATTAGGTTTAGTTTACAGAGGTTTTGATGAAAATATTGGTATTATTGGTATTACCCATAAGGGTATTGAGTTAATTGAAATAATCGAAGATGGTAGTGATAAAAAAATTCGTGAATTTGGAGAAAGTATTTATAAAAAATCTGATATTTTAAGAATAGCACGAAGAATTATCTCTGAAAATCCAGATATAAAAATAAGTGAACTTGGAATGCGAATTGCTGATGGTTTAGATATTCCAGAAGTAGATAAATGGAAGAATGAAGTAACATATGTAGTTGTTGCACGTTCATGTCTATCTATTTTAAATGGTTTAAAATTAGTTGATTATCAACCAATGAAATACACTCGTTCCAATGTTGATAGATTTAAAAATAAATTAATGCCATATGCATCAACGGTTTTAATAGATAAATTACTTAAAGATTTTAAAAATGATATTTATGAAATAGAAAAAGAGGATTTCAACCAGTATCAAAGACAAAGAAAAACTGATTATTTTAATTGTGCGATTATGCTTGGATTAATTGAACGTGTTCCTGGAGATAAATATAGTTATAAACTAACGTCCGATGGAAAAAACTTAAGAGATGCAGAAGGATTTTCTGGACATGCAAAAATATTCCAAGAAATATTATTAAAAAATCCTCACATTGTTGAAATACTTAGAACTATTAAAAATAATTATGAGGAGATAAGCGCAGAGGAAATTGGTAGTATAGTCGGTGATTATAACAATTCTAAATGGAGTAAGACTTCTAAACTTGTATTTGGTAATAATTTTTTAAATTGGTTATTAGAATCAGACATCATGGTTCACAGAGGGCGAAAACATAAATATTCATTTTATTCATATTTTTTAGATAGTGATAATTATAAAAGATTTTTTGAAAACAATTATGATGTTCCTACAACTACTATAGAAGAAAACCATGAGATATGTGAAAAAATTAACAATGTTCAGAAAAATCAAACTGTTAAATTAGTGCACAAAAACCCATCATTAGATTTGTTGAATAACGAAGAATTATTAAATAAAGTAATAACAAAAATTGATATTATTTTATATGATAAAATCGAAAACTGGGACAAATGTGTTTCTGAATATCAGGATATTATTGATTTATACGTAGAATTAGAAAAAAGAATGAATAACGAATACCGTTTGATTTCTTCTGCTTCTTACGACTTTACCAAAGGTTATCTAGATAAAGATGAAAATTTGCTTAAAAATGCTCAAAAAAATAATACTTATCTCCTTGAATTAGAAAGATTTAAAGGATAAGCAGATATTCATAAAATATAGTGAGGTGTGGGGTATTAATTTATGCCTAACGCTAATTGGGTGAATGACCGAGATAGGTCAAGGTACCTAGCTTCAGACTAGGAGATGTCCCAACATCACAGGGGTTCGATTCCCCTTTCACCCGTTGCTGGGGTCGCATAGAGGTCTATTGCGCCAGCTTCACAAGCTGGTGGTTGGAAACAACCTCTGGGGATCAAATCCCCACCCCAGCGTCAAATGGACGTATAGGCTTAATGGTAAACCAGACGGTTCCCACCCGGAAATTCTGGGTTCGATTCCCAGTGCGTCCACCAAACCTATTTAAGATCATTGAAAGGGGTGAAAAATCATCTAGCGTATTAATATTGATGATCTGAAATTACCCCTTCCAAATCATTTGATGTGGAAATATGTATACAGATTGAATATTTATACCCAACCAATTTTTGCGAATGCTTTCTCAAAGTTTTAATTTATTTTCAAATTTTGTTTGTATTATCTATATTTATATCTGTTTTAATATAAATAATTTGCCTGTAATTTAGTCAAAAAAGTAAAATACCGTCCTTAGAAAAACCCATAAGCTGGCGAGCTATATGAGTATTTTAAATCTAAGGACGGCATTAACTAATTAGTTTAGCTATATAAAAAATATATACCAACTTAAATTTGACAATAGAAAAAGTAGATATTTATGTATTTTATATTGACCTTGAATGTGGGATAACGTTTTGACTTGGCAAATAATTGCTGTTATCATTGCGATATTATTATTAATTGTTGCAATACTTGGTATTTATACAAAAAAAAGAAAAAAAATAGGTTATGAACTAATTGAAGAAATCCCTTTAATGAATGTTAATGATTATACAGACCGAATTGAATTATTATTTGATAAAAAGAAAGTAAAAGACATTGAATTGGTTTTATTTAAAATTGTTAATTGTGGAAATACTGTAATAACAGAAGATGTTTTTAAAACACCCATTAATATTTATTTTGGAAAGAAAGCTGAAGTATTAGATATTGGAATTAAAGAGAAGAAACCAAATAATATCGATGTAAAAATTGAAAATAAAAAGAATCATGCAGAAATAAAATCCTTATTATTAAATAAGAAAGATTATGTTATATTCTTAGCTTTTATTAGTAATTACGAAGATTTACAAATTATTTCTCGGATGATTGATATTCCTAAATTTACAGATTTAACTTATAGAAGAGAATTATTAAAAGCAATTTTAGAGGACACGGTATCACCTTCACATATTGGAGTTTCAACTATAACAAAATTAGCAGGTTATTTAACTTTAAAATTAAAGAAGAAATAATTATTTCCACACTAGATTTGCCACACTAAATTTGCCACACTCACATTATACAGTACCGAAATCCAATGTGTAGAGCATGCAAATAATGTTTTTATACCGATTATCAGTACTAATTGCTATGAATCAGGGAGTACAAAGAATGAAATCCTTAATTTAGAGAGTATAAATGGTGATAGTCCAAAGTATTTCGATGTGTATGATATTGCGAATTTGGGACAAGCTGCTTGGGGTTTAACCTCTGCAGATTTTAACAACGATGACAACATGGATTTTGCAGTATCCTCTGCAACTGTTCCATTTACACGCTCTACGATTTCTATCTTTTATAATGATGAGGATTTAGGATTTACGCAGGATGATGTGTTCACTTTCTCCTATTCCTATATTAGTGATTTAGAATCTGGTGATTTTGATAATGATGAAGATATTGATTTATTGTTCACGTATTCTGAATATGTATGGGACCAAGGTCTCCCTGTCAAGATAAATGGCGTAGTAAACCTGTTATTCAATGATGGGGAGAACAATTTCGGTAATAGAACAGAGGTTGCATGGCATGGCCCAGGTACTCCCTATGACCCTGAAAACAGAATCAACCCACAAATTACTTCTGCAGATTACGATATGGATGGAGACATTGATTTCCTGGTTGGTGATAACAGTGGAAAAGTAGAGTTGTATCTGAACAATGGATTAGGGAATTTTACAAGTGCAGGAATCATCTATGATTACTTTCAAGCAAGTTGGGGTCTCACCTCAGCAGATTTCGATGGCGATGGAGATGTCGATTTTTTAGTTGCTGCACCTGAAGGAATTAAGAACCCCCCAGGAAACACAGATATATATGGTCATATCTATCTAAAGGAAAATCAGATTTTGCCCACGCATCTATCCACCTGTTTTAAATCTGGTCCTGGAGATATTATCGCAAATTTTTTTGGAATCCCTGCAACTGCAAGCTTAACTCCTTTTGACTATGATAATGACGGCGACTTAGATTTTATAGCTGGGATTAATGATAGGATCTATTTGTATATTTATGACCAGGGACTCTATTTCCCTTGTAAATGCTGGGTTCTCCCTCCCAACCAGGGATATAAAGATGATTTAACTAAGGGAGCATTGACATCAGCAGATTACAACAACGATGGAAAAGATGAGTTTATCGCTGGCGGAGTCCAAGCTGTAATTCGACTATTCACCATAAATTACACTCAGCCTACGAGCGCTGTTCTCGATAAACCTAAAGCAGGTCGTTTGTATATATTTGATAAGGAAACCAAATTGCACCTCCCAATAAAAACGATAATTCTTGGAAAAATTACTATTGAAGCCAAAACAATTGGGGATATTCAAAACCTTGAATTTTTAATCGAAAGTAATTGGAAATACACTGCTACCGAACCTCCTTATAAATGGCTTTGGCGTGGTTTTTCTTTTGGAACGTACTGCGTAACAATAATTGGTTATGATGTCCATGGATGGGTTTGTGCGAATAATCTCTTCGTTTGGAAGTTCTTTTAAAAATCATTTCTTTTAGATTAGAGAATCGGCAATTAGATGGAAAAAACCAATCCTTGGGTTTTGTGGGGAGGATAAAAAGTGATTGAAAAACTAGGTTATTTTTTAAAAGCCAAATCCATCATTTTATTTAATCTTGGAAGTCTTTCTTTTACAAAGACCATCAGCCTTTCTTTAAAATGATCCTGCCATTCTATTTTATCCTTATACAGATGAAGATAGATTACGTCGATTTTGTTCTCAAAATACCTGTGTTTTCTATACTCGTAATCAAAATTCTTAGAACCGCACACTTCAACATAAATGTTTAAATCAGGCAGATAAAAATCAGGTGTCCAAAGTCTTGGTCTTTCTTTTTCATCATTTAAGAAAACAGGATATTCAAATTTCCATGAGATGTCCAGTTTATCTAAATATTCGGCTACTTGTTTTTCAGAGTCAGTCATTTTACCGTAGACGTTTTCTTCGTTCATTTTCTCCCTCAAGCTACAACTCTGTAATCTCTTTTTCTTTTAAAATGTGTCCATAGAACATCGTTTTTTTCATTTTGACGTTTTGACAGACTAGATTTAAATATAATTAACGTTAGAAATTAGCGTGCTAAATGATAACACTACAGAGATGAGATATATGAATAAAGAAAGAATATCGAAAAAATGTTCCCCTTCAAAGCCATCAGAATGCAAAATGTGTAAGAAACATTTGCCAAGAAATAAACTGATATTCAGCTATTGTTATAATGGCTAGCTCTGTCTCAAATGTTATAAAAGTCAATTCATACCAACTCCTATGCATCCAAAACCTATTTACATCAAATCTTATGGGAATCTGAGATAAACTGGATTGGACTTTGAAAGCAGAAGGAAAAGGAATTATCATTCTTATTAAACCTGAGAAGAAACATTGATTTTAATATATATTATTTAAATTGCTATTTCTTGGTAATAGATCAATGAAATTTCTATCTTCGTCAACATCTATTCTTAAAATTATATCATCATATTTGCCTTTATTTATCGATCCTGCTATAGTATCAACTTGCCGTCTTCTAAGATTTATCGCATGTGACCTTCTAGCAATATTCCATTCTAATTTTGATATGTCTTTACTTAATATTCCATGATATTTATCACATGCTTGGCAACTACATGGTAAAAGGCCTTTGTTTTCCTTTACTATTTCCAATAAGCGATTAAAAGGAATCCATCCCTCTGTAGGATGAAGATAATTACCATGCGTTATTATTTCAATCTCTTCATCATCTTCTTTTTTACTACCACGAATAACTCCTGCCCTCTTACCTACAGGTTCTACAAAACAATCGACACTGTTAGCTAACGTATAACGTCCCTCAGCTCCAGCATCTAATAGGATAACAGCGAAGGAGTCTTTCATCTCTTTTTTAATTTTATCAATTTTAGATAAAAATTTTCCATATTCTTTTCGTGCTGGTTTTGAATTACTGATATTAGAATACCAAACCAATTTGATAACTAAAAATTTATAGAATGCTATATTTTCTTTTATGTAATTAATTATATCTTCTCTGATTTTTTCTCCTCTATCATCGAACCTTGTAAATATTTTGTAATGAAGAGGAATATACATTGATGATATTACACCGTAGATTTCGGATATGGGTCTTCTTGCCTTAGAATTTATACTTCTCATAAGTTGCATAGTAATATTTGATCCTGTAACCAGAGGTACAGGTGGAATTACAATATCTGCATTATAGAGGGATTGATAGGAAATAAAGGAATCAATTATAGAAACCATCATCTCTTCATTCCATATTGTACTCCAACTTTGATTATAATTACTTGGCTCCATTTTTTCAATAATTTTTTTCACATTCTCAGGTAAGGATAATAATTCATAGAAAGCATCTCTCACGTACAACTGTTTTTTTTGTTTAATTTTCCAGGGTATCTTAAAATAGAAAGCTTCAGTATTAGGATCTACAAGAATGGGTATTTGCTTTATCAGATTATCATAATTTTCATCTATAGAACGCATTTTGAGATTATATTGTTTTGATAGTTCCCTTCGTTTATGAATGATTTCTGCTACATTGTACAAATCAAAACAAATTGCCTTCACATTTTTCTCAAGTTGGGTGTTATCACAGACAATGCCGAAATCCATTTGCCCTTTAATTTTTGGAATTGGTACTGGAGTCGAAAGAGTTTTTATTCCTATTGAAATCTCTGTTTGTAATGCTCCTTCTACTCTTTTAAGTGGATTTATTATTGCTATATTCCCCATATTATTCACCTTCACAAATATTATTTAGGTTTTCAATAAAATCTTTAAAAGCATTTTTTCGAATAATTATCCCTCCGACGGTAGTGAAGATATTACCTCCCTCTTCTTTTTTTTCTTGAATGTGAATGAAATCACCAAATTCATTAACAATATGTCTGAAAGTATAGAATCTTCCACCAATTTCGATGGGAACATCGGCAATAGGATGCAACAATCTTCCGTTTGGAAAATAAACAATGGATCTTGGCCCATACTCCCATTTGTATGCATCTCTCGTTGCAACCAGAAATTCCAAATGATGAGAAACTGTTTTTTTACTAATACCAGTTAACGTAGCAATTTGAGCTATAGTTACTCCTCTAGGATTCTTACTCAATATTTCTTTGAAAAACATTCTGTAATAATCCTTTCTATATAAAGGATCAATTTTTTCAATCTCACTTCTAGAATATAAATTTTCACCATCCATCTCAATATTTTTAGCAATGTTTTTTGGTGCAACCATACATATCTTTACTCCTTGAGTATCTATTTTCGTACTAATAAAGAACTTATTAACGTACGCTTAATGGTACCCAAATAAAGTATGTAATATATAAAGTTTATTTTTTTATTGCAGTTGTAATAAAAATAATTTGCTATTCATGGCCTTAAAATGTGATGTAAATAAGTTATCTAATTCAATTATGATGTTGTTATTTAGACAACCTTTAAACGTAAGATTTAAATACTTAGTCATTGATGTCTAATAAGACTGTAATGAGGTTGAAAAAATGAAGTTAGATATTAAAAATGGACAAATAAGGCAGTTGATTATCGGAGATGCAGTACTTCCTCTTAAAAAAAAGATGCGATTAAGCGAAGCTGAAAAAATTCAAGAAATTGCAGATTTCATGGAGGAATATATTGACTTTACAAACATTTCTAGTGAAAAAGAATTGGAAAAAAAGAAGAAAGATGGATTTGAATGGACAAAAGATGAACTAATAAGCTTTTTAGATCAAACAGATTCTGACAGGCAAAAAATATTTTTAAAAAGTCTTGCCAAGCATTCAGAAAGATTAACATGGGATCAACTAAAACAAATAATGGAAAATGAAGGTGAAAAAATTGTTTCTTTCTCAATGGCAGGGATTCTATCTTGTCTTGCAAGAAGGGCAAAGCACTTTGGCAAAAAAGAAGACTTCTGGGAATCCAACTGGGATTATAAAACAGATGAACGCTACTACAAATTAAAAGAACCATATAGAAAAATATTTGTTGGATATTTTGGGATAAAATAGAAAGGAGGAGAAAAATTATATGGCAACTGATGAACAAACTTTGGAGAGTTTACAAAGAATTAACGATGCTTTAAAAGTTCTTACTGAGGAGTATAAGACTTTTAATCGGCATCTTGCACAACAGAAACGTCAAGTTGCTTGGGACAAAGAGGGAACATACAAACCATATCTAAAGAAGAAAGAATAAAAGTAAGACCTAAAAGCTAGAGAGGAAAAAGAAATGAAAAAGATAGAGATTTTTGAGGAGATTATAAAGAGCACACGACATCAAAAGATCATTGGAAATTTTGGAGAAAACATGATATGTAATTGGCTTTCTCGTTCAGGATTTGAAGTAGCAATAGTAGATCATACTGGAATTGATATTATTGCTTATAACAAAATATCAAAAGAAAGATTAGGGATTACGGTTAAATCCAGGACAAGAACCAGAGGGAAGGAGACGGACTCAGTCAACATTTTCTATTACCAAAAGGGTAAAAATGACAGGAAAAAAGTAGAGGATGCTTGTTCTGCCTTTGGATGTATACCTTGGATTGGAGTCTATGTAGAAACAACTTCTGACGCAGATGTATATCTTATTAGTCTAGAATATTACTTGAAAAAATATCAAGGAGAAAGGAAAAAAGCGATTGATGATTGGAAAATGACAGACAAACATCGTGAAGAATATGAAAAGGATTCATATGTCAAACATATAAAAATAGAATTTAATCAAAAGAATTGGAAATGGTAGTTTATGAAAGATGAGTTATTAGAACAGATAGAAAAACTACATGGAATTAGCAGAAAGAATATTCTTACTGTCTCTCAAGTAAGCGAATATATCCATGACGCTTTATCAAATGACCCGAAATTAAATCAGATTTATGTTTTAGGCGAAGTAACCAACGTCTCTGAGAAACAAGGTTATGTTTATTTTGACATAAAGGATGAAGAATCTTTATTGCGATGCATATTATTTCCAAGAAACAATAATAAATTGTCTTTTAAGATAGAAAATGGCCTAGAGATTCTGATATTTGGATCTATCAGTACATATATGAAGAGAGGGCTGTATCAGCTTGTTGTATCAGCAATTTTTCCAGTTGGGGAAGGCGCTCTTTATTTACAGTTTAAACAGTTAAAGGAAAAGCTATCAAAAGAAGGATTGTTTGATGAAAAACATAAGAAAGAAACCCCTGCCATTCCAAAAACGATAGGCTTGATTACATCAAAGACAAGTGCTGCGTGTAAAGACGTTCTAGAGGTTTTAAAAAACAGATTTTCAAATGTAACAATAAAATTGGTAGATACATTAACTCAAGGGGCTAAAGCGTCCCTGGAGATAATACAAGCAATTGAGGTATTAAATCGGGTTAAATCTGTTGATGTCATAATACTTGCTAGAGGAGGTGGTTCTTTTGAGGATTTGATGTGTTTTAGTGATGAACAACTGGCACGTACCATTTTTGAATCTAAAATTCCAATAATTACAGGAATTGGACATGAAACAGATTATACGATCGCTGATTTCGTTGCTGATAAACGAGCCCCGACACCCTCAGTTGCAGCAAAGTTTGCTGTGACTGATAAAAGAGATTTGATAGATGATGTCAGCTCTGTTAGAAATGAACTTAAGAAAAGTTATGATAATTTCATCGCATCGAAATTGAAGGATAAAAAATTGAAGCGATATAAAGTAGTGGTTATAGTATTGATCATCATAATATTAATTGTGGCATTTACAATGTTAGTGGGTTTTTAATATGCAGGAAGAACTAAATCAAAGATTGAACAGGGTTAGACACATAATCAAAGATTTTGATACATTCAAGATTGATTATTCGAAAGCAAAAAACAAGTTTGATGAAGGTAATAAACTGCTGGATGAATGTTTGGAGATAATAAATAAAGATAATTTTAAAATAGAAGAAGTACGAGGATAAAAAGGGATTGAAAAAATGAGTGAACTTTAAATCTAAGTTTTATTAAAATTATTATAAATACTATCTTTAATAACATTATTAAAAATCAGTACATCCGAATGTATAATTCTACCAAGGAATCATTAATTTCTTGGAGAAGATTGGAAATTGTATTTTGCATTTTTTGCTTTTTCCGTATTTCATTTTTACCAAGGAAGCTGGTTATGTTATCAAAATCGTCTAATCTTGCCTGAGTTTTCTTCAAACTTGACATGTATCCACCGTTTTTCTTACGGATAATGGGGGGTGCTCTGCTCTCTTTGAATCTAACAATTCTTTGTTTTTCTACAGTGTCGAGATTGATACCAAAGACTTTAGTAATGCTCTTAAGCTCCCGATAACTGATTATCTTTGAATGCTTTGTTTTCATCATCGCTTGAAGTGCGACCTTGTTTTTGTCACTGAGGTAATATATCGCCTTCCCCTCTACCTGTGTCCGTTGGATCATAGGTAGATACCTCCTTAATCTGCGAAGTGTATTGTGCGTATCAACATTTGAATGGACATAACCCTCTTCCAGTAATTGTTGGAGGAGTTCAAGGGATTTACCCTTGATACATGGTTCTCTGAGGTCGATACTCGGTAGATCTGCGGTATGGCTGTAGACAACAAACTCTGATAGCCCCATCTCTTTTGCAACCCTATATTTGGATTTTCCTTTGAGGATTTCTTCTCTTATCTTCTGGATTGTTTCCTGCTGTAATGGTTTAGTCATATTTGGAAGATTTTGTTTGAGACTATAAAAAGGTAATGAAAAACGAGGTTTCTTCAATATTTACTGCCAATTTTGTTTTTAGCCAGAAGAATCTGTGTAAGAATAGTTATATAAAGGAGATCCCTCCTTTTTGTTGTAGACTGGATTAATAGAGTTTTACAGGTCTGATTTAATTGGCAAGCAAAAAAGAGAAACAAAAAATAGAAGAAACTATCAAATGCCCTGAATGCGGGAGTACATATCTTAGTAAGGATTATTCCAGAGCGGAATTGGTATGCAAGGATTGTGGACTTGTCATTGATGAAGATATAATTGATCATGGTCCTGAATGGAGAGCATTTGACAGCGACCAGCGAGAAAAACGAGCACGAACAGGAGCTCCTATGACTTATACAATTCACGATAAGGGTCTCAGTACCATGATCGGTTGGACAAACAGAGATGCTTACGGGAAATATATTCCAACGAGAAACAGGGCACAGTTGTATCGTCTCAGAAAATGGCAGAGAAGAATTAGAATTAGTGATGCCACAGAGAAAAACCTTGCATTCGCTCTCTCTAATCTTGATAGACTGTCGTCAGGCATGGGTCTTCCCAGAACGGTTCGGGAGACTGCAGCTATGATCTATAGGAAAGCGGCATTAAAAAATCTCATACGTGGTAGAAGCATGGAAGGTGTTGCCGCTGCAGCCTTGTATGCTGCATGCAGACAGTGTAACGTGCCACGGACACTTGACGAAATAAGTAGTATTGCACGTATGTCACGAAAAGATGTCGGGAGGAACTATAGATACATCGCTCGTAAATTAGAATTAAAATTGATGCCCACAACACCCCGAGATTATATATCAAGGTTCATCAGCGAGTTAAAGCTCAGTAGCGATGTTCAAGCGAAGACATTAGATATAATCAGAGAAGCGACCAATAAAGAACTTACCAGCGGACGTGGTCCAACAGGTATCGCAGCCGCATCTATCTATATTGCATCTGTCCTTTGTGGTGAACGACGGACACAACGTGAGGTAGCAGATGTTGCGGGCGTAACGGAAGTAACCATCCGAAATCGGTACAAAGAGCTTTCAGATAAACTGGATATAGATGTTGCTCTGTAGGTTTACTGTCCCTTCTGTTTGCTCTTCTTTTTAGTTAAGCATATTTCAATTGAAGATACATTAGATGTTCTACCTTCTTCGTTTGTCATAGATTCTGTTCCTATTTTTATTTCTTTGATTTTTGCATCTGTAACAAACCTGTTTCTTGTGATTTCTGCTGCATCTACCGCCGTACTTATCGCCCTGCCTCTAGCTTTTATTACTACTTCAGTTGAATCGCTAAATTGAGTTACTACTGCAAGCACATAACTCATTGGCGGTTTGCTTCCAACGTATATTACGTTTTCATCTCTTCTTCTTTCTTCAGTTGCTCCTTCTTTTGTTGTTTCTTCTGCCATTATTTACCTCCTCCAAATCTACAATTTCATAACAACTATCGAGAAATGGTTATTCATTTTTTCCCTTCTTTTTCCTTTTATCTTTATATCTCCAACCATAACCTGGGTATCTCATTGCTCTGAAACCTTTTAAAAACTTGTAAAACTCCTTTGGATTGTGGAAACGGATTGGTCTTACTACTTCCCCTGTTTTTTCATCAAATAACTCGATTACTACTTTATATCTCGTTTCAATCCTACCCATTTTCCCTCCGCAACTACCTACAATTTCATAACCTCTCAAGCTTTAAAAAATCACGCCTGGTTTTTGTGGGAGGATAAAAAGGGATTTGAATTATTTACTTAATCTTGATACCCAACTATATTCCAGATTTTATTCATTTCTTTCAAATACTCACAGGTATTTGTATATGCCATTACACAATGAGGATCGCACCTTTCTTTATAATGACGTTTTTCACAATATTTATCGAATAACTTTTTTTCAATTCTGTTATATTCTTCTCTAAATTTTTTAAAATAAGTTTCATGGAGATTTTTTAAAAGTTGAAGTTCTTCTTTACTGACAGACAACTAGTTCCCTCTCATCATTCAATTTTTTTTTAATCACTGGTTCTAATGTTCCTTTGATTTTTTGAAAAACTTCTTGAACTGTTTTATTACTGTCACCTTCAATAAAATGAATGTTAGGATAATTTTTCATTTGTAGGAATGCCTCTTTCACCTTCTCAAGATACTCCCGTTTTTCAAATGAATTGCACTTATCTCCTCGTCCGTTAATCCTTTCAATACCAACACCTGGAGTCACATCAATTATTAGTGTAATGTCTGGAATGGGTGCAAATTCTTCATTTATTTTCTTAATATTATCGGGATCAAGCCCCAAAGCACTTTGGTATGCAATAGTCGAAAAATAATATCTATCCATAATTACTATTTTATTTTCCTTTAAATTGGGTTTTATTCGTTTTTCTACATTCTCCCGTCTATCCTCAACAAATAATTTTAATTCATCTTCAGGAGTATTTGATTGATCAAATATTCTATGCTTGCTTCTCATACGGATTTCTTTAGCATACTTTCCATCTTTTGACGGTTCTTTTACAACAACAACAGAATATCCTTCAGATTTTAGCCAATTAGCTAGTAAATTACATTGTGTGGTCTTTCCTGCACCATCAATTCCGTCAATTGCTATCAGCATTCCTTCTGCTAAACGAGGCATTACTTCTGTCCTCCCCAAATCGTTAGTAGTGCATCCATCATCTTCATTCCCTCTCCTAGTAAAATTACAGTTAATAAGGAATAGTTTAAGTCTATTTCAAGTTTTCCTAATATGTAAAGTTTGTTTTTAGTAGCTTAATAATATTTCCAAAGTTTTAGTTTTTTGTGGGAGGATAAAAAGGGATTGAAAATCAGGGAGTTTTTAAAAAACATAAAATATTTCAAACACGATAGTATTACATTAAATGATAACCCTATTTGTGGAAGGAGGATTGTAGAGTTGTTATCACACATGAGGAGAATTAAGATTTGTGAGGAGAAGGACGGAACGGATATATGTCTCTCTCTCAATACTCTACAACCCCCGATAAAAACAAATAAGGGGTTAATATAAAGTTTACGTAAACCCTTTATAACTTTCGGTCTCCCCTTTTTATTAGGAGTTTTTATGGGAGGATAAAAAGGGATTGAAAAACAGGCTATTTTGTAGGATTTAATGGAGAGATAGGAAAAATATAAGTTAGAATTTATCTGTTTTCGATAATATTTTTAAGTTCTGATATATCATTTTTAATAATTTCAATTTCGTTTAACTTTTCCTGCTCAAAGGATTTCAATATTTTAGATAAATCCGTTGTAGGTTTATAGATATGAACCGGTCTGCCTTTTCCCTTCTTTTTAAGATCTCGCTTTTTTACCCATCCTCTTTTACGTAGTTCCTGCATCGCTACGCTCACTTCGGGTTGACGCAGATATACCCCATGTTCAATATCAGAACATTTACACTCTGGAACTTGGGAGAGATACAATAATGTTTTAGCCATATTTTTTGGCATCCCCAGCTCCGTGAATATTTGGACTGCCTTATCCTCCTTCTCATCCAATACGTAACTTTCTCTTCTTTTCAAACACCTCACCTCAAAATAGATATTACTCACAATGTATAAATATGTTACTATAATAGATAAAAAATAAGCCTCTTTTTTTATTTCTTTAAAAATCTTTCAACATTTTCTACCCAGGATAAAACAAAAGGGGGCTGAGGTGGGAAGAACGAATTTTGATTAGAAAATTCACTTCCTTAGTTGCCCCCCATTCATTGTTATAGTT
>JAUXAU010000046.1 GCA_030619765.1 Thermoplasmatota archaeon
ACACTTGGTGTAAAATAAGGAGGATATGAATATGATTACTATGGGTATTGATTTGGGTGCGAAGAACATCAAGGTTGTGATTTTGAAAGATAATAAAATTGTTGGAAAATCCAATGTTCTTGCAGGATTTGAGGTAGAAAAAAGTGCCCAGCAGGCAGTAGATAAAGCCCTCAAAGAGGCAGGTATCACAAAAGATGATATAGAAAAGACTGTATCTACTGGAGCTGGTGAGAAACTCGCTCCCTTTTATGATGAGACCAAATCGATTGTAGGCTGTGATTCACTTGGAGCTGTATTTCTCCATACTGCTGCTCGAAGTGTAATCGATGTTGGTGCCGAAGAAGGAAGAGGTATGAGATGTGACGAGACAGGAAAAATTCTGGATTTTGAAGTGAATGAAAAATGTGCTGCAGGTGCAGGTGCATTCACTGAGGCTATGTCTCGTGCACTAGAAGTAAATCTTGAAGAGCTTGGTGCTCTTTCTTTGAAGGCTACTGAGGAGATTCCTATGAATGCACAGTGTACGGTATTTGCGGAGTCGGAGGTTGTGACCATGGTGCATAACAATGTTTCTAAGGCGAATATGGCGAAGGCGGTTCATGATGCTATGGCAAGTAGGATAACTTCGATGGTTCGGAAGATAGGTTTCAATAAGGATGTAGTACTTGTGGGAGGCGTGGCAAATAACATAGGTTTCGTTGATTCTCTTAATAAAGACCTTGAACTTGAAGTAGTGGTACCAAAGGATCCTGAGTTTGTTGGGGCATTAGGTGCAGCACTTGCTGCAGCTGGTTGGAAAGGAGGTAAATAAAATGGCAGAAAAACCTGAGCTTTGGAGATGGACTGAATCGCGTTGGACCAACCCTGATCTAGATTGGAAAGGTAATGTAATTACTTCTGGTGTGGATGTGGGTTCAGTTAGTTCACAGGCTGTTATACTTGCTGATGGTAAGCTTTATGCTTATTCTAATATGAGAACTGGCTCAGATAGTCCAGACTCTGCTATGAAAGCTATAAACTGGGCCATGGAAGATACAGGTCTCAAACTGGAGGATATTGTCTATACCGTTGGCACTGGATATGGTCGTGTCAATGTTCCTTTCAGTCAACGTGCTATCACAGAGATTGCATGTCATGCTCGTGGTGGTAACTTCATGTATGGCCCCTCTGTTAGAACCATTTTAGATATGGGTGGTCAGGATTGTAAGGCAATTCACTGTGATGAACGTGGAAAAGTTACAAATTTTCTAATGAATGATAAATGTGCAGCAGGAACTGGTCGAGGTATGGAAGTGTTCGCTGACCTTCTGGGCGTGTCTATCAATGATGTTGGAGACCTTTCACTTGATGTAAAAGAAGAACCCCCACCAGTTAGCAGTACTTGTGTTGTATATGCAAAAACTGAGGCTACTGGACTTCTTAGGGAGGGTTGGCCGAAGAATAAGGTGTTGGCTGCCTATTGTTCTGCTATGGCTCATAGGATCATGACACTCCTTGAAAGGATAGGTGTCGAGGAGGACTTTGCCATAACCGGTGGGATAGCAAAGAACAGGGGAGTGGTGACAAGACTTGAGAAAGAGGTTGGAATACCTATAATGAAGGCCGAATACGACACACAGATCGCCGGTGCCATTGGTGCTGCTCTCTTTGCAAAAGCGCTGGTGGAGAAAGGTAAAAAATAATTTGGAGGATTTCTGATGATAGCAAATTATGGATATAAGGATGGTTCTGGGGACTACTTCATAACCATAGATACCGATAAATGTAATGGCTGTAAGGATTGCATTAGCGCCTGTCCATATGGAGTGTTAGACGTAGGGCCAGACGAGAACGATCCTTTATCTGATGATGAGGTGGCATTCGTCACTGAGGCGGAGAGGAAAAAGATAAAATATACTTGTGCTCCCTGTAAACCAATGACTGATAGGCCGCCTTTGCCATGTATGGCTGCATGTAAACAAGAAGCAATCTCCCATTCTTGGTGAGACTGCGAGGGGGGATAATTCCTCCTATTTTATTCGAAAAAAGAGGGATTGTATGAGCATCACTTTGAAGATTAACGGTAACAAGGTTAAGGGCGAAGATGGGATGACAATCTTAGAGGCCGCCCAACTTAATGACATATATATCCCACGGCTCTGCTACCATCCCAGTCTGGGGAGTTCACACGGTCAAAAGCCGGTTAAGGCAATATACAGAGAGGACGGCGAGTACCGAGACGATGGTTCAGGACCTGAAGAGGGGTTCCCGGGCTGTCGGCTTTGCCTTGTTGAGATAGAGGGCCATGAGGGCCTGTTAACCTCCTGTGATACTGTAGTGGAGGAAGGGATGGAGGTAAATTCTGAGACCGATGCGGTAAAGGAGGCACGCAGGAATAACCTTGCTGAGATACTAAGGGAACACCCACATGCATGTCTTCAATGCGCCCAACAAGAGGGTTGTTCAATAACACAATGCTCGACCAACGTCCCTGAGGACGAGCGATGCTGTCCCCTGCTAGGCCACTGTGAGTTACAGAAGATCGCACAATACATCGGTATCAAGCAGGACCTATCTAAATACGTTTTTAAGGAACTCCCAAAGCATAAAAATGAACCGCTTTTCGAACGTGATGATAACCTCTGCGTATCTTGTTTAAGATGTGTTAGAGCCTGTCGTGAACTAAGAGGAATAGATACCTTAGGGTTTGTATTTAATAAGGATAAGGTAATCGTAGGTCTTACCAAGAGCTCTATGTATGACGAGTCGGACTGTAGGTTCTGTGGTGCATGCATTGAGGTATGCCCTACAGGAGCTCTTACTGATAAAGATTTACCCAGCGGGGAAAAAGAAGAAGCCCTCGTTCCTTGTATCGCCAATTGCCCTGCAGGCATAGATATACCGAGATATATCAACCTTATCAATGAAGGAAAATATATTGATGCTGTCGCTGTGATAAGAGAGAGAATCCCATTTCTGGGGATACTGGGACGTGTCTGTTTTCATCCATGCGAAGATGTATGCCGTAGAAGTGAATTAAATCAGCCAATGGCCATATGTGCTCTGAAATGGTTCGCAGCAGATAATTACGACGGTTCCTTGAAGATAAAAGCTAAAGAACCAACTGGAAAAAAGGTTGCAATCGTAGGGAGTGGACCGTCAGGCCTATCAGCAGCGTATTACCTCGCCTTATCAGGACATGATGTGACTGTTTTTGAGACCGATGAAAAGGTAGGCGGTATGCTCAGATACGCAATACCTGATTACCGTCTGGCTCCTGATGCACTGGAAAAGGAACTGGATATATTTAATGAGTTGAAAGTGGAATTCAAAACAAATACCCCCATTGGAAAGGAAATAACCTTATCAGATCTTCGTAAAGATTTCCAAGCTGTCTTCATAGGTAGTGGGGCAAGCCTCAGCAAGAAAATACCTGTGGTAGGCTCTGATCTGAAAGGAGTGGAATGGGGCCTAGATTTTTTAAGGGAGGTTAAAAAAAAGAAAGTGACATCTATAAGTGGCCGGTTAGTAGTCATCGGTGGTGGGAACGTGGCCGTAGACGTTGCTAGAACTGCTATCCGGTTAGATGCCAGCGAGGTCCAGCTTGCCTGCTTAGAATGTGGCGAAGAAATGCCAGCCCATGATTGGGAAATAGAAGATGCAAAGGAGGAAGGGGTTGTGATGCACCCTTCTTGGGGTCCTAGCAAAATTTTAGGGAAAAACGCAAAGGTAACTGGTATTGAACTAATCAAATGCACTTCTGTCTTTGACCAAAAAGGAAAATTTGCCCCTGAATTTGACTCTTGTGAAACAAAAAAAATTGAGACTGATAAAGTAATATTAGCAATCGGCCAAAGCCCAAATCTTTCTTGGATTCAAGGAATAGATGCCAAAAATGAAACGATATCGGTTAATAAAGAAATGCAAACTAATATACCCGGAGTTTTTGCTGGCGGTGAAGTTGCGAGAGGCCCTGCTTCAGTAGTAGAAGCTGTTGCTGATGGAGCAACTTCTGCTGCAGCTATTGATAAATATCTTGGAGGAGACGGAAATATTTATCAATCATTTATGGAGCTTTCTGAACCGAACCCATATATTGGTAAAGTAGAAGGTTTTGCTAAAATGGGCAGGGTCGATACTCCTAAAAACAGTCCAAATGTTAGGAAAGAAAATTTTGAAATGGTGGAGAATTGTTATAATGAAGACCAAGCTAAACAGGAGGCATTGCGTTGTTTGAGATGTGACTTACGTCTGAAAATATTACCTGTTACATTTCCTCCTGACAATTGGCTTGAGCTAAACGATGAGAATGTGGCAGAGACCCCAGCAGCAGAGGGAGTGTACCAACTACGGGATGAAAATAAAGTAGTAATAGTAATAAAAGGAACTCAGAACATACAAGCAGATCTACAAGAAAAGTTGCAATCGGATACTAAAGCAAGATATTTCTGGTTCGAACCTGATCCAATGTATACAAAGCGAGAAAGTGAACTTATTCAGCAGTTCCTCCAGCAATTTGGTAAGATGCCTGAGGGTGATGGGGGAGGTGATGATCTCGATGACCTCTTCTAAGCTTCAAGTAGAGCCGTTGATTGTTGGACCTTTGTTTTCAAACTGTTATATTGTATGGGATGATGGAGTAAAGCAAGGCGTCATTATTGATCCAGGTGATGATGCGGATGTTATATTGAAAAAAGTTAAGGAACTTGATATTACGGTAAACTACATTCTTGCAACTCATGGTCATTTTGACCATGTAGGAGCTGTGACACCACTTAGAAGAGAGTTTAATGCAGAATTCCTCGCTCATAAAGGCGATTTCTTTTTCATAGAAGATGGAGAGAATGCAGCTCGGAGATGGGGTTTTAATATCGAGCAGCCACCGAAACCGGATCGATTCATTGAGGATGGTGATACAATAGAAGTGGGAGAATTTAAATTAGAGGTCTTGCATACACCGGGTCATTCACCTGGGGGTGTGAGCTTTCTCCACAATCGTATGGTATTTGGCGGGGATACGCTTTTCCAAGGCAGTATTGGAAGATCGGATTTTCGCATGGGCTCATTTGAAGATTTGGCAAAATCTATTAAAACACGTCTTTATAGCTTACCGGAAGATACCATAGTCTATACAGGCCATGGACCTATCACGACTATAGGAGAGGAGAAGAGACATAATCCATTTGTGAGGGCTTAAGGCATGGATGAGATAACTTCTAAACTAAAGGTCATTGTAAAAATCTGAAGAAACTTGTAGCTTTCATAGGTGCTGATTCTCTTCCTTAACGAGATTTTAGAATCATCTCCTCAACCGAGGACCCATGAATATAAGACCGATTGCAAAACTAGCGACTGCATATCCAACCATATAACCAGCGAGACCAAATAATGGAAAAGAAACGACGTATCCTACAAATCCCACTAAGAGGAAAGCACCCAAACTAAGAAAATGAAAATCAGGTAGCTCACCATCCAAAAACTCATAGATTCCTAACGGAGTAAAAGCGGCGTAAAAAAGGTCAGCGGAGGGTAGCAAATTTTTACCCAGAGCATTGAGTTTATAATTTGGTGTGCCAGTAAACATGGAGAGACCAATAGGAAGATTATAGTTAAAAATAAATTCACCCTCGATCGCATTTAAAAAGTTGACTGCAAACCATCGGTCTGGTCCATCTCTTTCATTTACGTATCTTTTGCAGATAGATTCTATCTTTTCTCCTGTTATACCTAATTGTTCTGCAACACTAAGCATCTTTTGTCTCAATTGCACCCTGGTGACATCTTCTGGTATAAGCCCGTACTCTTTATACAACAAAAACCGCTCTTCAGGGTCATCGGTGTGCTTGGGTTGTTTCGCGAGCTCCAACGCTTTCTCTTTGGAAAGCTTAACAATGGTTTTTTCCACCGTGCCATCTTCGTTATACTGAGAAACTGTAATCTTAGCCATTCCACTATCTATTGATGCTCTGCTGACATTGGCACTGATACTTGGAGTAAAAGCTACACCTATGAATAAGAGGATTACAGCAACTGCTAAACCTTTCTTAATGAGGTTACTTTCCATGATTTCCCCCTTTGTATATTCTTATAGAAGCTATAATATATAAATGCTACCCTCTGGCATAGATTCTTCTGGCTAAAGCCAAAATTGGCAATAATTGTTGTACTGATTTCATTTCCACGTTGCTATTTGGAATTAAAAAAGAATGGTAAAAAATAACTTTTTTTCACCCATGAGTCATAAGATAAATCCAAAGGTTTCAGTATAATAAAGTATTTAAATAAAATGTGTATTCGGCATCAGAATTGTCAGACAATTGGTGTCTTTTTCATTTCTAATTCAATTCTATACTAATTTCATCTCTACGTTAGAATATCCCTTTGGTTGACTTTTAAAGAGCATACCATACTTGTTCAAAGTCTGAATGACAAAATCATACAGTCTGGTAGATTGCTTTGCTTTTCTATTTCATTTCTTATGATAGTCAACATTTGATTTCCATATTTTTGTAACCTCTGGCTAACAATTCCAGAATATTTAAATTAGAGTTTTTGTTATGGGGATTTAAAATGAGAGTAGAATGTGAAAAAATCTCACTTTTGGGAGGACAAAATATGCAAAAACAAATAAATCTTCTACCTAATGAAATTCCAACAAAGTGGTATAATATACTACCTGATCTTGCAAATAATCTTGAGCCCTTGCCTCCGCCACGAGGAGAACAAGCTAAAAATCTACCAAATTTGATGATCGGTGCTTGTTTAGAACAAGAATTCTCAGATCAAAACTGGATAGATATTCCCAGGGAGCTTTTAGAATTATATATAAAAGCAGGAAGGCCTAGACCTTTATTTCGGGCATCTAATCTAGAAAAAAAACTTAATACACCTGCGAAACTTTTCTATAAAAGTGAATTTTTTAGTCCCACTGGGAGCCATAAGGTAAATACAGCGCTAGCTCAAGCCTATTATGCAAAAAAACAAGGCATCAAACGGCTTACAACTGAAACAGGTGCAGGTCAATGGGGTACTGCTCTTGCATATGCTTGTGCTTTAGCAGAGCTCAAATGTACGGTTTATTGGGTGAGAGCAGTATATGATTGGAAACATGATAGAAGAGCTTTCATGCAAATGCTAGGAGCAGAGGTTTATGCATCTCCCAGTAACAAAACTGAAGCAGGAAAATCATTGTACAAGAAAAACAATAAGCATCCTGGCTCTCTTTCCATAGCCATATCAGAAGGCCTAGAGGATTCCCAAAAACATCCAGATGCCGCATACACCCTTGGTTCTGTACTTAATCATGTACTCATGCATCAAACGATCATTGGATTAGAAACACAAAAACAATTTGAGAAAATAGATATGTATCCAGATATTATGATTTCCTGTATCGGTGGAGGGAGTAATTTCGGTGGTTTTGTCCTTCCCTTTGTTGGAGATGTTTTAACCAAAGACAAACAAATTCGTTTTATCGCAGCTCAATCTCAATCAGCACCCAACCTACAAGGAAAATATAAATATGATTATGCTGACTACGCAGAAATTACTCCTCAGCTTAAAATGTACACATTAGGCCATAAAAAAGAGTTTAAACCCATAATAGGAGACGGGCTCAGATATCATGGGTGCTCACCCATCATCAGTTTATTAAGACGTCATGGATACATTGACACAATAGCGTACCCCGTTGATGAAAAACATGTTTTTGACAGAGCAATGACATTTATGCAAACCGAGGGGTGGATTCCTGCTCCAGAGTCAGCATATAGCGTAGCCTGTGCAATAGATGAGGCTATGAAATGCAAGAGAACTGGAGAAAAAAAAGTAATTGCATTTAATGTCAGCGGACATGGTTTTCTAGATATCAACGGTTATAAAGAAGTACTGGGATTAAAATAAAAATCCACTGGAAACTTATAATACTGTGAAGATATTCTGAGTTTATTTATCCTTGGCGATTTGATGTTTAATAGAAGACTTGGTATCATTGATTTATCTAAAAAAAAGACTTTTATTAAACAAACCCCTGATTCTTTAAAGAAGCTGTTTCTAGGAGGTAGAGGACTCAACAGCTACTACCTCTACAAGATGATAAAACCAGGCATAGATCCACTTTCACCAGACAATGTTCTCATCTTTGGAACAGGTTTCCTAACTGGTACTCTTGTTCCAAACTCCAGTCGTTTCAATGTTTCAGCAAAATCACCTGAAACAGGTATTCTGGGAGATTCTAACTGTGGTGGTTACTTCGCTGCTGAATTACGGTACGCAGGTTTTGACAGACTCATTATCCTTGGTAAAGCAAAGAAGCCAACCTACCTATATGTAACAGATGGTACGATCGAGATCAAAGACGCAAATGACTATTGGGGAATGGACACAACAGAGGTGCAACAAACCCTTAGAAAAGATCTAGGACAGGTAGAGGCTGCAGTCTGTGGTGTAGCTGGTGAGAACCTTGTCAGATTCGCATGCGTCAGAACTGGAGTGAAAAATGCTGCTGGAAGATGCGGTCTAGGTGCGGTCATGGGTTCAAAGCATTTAAAAGCGGTTGTAGCGAGGGGGAAACAAGGTATTGAGATTACTCATCCAGAGATGATGCTTGAGACTGTTGAGCAGCTTAAAGAATATATCATGAATTCAAAGGTATCTTCCATCCTGGGCACTGTAGGCACTCCGTTTCTCTATGAGGTCAGCAATACACTTGGCGCTATTAGAACAAAGAACAGCCAGCTTAACGCCTGGTCAGAATCTTTAAATGCCGATGTCGTGGAGACTTTTGTAGATAAGATGATCGGTTGCTCATCGTGTATTATCCACTGTCGTCATAGAAACAAACTCGGTGGAGAAGGACCGGAGTATACAGCACTTGGCCTCCTAGGTGCAAACCTTGGCATAGAAGACACAGCTCATGTCATCGAACTCAATAATATGTGCAATGAGCTCGGTTTAGACATATCTTCATCTGGAACCATTCTTGGTTGGGCATTTGAACTCTACGAAAGGGGAATTATTGATAAGAAAATAACTGGGGAAGAGCTTCACTTTGGAGATTTCGAACTCGTAAAGAGATTACTCTATAAAATATCTCGAAGAGAAGACTTCGGAGACATCCTAGCAGAGAGCACAAGGAACGTCAAGCGATTTGGCAAGGCATCTGAGGACTATCTCATCGCTGTCAAAGGACTACCACAAAGCGACCCACACGATGTCAGGTACATCAAAGCATTCGCATTGGGTATAGCTACATCTTCAAGAGGCGCAGATCACCTCCGAAGCAGACCAACACTTGAAATATTCCTCCGCCTACCACAGGAAGTCAGAGATCGGATATACGGCAAGGGTGTCCCTGGCGACCCAACATCCTATAAGGGAAAAGAAAAAACTGTATACTTCTCAGACAACATCTTCGCTGCCATAGACAGTTTAGGCATATGTAAGTTCATATGTCATGGCTTCAACAGCCCTCATTTTGTTGATTATACATGGATGAAAAAACTCATTCACTGTACCTCAGGCTGGCAGTTCAAAGAAAAAGATATACAGGAGATTGGAAAGAGAGTTATAGACATCGAGAGAATGTTCAACAACCGTGAGGGAGTATCAAGGAAAGATGATACCCTACCAAAGCGATATTTTGACGATCCTATGCCTCTAAAAATAGCAAAAGGACATCACATTGACAGAAAAGAATTCGACAGCCTCCTCACAAGATACTATAAACTACGCGGATGGGATAACGATGGACAAGTCAAACAGGAACGTATCAAAGAACTGGAGGCGTTAACGTGAAATACCTCTATGTCTACCCAGAGAAATGTACTGGATGTAGAGAATGCTCTATTGCCTGCTCACTGACAAAATTTGGGGAATGCAACCCAAAGAAAGCAGCCATTAATATAATCAGAGATGAATTCAACAGATATGAGTTCCCCATAGTATGTTTCCAATGTGAAGATCCTGTATGCCTAAAGTTCTGCCATCAAAATGCATACAAAATCGAAGATGGGGTTGTTATCAGAGATGAGGACAAATGCATTGGCTGCAGACTATGCGCAGTAATCTGCCCATATAATGCTGTAACAACTATAGATGATGAGATCATCAAATGCGATTTATGCGGTGGTGACCCCATGTGCGTTAAATACTGTTCCACAGATGCCATCCTATACCTTGATGAGACAGAAGAACTAGAAAAAAGACGGAAAGAGATGGCCGAAAGATTTCTAGAGATTAATAAGAAATAGAACAACTAGTTATACTTCTATTTAGGGGGAACAGCATCAGGGGCAATAACAAGATTATCATCCAATAGCCTCTCCTCAACACTGCTGACATCTGACCCCTTTTTCATAAGACTGTAAAAAGTACCAGCGTTCCTTATAGTACCTACAAACTGAAGTCCCAACATCCTGTTATTCTTCAAAAGAATCTTCTTAGAGGCATGAGGAGTAAAACGCGATATCACCTTGCACTTGCCAATCTCCAGAGATGTACGACCCATAGCTACAACTGGTGTGTCAAACACATCAAGAACGTTCACAACCTCTGCACCCTCATACTTAATAAGCCTACCAGTCATGTTCAAACCAGCGATCCGCCCCTGCTCTATTGCATTTGGCCAAATAGCAAATGATCCTTGTTTACCTTCAATCTGCTCTCGTACCTCTGCAATGTCACCAGCGGCATAAATGTTCTTTTTGTTTGTCTGCATCTTCGAATCAACAATGACTCCTTGATTAACTTCTATACCAGAACCCTTGACAATATCGACATTTGGTGTAACACCTATTGCTAGTACCACCATATCACAACGCAACGTGTTTTTACCTAGAGAAACACTTGTAACCGTTTTCTTACCATTTACACTCTCCACAGTATCATTCAACACAAGCTTAATATCATGGTTTTTAAGAATCTCTGCAACCTCATCAGACATATCAGGATCTAGCATCCTATATAGAATACGGGGAAGCATCTCGACAATACTGACTTCTATCCCCCTCTTCTTCAACATGGTAGCAGTTTCAACACCCATAAAACCACCACCTACTACCACTACACGACTGGCACCTTGATTTATATGAGCTAAAATCCCAAGAGCAGAATCCAGCGTACCCATAACATGTACACCATTAAGCTCCAACCCCTTGATCTCCTTTGGGGCGATAGGTTTTGCACCTGCAGCAACAAGCAACTTGTCAAACTTGACACGATCCCCATCAGCGAGTTTCACCTCTTTATCCTTAGGAACTATTTCAAGTGCCTCAGCGTTCTTCATAAACCTTGCATTAAGACGATGATAGAACTGTTTATCAAACCGAAAAATAGTAGGCTTGTCCACCTCACCTGCAATTAAATTAGGAAGTGAACATGGCGAGTAAGCAGGATGCTGTTCACGTGAGATAATAGTAATATCAGATGTTTTGTCAACCTCACGTATAGCTTGAAGTGCACTGACTCCCGCGCCACCATTCCCAATTATTACATAATGCAACAAAATCCCTATCCTAAACCATTCATATCATGCCCTGTATTCAGGAAGCTCAGATCCCCTGATAAGAGAGACAATCGTGGAGTTATAAGGTGTTGGTATACCTTTGAGCTTTCCATACTTTACAATCTTATCATTGATGAAACCTATCTCTGTTGGACTCCCTCTTTCTATATCCACATGCATCGAAGTCTTATGATGCCCTGCCTTATCTAAATAGCTTATACAGTGCTCCAAGAAACCTGACTCAAAGTAGATACCATTTGCCTCAGCGACTTCTATTCCCTCGCGCAATATCGCTTCTACAAGATCTCTGGTTTCCTTAAATTCCATCATTTGTTTCATTGTCCTTCGTGTCAAGGCACAGACAGGACTCAGGGCTGTGTTAAGTATAGTCTTCTCCCATTCATATTTCTTAATCTCCGTAGTGAAAGCAGTCTCCAGATCTGCTGCAGTGATGACCTCTGCCAGTGTTTTAGCCTTTTCTTCAGCTGCAGGATTTATCATGCCAATATAGTTCGGAGCATTAAAAAACGACATCTTCACCTTTCCATTGTCAATGAGACTTCCAGCATAGTTTACCACAATCCTCAGGGTATTCTCCTTTCCAAAGACATCTGCAATAAAATCCTCTGCATCCAATCCATTCTGTAAGCTAACAAAGGTAGTACCTGGCCTTGTAACTTTTTTCAACACGGGTAAAACCTTAGAGAGAATAGATGCTTTGACAGAGATAAAGATAACATCTATCTTTTTCCCACGAATCTCATCTATGGAGTAGCAGAGGTTCTCACCAGGAAAAGAAACGTTCATCTCCTTGAAACCAGTAAGGGTGAGCCCACTCCTCTTTATTTCATCCAGATGATCTTTGAGGATATCTACCAAGGTGACATTATGTCCTGCCTTTGCAAGGTGTGCTGCTATGATGCTTCCAATAGGTCCCACACCAATAATTCCAAAGCTATATTCATCCATGTTTAAACCTCCGCATTAGTGAAACGTTCCCGAAGTATACGATGCAGGATTTTACCAGTACTTGTTCGAGGCATCTCTTCATCCTTGATAAATATAACCTGCTTTGGGGTCTTAAATCTAGCCATCTTGCCTTTACAGTATTCTTTGATAGTTTTTTCATCGATCTTGCCTTTTGGTACAACTACAGCAGTCACTCTCTCACCCCACTTCTCATCTGGCAAGCCAATAATAGCGACATCAAAGACATTGGGGTGGCTACCTATAATTTCCTCGCCCTCGCTAGGATAAAAATGCTCACCGCCAGTTATGATCATATTGTCTTTTCTGTCTACGATATAATAGAATCCATCCTCATCGCGCTTTGCCATATCACCAGCGCTAAACCACTCCCCTCTAAACGAGCTAGCGGTCTTCTCAGGCATCTTGTGATACCTTTCAAACATCATTGGTCCGCGGGAGTAGAGTTCTCCTATCTCACCTACGCAAACCTCTTTTCCATTCTCGTCCAATACCTTGACAAAGTCTGTACCTAATGATTCAAATCCTATAGAGCCAAGTTTACTAAGCTGATGCTCTGGCTTGAGCACTGTCACTATACCTGCCTCGGTAGAACCATACCCTTCATAGAGGTCGACGTCGGGGAAAAAATCCATAATCGCCTTTTTCATACTCTTCCTCACTGGAGCCGAGGAACATAATAGCTTTCTTATGGAGCTTATATCGTGCTTTTTTGCCTCTTCCGATACATTTAGTATAAGGTTGTAATGCGTTGGAATTAGAGATATAAATGTAATCTTTTCTTTCTCTATAATCTCCAGTATCTCATCAGCCCTGAAGTGTCGTGCTGGATGAATATAAACGGAACCACCGATATATGTAAAGGTAAAGGTAAAGAAGGTGGAGTTGACATGGCACAACGGCATGACATTAAGGCATATGTCATGTTCATTAAACCCAAAGTCAACAGCATTAATAAGATAAAACGAAATATATGATTCATGGGAACGTACGACCCCTTTTGGCCTCCCAGTAGTACCAGATGTATAAAGCAGAATCCATGTGTCCTTTGGCTCTACAATAGCCTCGGGCTCGTTCTCTGGGGACCCTCGAATGAATTCCTCATACCCCTTGTATCTTTCTATCTCCCCTCCAACAACAATATATTTATCAAGCTCTATATTCTTCAAGTTTAGTTTTATTGAGTCTACCGTTGGAGTAAACTCGTCGTGTACTATGAACACTTGGGCGTCTGAGTTATTTGTTATGTACTCTATATCCTTGTTTGCGAAACGAAAGTTTATGGGCACGACGACAAGTCCAGTCTTTGCTGTAGCTAGATAGACCTCTACAATCTCAATACTGTTCTCGAGGAGGACTGCAACCTTGTCCCCTTTTTTTAATCCAAGAGAAAGAAGGCTGTGAGACAGCTTATTAACTCTCCTGTTTAACTCAGGATAAGTGTAGCTTCTCTCTCTATCTTTAATGGCTATGGTGTTCGGGAACTTTTTTGCATTTACTTTAAGTATTTGACCTAGGTTCAACCAGCAGACCATATCTACTCTCCTTAGATTCTAATCCGAGCATCTACAACAACAACTCGATCCTCGTATGCGATAATGGGATTCAGATCTATTTCTTGGATCATAGGCAGCTCTGTGACCAATTGGGAAACACGTTGAAGAATCTCTATAAGTTTTTCCTGATCGACACCCTTCTCACCACGAAAACCAGATAGAAGCGGATAGGATTTGATAGTGGAAAACATCTCCTTTGCTTCTAATGCTGTGATTGGTGTGATGCCAAATGCTACATCCTTGAGAATCTCGACATAGATGCCTCCAATTCCAAACAATATTAGATGTCCAAGATCTTTCTCAGCCTTTGCCCCTATAATGAGTTCTTTCCCACCAGATAAGAATTCTTGGACAAAAAAGCGTGGTTTTTCGGCAGTGAATTTTCCTTCCATGTCTTTAACAGTTGATTCTACTTCTTTTTCCCCAAGATTTAGTGCAATACCACCAACATCGCTTTTATGCACAATGCTTTCGGCATCGACCTTAACTACAACAGGGAACCCTATCTTACGTGCTGCCTTGAGTGCTTCGCCACTGTTATTTACCAATCCCCACTTTGCTATAGGAATATTGTATGATGCAAGCAGGTTATTCACTTTCTCTGCAGAGAGGAAATCACTCCCTTCATTCTTTGCTTCTTGAATTATACTCTTTGCTTTTTCCCTATTAACATCATTAAATATACTAATCTCACCGATTTCACGCGCTTTTAAATCACTATATTGTATCATTGCAATAAGCGCACGTGCAGCGGTTTCTGGGAGACTGTAACATGGTACACCACCATTTTTCAATATGCTTATAGTTTTGGTCCACTGTCTTTTATCAGTCATAAGATTACAGATAATAGGTTTTTTGTGGGCTTTATTTACTTCGACAATCTCTTGTGATATCACGTCGGTATCCACAAAGAATGGTGTTACAAAGTTGATAAATATACTATCAATCTGTGGCTCGTTCATGAGTACATCCAATGCTGCTCTGAAATGTTCTCTTCTTCCTGTTGCAAGCACATCAACAGGGTTATTAACTGAAGCTGCTGAATATAACTTTTCCTTCAGAATTTTTTTTGCATTGCTAGAAAGTTGCGGCATCTCCAGTCCTGCCTCCACTAGCTCATCTGTAGCAATGATTGCTGGCCCACCCGTATTTGTTATTATACCTACCCTCTTACCCTTGGGAATAGGCTGACTTGTAAAGGCTACCGCAGCTTGACATAACTCTTCCTGATCTCTAAAAGTAACAATTCCACATTTCTTAAAAATAAGTTCTGTAGCAATATCTACTTTAGCTAAGCCACCGGTATGCGAAGACACAGCTTTTGCGCCTTCTTTTGTTCGCCCTGTTTTCATACCTAGGATCGGTTTCTTTACTGCTGTCTCCTTTGCAGCCTCCATAAACTCTTTTGGGTTGGAAAGATTCTCGACATGAACTACAATTACCCGCGTTTGTTCATCGTCACCCCAATATCTAATGATCTCTGGAATTGAAATATCACAAGCATTCCCATTAGAGGCATACATTCGTATTCCGACACCTAGTTCAGAAAAACGTTGGTTGATTACCTCCCCCACACCACCACTTTGAGCGATAATTGATATACATCCTGTTTCTGGTTTTGTAAAGGTGAAGTTGCAATAAGCTCTTACTTCAGGATTGGTGTTGATGATTCCTTGACAGTTAGGCCCAAAAACACGAACGTTATATTCCTTAGCTTTCTCTACGACTTGCTCTTCTAGCAGTATCCCTTCTCCGCCAATCTCCTTGAAGCCTGCAGAATTTATAATGGCTACCTTCACTCCTTTTTTTCCACAATCTTCAACTGCCTGAGGCACAAATTTATTTGGAATAATAACGTGGGCAAGATCAATCTCACTTGGAACATCCAAAATCGAATTATAGGCCCTAATGCCCCGAACCTCATCTGCCTTTGGGTTTATCGGGTATACCGAACCTTTAAATCCAAAATCCAAAAGGTTCTTGATTATCCTATTACCTATCGAAAATTCCTTTGTAGATGCACCAATGATTGCCACTGATTTAGGTTTATATAACGCGTCCAACATATCACTTCTTCTCCTCAAGTTGTTCTATAAAAGCCTCGACATTTGTTTTGGCCTGCTCATCGGAGAGGCATCGTAGATCATTCAAATCTCCGTTAATAATCAGGCTTGGTACACCAGTCTCCTCCTCAAGGCGTTGCGGCATACCATAACGACTATTGGAATTGTTTGGACAGGTCTTCGCATCGTGATAGACCACACCGTCAATTTTGAAGAAATCTATCATCTTCTTCATGTATTTCTCTTTAGTCTCATCTGACCGTACGATAAACAATTCTGTGTATGCTTTAGCCATGCTTGTAAAGGGTTCTGCATCATCAAAAGCAGAGAATATCCAACTGTTACAGTAGGTGGATGCGACCACGCATGCCTTCTGACTGGCAAATAACTCAGAATGATCTCTTAGTCTACCCCAGATAGGCATACCCTCCCAATAAAGCCTGAAACGCTCATCGTCTACTGCACCTTCATGGTTTTTAACTCTTTCTTCCAACTCTGCGAGTAATATCTTATAGTAATCAACTGCCTGTTGCGTTCCTCTCAGGACTACTGCAGGACCCATGTGTATGGTCCCATCAAAGAATGTCAAAGGAGAGGGTGTGGCAGCAGCTGTGTCTAACACCTTTTTCCAGAGGTTAGAACACTCACGTGAGAGAGATAATACCCTTTTAAGCTCATTCATATCAAATGTATTACCCGAGATCTTCTCCAAAGGTTCAACCATCTCTTGCATCTGGGCTGCTATTGATTGAACATGCATCTCTGCAACGTCTTTAACACCTCTATGGGTATAAACACCAATCAACGGAGCATTAAACTCATTAGCAAACCATCCAAACCAGTCCTGAACGTCTCTACACTGGTTTGTGTTAAAAACCAACACATCAGGTTTTGGTATGTTTTCAATTCCCTCATAGGCTCGTGAAAGTGGTGTGATCTTCTTCAAATATGCACCAACATCTGAGGTCAGATATGAACAGATCTCAGGTGAATAGCCTATTGCATTGGCATAGGGAATGAGATCAGTGGCCATCCTAGTGGCACCTAGCATGGCACCATGGTTTTCTGGGAAATGAACATAAAAACCTAGACTCCTTAAAATTTCAGCAGGGCCTACACTCGAACACCAAGCAACCTTCTTATTACTGCTCTTTGCAGCAGAATCTAATTCATAAAAATAATCAGCCATGATCTGTTTCATCTCTTTAGATGCCATGATCTTCTTTCGAATTGATTTCTTCTCTTCAGCCATTAGATCTCCCCCAGTATTGTAACTCTGTTATCTATTAATTTATTCATCCATTGTACAGAAGTGAAGGATGAGCTAGTCTATTTATCATTGTAGCAGAACACAATAGATAACGAACCGAAATAAAAGTAGCAGTTATTATTTTTTTTGTTTTTATATACATTATAATTGAAACGCTAATTAGCTAGCTGCAGTTAATCAAAATAAACAATATATTTTAAAAAAAGATATATTCTATAGCTGCTAAGTATGGACCACATACTTAGTTATAATCCAAGCAACTGCCTTAGAATTGGAAAAGTCCGTGGATGATTCTGTAAGAACTGAAAGAACCAATAGTTATGCGATTGTTGGTTCATCGGCATAGTGACCTCCAATGTCGCCCATGTACTCTCTTCATCATTGGTGTCTTTAGCTTTCACTTTGATAATATATGTTCCCTGTTCACTCCATATATGTGATTCACTTGCTGTAGCCCCAGAATCATAGGGGCCAACCCAACTGCTGTTCGTACCATCTCCCCAATCAAACCAGTAATATACTTGATCTCCATCTGGATCTGTAGAAGATGCAGAATAAACATATGAAACTCCTGCTTTTCCATTTGTTTTACCATATATCATTGGCGTATTTGGAGGCTCATTCACAATTGTTGTGAAACTCCAAACAGGACCAGATTTTGTCGCACCATAATTGTCTTCTGCAATGATCTGCCAGTAATAGGTTGTACCACTATCCATAACACCAGGATCAAAAGAGGTTCCAGATTGATCATCAGAAACTAACACATCTGGCGTTGGATCATTTGCTTCGAAATATACATCAAAAGTAAGGATATCACCTGGATCTGGGTCACTACAAGTCCAACTTAAGTCAGCACCAAGATCTACTTCAATTTCCCCATCATATGGGTCAGGATTACTGGGTAGATTTGGCGGATCATTGGTATAAACAGTCTTAAAACAACAATCAATATCACCTATTGAATGCCAACTCCCGTAACTATAAACCCATGCCAATCCACGACCATACGGGTTACCATCCTGGATATACCAGCAATAAATCGGATCGTTACCCTGTCCGCCATCACCCTCACAGACAAGATAATATGTCTGATCTACCTGAACCTGCAGATCAGGAAATTCAAATTCATTCCAGCCGTTTATCACCTCACTACCGACTTTATATACTGTCACCAAGTTAGAACTACTAAGTCCTTCTCTGACACTAAATTCCAAATCATAATTAGGAACACCGTTATACAGGAAAAGCTTAAGATAGACTTTTGAAAGTCTTGGGACACTTGGCTTAAACGATTGAGCAACATATTGTCCATAATTAATGTTTAACCCAGACCCACTCTCCAATGTCTGCTCCTGATCGATATATTCAGCTTTAGAACCACGAACCACGTATCCATTTTCATCATGCACATTAACTGAAGTTGAGTTAATCATGACATCTGTATTTGGATTTTGTATTTTAAAAGAATTCTTATCGAGAGTGTTGATTTGGTTTTTTCCATCAAAAACAGAGATACCTGTTGTTGCGATAAATAGAAATGCAACTCCTAAAACATATATTTTATATATTACCGTCCTTTGACTCATAAAGTTACCTCCCTATAAATTTTTTTTTATATATAATTGTAAATAAACAATTAAATTTAAATGTTTCGCATAATACTTTTACTCCATATCTTTAACAAAACCCTCTGGATAGAAGTGCTGATTTCAATTGAACAGAATTACAAACTAAAAAAGAATGAGAGAAAGGTTAAGTTGATTTTAAATCCCTAGCAGATATCGTAAAATTGGAAACATCCGTGGATGTCGTTCTAAAAACTGTAGGAACCACATATTACCTAATTGCTGGTTCTGGTTCATCGGCATGGTGACTTCAAGTGTTGCCCATTCGCTCTCTTCATCATTGATGTCTTTAGCTTTCACTTTGACAATATATGTTCCCTGTTCACCCCATACATGTGATCCACTTACTTCAGTCCCAGAATCATAGGGTCCTATCCAACCATAGTTCGTGCCATCTCCCCAGTCAAACCAGTAATATACTTGATCTCCATCTGGATCTGTAGAAGATGCAGAATAAACATATGAAACTCCTGGTTTTCCAGATGTTGGACCAGATATCATTGGCGTATTTGGTGGTTCATTCTCAATTGTCATAACTAAAGCCTCTGACCAGTCGCTTTCAGAACCAATGATATCCTTAGCTTTTACTTTAACCTCATATTCACCGCCTGTATCCCATTCATGACTTGCTTCAACAGTTACACCAGAATCAAATGGACCCAGCCAACTGGTATAGCCTCCATCCCCCCAACTCCACTTATAGTATACTTGATGACCGTCAGGATCGGACGTACTAGTTGTATAAGAATATTCCACTCCTGGTTTTCCAGATGTTGGACCAGAGGGCTTATTAGGAGTATCTGGAGGAGAAAACCCTGTATGTACTGTTAAGGACAAAGCTGGGTCACCGTATAAACAGAAATCATACAAGTTTTGATAAATCGGCCATCCCCACCAATCGAAATTGTTTAGGTAATATAGTTTAGAATTATACAGTGCCTCAGCACATGTCTGACTCTGAGCTACAAGGTATTTAAAGAAATAATATTCAATAGCCGCATTGCCACCATAGCTTTCATCATCCCACCCAATGGTATAATATGACAATCGTGTCGACCCAACATAGGCAACGGATCCGTTTACCAGAAGTGACTTTCCGAGATTGTTTGAATTTTCTGGGTATGCATTGAGGCATCCACAGGAAAATACAATAGAGGGTTTGTTGTCATTTAAATTGGTATTATCAGATGATGAGAGATAGTTCTGCCAGCTCATTTCAGCGCTCTCTGGGACACCATCACCATCATCATGATCCCACCATTTTCTACTTACAGTAGTCTCGTATCCATGGCCACCCAAATTGACTAATCCATATCCATTTGGCCAATATGTTAAAACATTACTAGATGTTAAAGGGTAATCACATGGGTAAAAAGAAGGTGACAATCCAGCTTTTTCATACATAGTGGTTCGAGAGTAGCCATTAGGGTTGTAAACATCGTTCCATAGTTCCTCCATCAGTGTTGCATCATCTGTTCTTTCCCAAGCGGAGTGATCCTCGTTTGCAAAATTAAGAATCGCTCCACACGTCAATGCTTTATTCTTCCATGCACCATTATCCTGTTCGAAGTCAATGGTTTTTTGACAGATATTTTCTACTATATTTGGAGTGTCAACTGGTATTCTCCCTACCCATATCTCAGCATTAAAATTAGGAGAATCATCATATCGTTCACCATAATAGTTATCACCATCGCTGTCCCAATTCCCAGTGAGATCAGCATAATAATAATCTGTTGGAGTTTTACCATCTTCATTGTGATTGTCTTTATCTGGATAACAGTATCTCATAGGGATAGCAGAATGGCTTCCAGCAATCAGAACATATTCTATACCCCATTCGGCATACTTATCAATGAGAAAGTTTCTGATTTTCTCCTCCAAATCCGAACCAGCATAGTTAGAAGAAATCCAAGATGTACTTACAACTTTTACTGAATATCCTATTAATTCTTTCCAGTTTTTTAAGAAGGTAAGTGAACTTTCTAACGAACTCGTAGTAATTATTACATAATCATAGGATTCTAGAGGATGAAATGGTGAAGGAGGAATATAAGATTGACATATCGATGGGTAATTTACAATAATCTCAGATGCAATACCATCCATCACCGTATCCGCTAATAGTTCATCAGATAGTTCTTTAACGATCCTATATTCAATTTTAAGGGTTATATCTTTGTAAACCATCAGTTTTCCAGATATTGGGAAATACGATATAGGGGAAAATCTAACCCTTGCAAAGCTGTATTTCCTCAGATGACCCATGCCTAAATGCTCAAACATAGTAGTTGGATAAGGATCTGATGATGAATATATTTCCTCATTTATCCCATATTTCACTATATCAACACCGTTGGAAACTGGAGGGGCAGGTATAATATTATAACTCCCTGGTAAAACCTCATGATTTTCACTGATTAAATCAACCGAGACAACTTCTGTACCAGGGGGAACCCCTATATTGAATGTTTTTGATGGAAGCTTCGGATTCCCAGGAACCAAAATTGAACCATATCCTACCATATTGATTTCGTTTTTTTCATCAGCAAAAGTGATTGTATAAGGCTCTGACTCCAATGTTACGATTAACGATCCGCATTCTTTATCTACTGTACTTGTACCATTTTTATTTTCATTATCTTCTGCTAACCCAACTATAGGAAATGCAACTGCAATCAACAGCATACATACAAAAATACATAATATTTCCTTTTTCATTTTTTCATTCCTCCCAATAATAAAAATTATCCTGTATAAGATATAATAGTTATATTTAAATAACTTTCTTATTATTTTTATTGCAACATCTGTAACAAAAGGCTAGTGGGCTGATTTCAATTCCACGTTGGTATATTCTTAATTACGGATTCTTCTAGCTAAAACCAAATTGGCAGTAAATTATTGTAAAAAATATTTCTCCTGTTGTTTTAGACTTTAGGGTCAAAATTCTGACTTTGGGTACAAAGCCGAGAACCAAAGGTTCAGAAGAACTTCCACAGCTTCATTTCCTCAGTAACATTGTTACCAGCATTATCGTATGCTGCTACCTTTATCTTATGTCTAAAGAACACTCTTTCAGACCAATTCCAGCTGTATGGAAAAGTAGTGCAATTTAATTTAAAAACATCATCGATGTAAAAATCTACATGACTCATACCTGATACTGAGTCAGTAGCATTTGCTGAGATTGTAATTTTACCAAATATTATTGTAACAACAAATGGAATAATTTTCTGATTATTGACATATATTCCAGGTTTTGGTGATATTATTGTCAATTCAGGAGGTTCAGCCTCTATAATAATTACATGTGTCGCCCAGTCGCTTTCAGCACCATGTACATCTTTGAGTTTGACTCTAATGGTATACATACCTTCTTTAGACCATGCATGTGATAAACATATTGTCTCACCAGATGCATATGGACCAATCCACTGGGTGATCGTCCCATCATCCCAATCCCAGAAACAGTATAGATGATCTCCTTCAGGATCAACACATTCAATGCAGAAAGTATAATATACGCCTGGTCTTCCATAGTTTGGACCTGTTATTATTGGTACATTTGGTGGTAGATTATCGCCTTTTACGATCGCACCCATGGCCCAATTGTAGTCAAAGGGGGGGTCTCCAAATTCTTGGAGTTCACTCCAAGTAGCTCCTCCGTCCAGGCTGACCCAGTCTCCTTTTCCATCAACTGCAGGTCCGTCATCAGTAAATGGTATGAACGCACTTTCTTCAGTTTGTTCCCATTCAATTGCAATCCATATTTCACCGTGGTCATCAATTGCAATGGATTCATTAAGCTCTATGGTATGGAATCCAGTTTCATCAAAAAAGAGGTCTGTTTGCTCCAATATGATACTTCCAGGGTATGTAGGCGTTCCTTCTCCATAAATAACAAGTCTTGCCCAAACTTCAGATTGTCCATCATCACAGCTAAGGGCAACTATCACCTTCGTTAGGTTCCAACCTACATAGGGTGCAAGTTCATCCTGAGTTAATCTTATGGCAGACATCCAATAGTATGGTGGTGTGCCACCTGAAATGCCAATAATATTGATAAGAGTATTAGGGTTATAATAACTAATTTCTTCTTCATATCTTGATAAATTACCTAGGTTACCAAGCATTGCAGACGATTCAGTTGTCGCAAATGGTGTTTTTTCCGCCGTATCTGCTATCACAGCTGATGAAGATATAACGAAAAATGCTGCGATAAGCAGAATTCCTGCCTTTCTCATAATATTCTTTTTCATTTTTATTCCTCCCTATGTAATATGTTAATGTATTCACACATATAAAGATATAAAGTTTATAGAGAAATCAGTGGAATAAACAATCAAAGAGTAAACAAAGAGGATCTAACATATTAGTCGAGTAATCTTGACCCGTTAGTCAGACCCATCTCCAGTTTCTAATACTAGGATAAAGTCACTGTAAATTCCCCCGGATAAAGGTCGAGCATTGTAGGACATTGCTCTCCACCTGTGAAAAGTCTAACTAATGGTTCAGCATAATTGAATGCTTCTTCTGCAGAGTTTACTCCGTCACGGTTACCAAAGAAATCAGCTGCCCCCCAGAATCCATTTGTTAAACATTCGGAAAAAAATGACCCATAAGAAAGTGTATCTTCCTCACACGACATTAACACTACTCTACCCTGAGATCCAAAGTCTTCAACAAAACCTTGTGAAAATGATTCAGCAGTATACTTCTCAGGTAGAATCCCAGTAAACATCGGATCATCATTAAAACCGCCACTATAACAACTGTCTACAATAAGACAAACCCCATTTGATTGCAATAAACTAAGGAAAAAGTTCAATAGATCATCCCATATAAGCGCGTACCATTTTTCAAAGCCATGATACATAATAAGGCATTCGTCTGCTCCATCAGCTTCATCTTTAGGTGGAAGATCCACAAATGCACCCTCTTCGTTTTTCATAGGTCCACCATGTGTTGTTATATACACAAGTGACATATCATTCTTATCTTCATTTCTAATTAACCAAATGAGTTCTCTGATAAGATTTCGTCCAGTAGCCTCCTCCCCTTTAAGCACATGGATATGATCTTCATCCCATAGTAGCGAACTAAGAAGTACATCATGGAGGTTATCCACCGCTTCAAGCATTGAAGGACGATTTGCTTCAGGATGATTATAATAAACACCGACCGCAACAAGTAACGCCCAGTATTCTGTCCCTCCGTTAGTTGACTTAAAACTTTCAATTTTTTCCTCAATGTCTAAAAACTTTTTTTCACTCTCCGCTCTAGCATCTCCAGTTTTTATCCCTGCATTACAAACAGGTATGACAATTAAAGTTACACAAACAATGGACATTAGTTGAACTGCAAATTTCCTATTAATGATAAATTTCATTTTCAACTCTCCTATACTAAAAAAATATTTCCACAGGGGCGAATGAAATAAAAAATTCTTGCCAATAATGGAAACCGTTGTGCCAGCTTTTCAAATATTTGAACTATGGTTGAGTCGGCTAAAATTTTATTTAGAGGCATCGTTACCTCCAGTATTCCCCAGTCGCTTTCACTGTTATAAATATCTTTAGCTTTCGCACTGATATTGTATGTTCCTTTTTCATCCCAGGTATGACTTAGGGTTATTTCCTCGCCAGAGGGATTTGGACCATTCCATGTTTCCATTGTTCCGTCTCCCCAATAGATAAAGTAATATACGTCATCTCCGTCGGGATCAGTTGATTTGAAAGTATAATCATAAGGTTTACCAGCTTTACCATTTGGAGGACCATTAATATATGGCGTACTTGGCGGCTCATTCCGATAGCCAAATGCATAAATATTTCCCATCCAATCGGCCATATAAACTCGTCCATCAGCTATAGATGGAGAGGATAGCGTCGGATAATCGAATGTGTAGCTCCAAATAAGGCCTCCATCATCTGCATCCAAGCAGTAGAGTTCATTTGAAGAATAGTAATAACCTGAAGGGGAAACATAGATCTTGTTATCAGCAACTACAGGAGAACCAGAGGATAAGAAATACCCTGATATAGGTAATGGAGCTTTCCATATTAAAGCCCCAGTTGTTACATCTATCCGATAGATCCAGCTATAATAGGAATACAAATCAAAAGCAGTGGCGAAGACACTATCATCACAGACTGCTGGAGTTGAAAAAGACCATCCGATATTATATGACCACAGTTGACTACCAGTTACAGCATCAAAACATTTAAGATACCCGAAATAACTGTAAATATCCAAGTCAGATACATAGACTTTACCATCGTTACAAACAGGTGAAGAAGAACCAAAACCATAAAACCACCATGAGAATAAAGGTTGAGACCATAAATATTGACCTGTTCCTGCGTCTAAACAATACAATGTACTAAAATAGTAAGAATATATGTCCATACCAATAAAATAGACTCTTCCATCACAAACCGCTGGAGAAGTAAACCATATTGATTCATTAGGTGGCAATGTATAAGTCCATATGTCATTGCCATTAAGATCAAGACATTCTAATGTTCCTGAGAGGCTGTAATAATCAAGACAGCCGAGATAGATTTTATCATCAGCAACTATTGTTGATGAGACCACCCAGTCATTCATAGGTTTTTGCCAAATCTTCGAACCTGTTGAGGCATCCAGGCAATAAAGCGAACTGTAATAAGAGTAAATACCAAAGTCTGTTACATAGACTTTGCCATCAATTACAGCTGGATCATTTGGTGCGAACATTTGATAATTCCATAATGGTGCTCCAGTGTCGGCATTTAAACAATAAACCCCTCCGAAATATTCCTCTTTTTGAGCTGTTGTATCTTCTAGTATTTTGAACAAAGATGGTTTTTTCTCAGGAATGAGTGTTTTCGTCATTTCGGGTGGAGAAGGTGGTTCTATGGTATCATAATACCAATTTGTGCTAATGTATAGTTTATCGTCAACAACAATAGGTACACCTGAATAAATATCATCTCCGATATTTTGCTGCCAACTTAATTGGTTCATGTTTGGTGCTAATGATGAAGAACATCCAGTATTTCCCGGATCGTGACGAAACATAGGCCACCAATCACCATCGGAAGTAGTAGAACCTTGCTCAGTAGTACCAAGGAAATGGTTTTCCAGTTTAGTTGTATTATAATTCTCAGTCCCTGCTACAGGTAACACAGCAGCAGCAATCAACAGCGTACAAATAATAATTCCAACTATTGTCTTTTTCATTTTTATTCCTCCCTTAATTAAAAATTTCCTATATAAGATATAATTATCTCATTTAAATATCTTTTCCAATATTTTTATTGCAACATCTGTTACAAAAAGAAAAGAAGAGAAGGTTTTGTTCTATAATCCCAGCATGTGTCTGAATACTGGGAATGCATTTGGGAACCGTTCAAACATCCAACTCAGCAGATTAAAGTTGAAATTGAATGGTTTGTTTTTAGGCATAGTGATAGGTAATGAAGGGGACCAATCGCTTTCTAATCCCCATTCATCCTTGAGTTTTGCCTTAATTTCATAATTTCCTCTCTCCCAAGTATGTGATGCACATATATCCTCTCCAGACGCATAGGGACCTATCCAACCGCTGTAACTACCATCTCCCCAACTAAAATTAGCCCAAAGATCATCTCCATCGGGATCTGTAGCATTGATAACACAAAAGGTATATTCTACACCTGCTTTGCCACGAGTTGGACCAGTTATCGTTGGTGTATCTGGTGGATAATTAAAACTAGTGAGATATTTTATCACTTCCCGAATTGTGACATTCGTTGCCTCCATAGCATCTCCAAGTGCTACAGCAGAATTCACATGTATAAATCCCGATGCCGAACAATAATATGGATTGCGTGTATTGTTATGAAGTTCTTGATACCACATTCCGAGATATGCCATATATTCACATAGATATGCACCGGGGTTCCCGCTCCAATCAATCCATGCTGTAACAGTTGTCTGGTTGTTCACTGCATCTGCAATTGATTGGACAGGAAGTGTAGAATGACGAACATAATCTGTAGGTTTCGTATGATCTGGTGGACAGGGTGTAGGTTGATAGGGTGGTTTATTATCAGGTACCCAATTGTTGAGGTTTCTTGCATTATATTCAATTTCCCAAGGTCCAGCACCAGCACCAAAACTTATTATTGCAATCGGTTTAATTTCCTCGGTGATATTCCAAAAATCTTCCCATGTGTCTTGGTAATCGACTTCAAACGTACCGTTATATGGCCCCGGATTTGGAAAGAAAGAATAGATATTAAAACCCCTGCCTTCCCAATTGGCACCCTTCCATCCACCAGGATTCAAATACGTATCGTTGCTAAATGGGGCAATCATTTGACCAGTTGGATTCCAATAACCGGTCAGCATTATATTTCGAATTTCGGTATTTGATTCTTCAATGGTACTTTTAGAATTACTACAAAATAGATTAGCACTTGTTGGAATTTCTTTTTCGGTCATTGTCCCTACTGCTGGTAAAACAGTTGTAATCAACAGCGTACAAATAATAATTCCAACTATTTTCTTTTTCATTTTTATTCCTCCCCAAATAAATATTTGGTATATAATAAATAAGGTACTTAGGCTTAAATGTTTTCCATGAAATTTTATTGCAACATCTATAACAAAACCAGTTATTGTTGGTGGGCTGATTTCATTTCCACAACAAGAATATGGAAGATCGGGTAGGCAGAACCCTCACGAGTTCCACCTCCCACACCACCGTACATGCGGGCCACGCATACGGCGGTTCAGGAAAACTTAACATATCCACACCACTGCTGATATAAACTAAGTAGACCTAATTCATCGAAGTAG